>NZ_JBPXMC010000018.1:0-181268 GCF_051918885.1 Streptosporangium sp. OZ121
ATCGACGACCAAGGCCGAGCACTCCTCACCCAGCGCAGAGACAACGACCACTGGGAAGCACCCGGCGGAGTCCTGGAGCGAGACGAAGACATCACCACGGGCCTACTCCGAGAGATCTACGAAGAGACCGGCCTGACAGTCGAACCCGTCACCCTCACCGGCGTCTACAAGAACATGACACGCGGCATCGTCGCCCTGGTCTTCCGCTGCAAGGTCGTCAGCGGCCACCTCACCGAAACCGACGAAGCCCGCGCCTTCCGCTGGGTCACCGCGGACGAGGTCCAGGAACTCGCATCCGAGGCATTCGCCATCCGCGTCCTCGACGCCATGCACCAGGACCAGGCCCCGGCCATCCGCCACCACGACGGCACGCATCTGCTTGAAGACTGAGAGGCGTTGCTGAGCTCAACCCGACCCCCCGCTTATCTGCGACCACCCCAGAAGGGATGCAAACGTCGCAGTCGCGAGAGCTGCCGCCGTCCGGCTACCGATCGAGACCCGCAGGTCCTTCGTACGTTCATCACGCATCACCTCGCCCTTTTTGCCTCGTGTGCTGTTGTGCTTATACGTGTACGAGACGTGGGGGAAGAGCATGCAGAGAAGCCCGACAAAGATTGTCATCAGTTCGGGAATCGAGTTCAGCTCAGCACCACCTGACAATCAGCCTATGCGCATACCGACCGCCGGTCTTCTGAGCACTCTAGTCGGCGTGCTCCAGGGTCAAGGAGCTGCTCACCGGGGCGATTTTGGCAACAGCTTGGAATGGCGGAAAGTCCTGTGCCTCCGCAAGAGCCGCCTCCCACTCCTCATCGTCGTTGGGGAAGTAGAAACCCGTGTCTTGATCCGAATGAGAGCTGAGCATCCCCGAGTCCTCATAGAAGAGAACTAGCTCGATCTGCCAAAGTTCGACGAAGCCATCGAACTGACCGTTCGCGTAGGGCACAGCCACTTGCCGGGTGAAGCTCATACTCGGACGGTGATCATGCCAGGACCGGCGCCCCCACTGCAGGATGAACCCGTCGGAGTCGGAATCGGGTTGGGTATCGATTCCGGTGACTTTCGTTTGAGCGAACTCTGCGAATGCCGCCCACGCGGCCCTGGTGTCGGTAATGGCGCCGGGTGCTTGCCCGTGTTGACGCAGGATGCTGGCAAGAAGATGAAGGCTGGCTCGCCAGTCGACGAGGGTCATGGCGGGACCATACCGTCGAGCGCCGTCAATCCTGATGGGATGACAGGGCAGGTCGCCGTCAAACATGTCCTGGGACTGACGTGTCAAGCATCTCCCGAGACAAGACAAAACGTCGTGCTGCGATCACTGCCGAATTGTTCTTATGGGTATCAAGGCGGCGGCGCGGCGCGCCGCCGCACGGCCCTCCACCCGCCCGCCGTCCGGGCGTGCGGCGTGGGCGCCGGTCCCGAACGGCGGCGGAAATCGGCCCGCCCGCCGCACCGCCCGCGCGCCGTACCCAACCAACCCGCCGCAATGGGGCCGCGCCGCCGCCGGCCAACTTCAGACGTGCTCACGCGGTACCGGCTCAGGATGAGCGCGGTACCAGTCGACGACGCGGTAAGTGATGCGATCGAAGGGCTCATCGTCAGTAAGCGGACGCTCAAAGTCGGCGAGGCGATCCAGATCCGCGGACAGCTCCTTCAAGGTCTCCGCATCGAACAATCCCGACGCGGTGAACTTCTCGCGCAGGTAGGCCAGGAGCTGCTCAAAGTGCTCATCCCAGTTGACGTTGCCGTTGCGCTGGGCCTCGTCCCGGAGTTTCTCCACTGCCCGCAGCAACTCACCTTGGACGGTGTCCGCCTGCCCTCGGCGCGGTACGTAGGTCTTCCAGATGTGGCGAGCATCAGCAGCGTACTGGGGGTCCATGCAGGTGACCGTACAACCTATGCCTCCGGCGGGGGCACTCCGGCTCCGGGATGATCGCCAGGAGCAAGGGCCGGGTTCGTGAGTGGCGGGGGCCAGATCTTCCCGTCGCCGTCGTCCCAGGACAAGCCGAGCAGACCGGGGCTAGGGCGCCAAGGTCGTTCGTCCAGTGGGGCGCTCCACCTTGGCGCCCTAGCCCCGGCCCGCTCCCCGGAGGGTGGGACGACGGCGACGGGAAGATCCGGCGGGAGAGGTGTGTGCGTCCGCACGGGGTTCTCAGGCCGTGCCCGCTGCGTGCCCGTCAGGAGGGTCATCAAGGGGGAATCACGGGGACTCGCGGGCAAGGCGGGACCACCTCTGACCTGGAGCGCAGCAGGTCAGAGGGTCGCGTACCGAGATCTTGTAAACTGTAGGTCAGGGGTTCGATTCCCCTCGTCGGCTCGCAACAGAGGGCCAGGTCAACCGGCATCCGGTTGACCTGGCCCTTTGATCGTTGAGAGGGCTTCTCGCCCTTCCGTGCCACCCGCGTGCCACCGGCCTTCTTCGTGGCCGTCCCGCGTGTCCCCTTGAGCGCCTTGCCCAGAGCCTCCGCGATGACCTTGTCACGGTCCTGACCGGCGTGCCGGTAGATCAGCGCCGCCCGCGTGGTCACGCTCCGTGTCGCGCGGACACTGCCGCTCGACGACGCCCGGACCGCACACGCCCTGCTCGGGAAAGAGGGCCTTCGCGGCCGGATCGTTCTCACTCCGTGAACCGGCCACGGGGACGAGTGGAATTCGATTCCCGCGACCCGATCACTCCGGCTGGTTGGGGGTTCCGTGTCCGATCTCGTAGGGAGTGGAGATCCCCTCGTAGGCCAGGTGCGTCACCATGCCGTCGGCCGCGTGGCCGAGGTCGTGACAGTGGTCCATCCAGACGCCGGGATTGTCCGCGCGGAATCCGATCTCGTAGGTTTCGCCAGGCTGGACGGCCAGGGTGTCGATCCACCAGGGGCTCCCGGTGGTCGGGCGGCCGTTTCGGGAAAGCACGAGGGCGTGGTGCCCGTGCAGGTGCATCGGGTGGACCTGGTGGCTGCGGTTCACGAATGTCATACGGACGACTTCACCCTGCCGGACCATGTGGACGGGGGTGTGAGGAAAGCTGCGCCCGTTGACGGTGGGCAGGAAATGGAGGGTGCCGTCGTGGAAACCGATCCTGTCGTCGATGATGACCGTGAAATCGCGGTCGAAGCGGGTGAAGGGGACCGGAGCCGGCGTGCCGTACGTCGCGGGGTCGAAGACCGGCGCGTCAGACGGAATCGAGGGCGCGGTCACCGGGCCGTCGGAGCCGGGGCTCAGGAGCAGTCCGGCCCGGGGGTTGGCGAGGTCGGCCAGGAGAACCGGCCGATCCGGCATGACGAAGGTCAGGTCGTACCGGCCGCCCTCGGCCACGGAGAGCCGCACCCCGTCGAGTTCGGAGGGGCCGTCGAGGTCGACTCCGTCGATGGCGGCCACCCGGAAGCGCGCGCCCAGCAGTACGAGGTTCCTGGACTCGACGTCCGACCAGGCGTTCCTGTCGGTGTTGACCACGCGTAGCCGTACCGGGGTGCCGGGTCTCACCGGCCGGCGGTCGAGCGTGTCCGACGTGCCGAACGCCGCGACCAGCCCGTCGGGACGCTCCCAGTTGTGGGCCATCACGGTGATGTCCTCGCCCGTGGTGCCTTCCGGGGGGAGTACCACGAGCGAGCCGAACAGCCCGCGCCGCACGCCGACGAGGGGGCGCTGGTGGGTGTGATACCAGAATGTGCCCACCTGGTCGGCGCGGAACCGGTAGACGTGGCTCTCGCCCGGCTGTACGGCGTCCTGGGTCACGCCCGCGACGCCGTCCTCGGCGTTGGGCACGTCCAGGCCGTGCCAGTGGATGGTGACCCCCTCGCGGGGAAGTCTGTTGACGAGCGTCACCTGGACGAGGTCACCCTCGCGTACGGTCAGCGCGGGCCCGGGTGCCTGGCCGTTGTAGGTCCAGGCGTCGAGCACGGCGCCGGAGCCGAGCCGGATGCTCGTCTCCCGGGCCGTCAGGGTGAACGCGCGGTCCGGGGTGCCCGTGCGCGGGCCGGTGAGGTCGGCGGCGTTGACGGCCTTGACGGCCGGGGCGCCCGATGCCCGGCTCCCGTGGTGGGAACCGCCGGGACCTCCTCCGTAGTCCACGTCGCCGTGGCCCATCATGGACATCCGGTCGGGCAGAAGGCTCGTCCGCATCTCGTAGACGCCCGCGCCGGTGATGGCCGTCGCCACCAGGGCGGTGACGGCCACGGCCCGCCTGGTCCCGGCCCGGCGAGGACGGGGGTTTCGCCCCCGGGACGCCGCCGCGGCCACGAGGAGGATACCCGTGTAGATCGCCATGTCCGCGCCGTACGGCGGGAGCGGACGGGAGAGGTATTCCATGAAGGCACCGAGCAGGGCTGCCACCGCGGTCGTCCGTACGGAGACCCGGACGGAAACCGGGAAGGGCGTCGGCGGTGCTCCCGCCGTCTCCGTCTTTGCCGTCTCCGCCGTCTTCGCCGTTCCGTTCGTCGCTTGACGTCGACCGGCGATCCGCCGCAGTGCTGGGACGGCCAGTGCGAACATCGCCACCATCGGGACGGCGAGCAGGGGCAGTGCCACCAGCACCCGGTCGGCGACGAAGACCCAGCCGTTCGACCACAGCAGGCCGGTGCCGATCCCCCGGGCCACCGTGACGACCGTCCCCACGCCGATCAGCGCGAGGAGGAGCCGGGTCCGGCGGCGCGTTGAGAGACCTCCCGCGAGGAGTCCTGCGGCGCCCCAGACGATGAGGAGCAGGATCACCAAAATGCTGTCGACATTCACCGCGAACTCGTACATGGGCGCCGACGCTAGGTTCCCGGCGGGGGCGTTCGCATCCGCCCGATGCCGACACCGGCTACGCGGATCACCGTACGGGCGGCCGGGTGGGAGCCGTACGGCGCCGGGTGTGTCCCGGCCGTCGAGCGCGCCGTGGTCGTTGGGCGTATTTGGATTGTCTGGCGTGTCCTGGCCGTCAGGCGTGTCCAGGGCGGACCAGGCCGGTTTCGTAGGCGATCACTACGAGTTGGGCCCGGTCGCGCGCGCCGAGTTTCACCATCGTCCGGTGAGCGTGGGTGCGTGCGGTCGCCGGGCTCATGGACAGGCGCTCACCGATCTGCTCGTTGCTCAGCCCGGCCGCCACGAGCGCCATGACCTCGCGCTCCCTGCCCGTGAGCCTGCCGAGCGCGCCCGTGTCCCGAGGGGCCGGCTCTTGGGCGAGGAACCGGGCGATCAACCGGCGGGTCGCGGCTGGGGACAGTAGCGCCTCTCCCTGGGCGACCACGCGCACCGCCTGCCGGAGGTCGGCGGGTTCGACATCCTTGGTGAGGAAGCCGCTCGCGCCCGCGCGGAGGCCGTCCATGACGTACTCGTCGAGATCGAAAGTCGTGAGCACGATCACGCGAACCGCGGACAGCGTGTCGTCCCCGGCGATCCGCCTGGTCGCCTCCAGCCCGTCCATGATCGGCATCCTGATGTCCATGAGCACCACGTCGGGGCGCAGCTCGCGTACGAGCCGGACCACGTCCTCCCCTGTCGTGGCCTCGGCGACGACCCTGATGTCGTCGCAGTTCTCCAGGAGCCCGCGCAGGCCCACCCGGACCATCGTCTGGTCGTCGGCGATCAGTACCCGGATCACGCGGGGTCTCCGATCGGCAACCTGACGAGGACGGAGAATCCGCCACCGGGAAGGGGCGCCGCCGTGAGCGTTCCGCCGAGGGACGACGCGCGCTCCCCCATCCCGCTGAGCCCGTATCCGGAGGTCCCCCCGGCTTCCGGGTGTTCGTCGCTCCGGTCATGTCCCTCGCGGGGACGTCCGTCGTCGACGACCTCGACCTCGAGCGCGTCCGGCTCGTAGGCCAGGGTGATCTGTACCGTGCCGGCGTTCGCGTGCCGGATGGTGTTCGTCACCGATTCCTGCACGACGCGGAACGCGGCGAGGTCCACAGCGGGAGGCAGCCGCCGTGCCTCGCCTTTCACGACGACCGTCGCCTCCAGACCGGCGCTCCGCGCCCGTCCGGCCAGCTCGCCGACCTGGCCCAGGCCCGGAGCCGGTACGCGCGGCGGGGTCTCGCCGTCGTCCGTCCTGAGGAGTCCCAGGGCCGACCTGAGCTCGATCGTGGCCTCCCTGGCGGCCGTGCGGATGGCGCGCAGAGCCGTCCGCGCGTCGGCCGGCCGATCGTCGAGCACCTCGTCGGCCAGCGCCGCCTGGATGGTTATCCCGGTGATCGTGTGGCTCAGCACGTCGTGTATCTCCCCGGCGATCCGCAGCCGCTCCTCCGCCGCCCGCCGGGCCGCCTCGCGCTCCCGTCCGGCCTCCACCAGGGCCAGCCGCTCCCCGGCCTCCGCGAGCCGTACCCTCCGGCTGCGCATGGTCTCACCCAGCAGGACGACGGCGAGGAGCAGCCCTGCCTGGGCCGTCATGTCCGTGAGCACAGGCAGGATCGGTTCGCCGAGATGCAGGGGGCGGATCGTCAGCCCCAGCACGACGAAGAGCCCGGCGATCCCGAGCGACCACACCAGCAGTCCTCCCGACGCCGCGGTGTAGAGCGCGAGGGCCAGGGGGACGGCCGGGGTGATTCCTGGATATTCCAGCCCGTAGTACAGCAGGAGGCACGCGGCCGTGACGAGGAGCACGCCCAGCGGTGAACGCCTGCGGAACAGGAGAACCCCTCCGATGACCGCGGCGAGACCGTAGGCGACCGCGTCGGGAGGCCGTGATCCGAGAACGGGCTCGGTCGCCACGCTCATCGCGATGCCCACCAGGATCCCGACGAGCGTCGCCAGGCCGGTGTCGGCGGCGGCGCGCTTCCATCGGCTCATGGCCACACCCTAAACGCCCCTTGAAACGTGACGGGCGAGAGCTCGGGAGCCCGACGCCGCAAAGCGTACGAAACGGTTGTTTCACTCCCTATGTGATCTCCCGCGCCGGCAGAAGCTCGCGAAGGTTCCCAGGAGCACGAACGCCCGGTATCGCTCCGGGACCGTCGTCACGATCTCCACGACCTTGGCCGGGGGGATCATCTCCCGGTCCGGAGTGTCCGGCATGCCGGCACCCTTGATCCGGCACGGGTTCTTGCGGATCAACTCGTCGTTCACCGCTGTGCCCATGATCGACTTAAGAAGCTGGTTGCAAATCTCGGCCGCCATGCGACGTTCGACATCCCACGCAGCCAAGAATGTGCCGTCATAATCCGACCCGTGAGACTCGACTACCGGCATAGCCCATGGGTCATCGCGACGCCACTCATCGGAGCACTCACACTCGTCCTGGCGAGCTCCCGGCTTCCTGTGCGGGCGGCTTTTCGGGCGCGATTCATGTCGCACCGCATGCCTGGTCCTGATCCGTGTTCTGCTGCGGCAAGCCGTTGCCTCTCATCCGGAGTCCCCGCCGTGCTGATCCGCGTGATGGAGATCGGGCCTCAGCGGGCATCAGACGAAGCGGCCACGGCAGCGGGGTCTCGCCCGGCAGGACGACGGTGAGGAGCGGCCCTCCTGAGCCGTCATGTCCGGGCACGGACAGATTGCCCCTCCCCGCGTCCATGACCTGATGAGGGAAAGAGCCGCGGGGAGGCGGTGGCGCGCGGGCGACACGTCCGCCCGGAACTTGCTTCATCTGTGATCAAATAACTACCATGCGTAAAAAAGATCTTGAGGGATCTTTGGGCAAGGGGTGTCCGGGGTCCTGCCGGTGCTCGTGGGTGCGGTGACGGGGAGTGCGGTGGCGGGCCGAGCGTCCGGTGGAGTGTCCGGCCGGGGCGTGGCCGTCCGGGCGGGCCCCGGCGGCGTTCCACGACGGTAGGGGGATGTGCGGTGGCCGGAAGGCTTCGGCGCGGGATCGTCGCGTTTCTCGTGGTGGGCGGCATGGCGCCGGTGACGGGGTCCGGAGCTTCCGGCGCGTCCGGCCCGGCCCCGGACTTCTCCCTGACGGTGAGTCCGGCACGCCTGGTCGTCGGTCCGGAGGAGATCGACGACCCCCAGTCGTTCCAGGTGGTCAACAGGGGGCGGTCGCCGGTCGACATGGTCGTCGACAAGGCGGGTTTCACGGTGGGCGGGGCCGGCGAGATGCTCTTCGAGCACGACGCCCCCCACTCCGCCGCCGGCTGGCTCAGGGTCACGCCGGCGGGCTTCCGTCTCGCCCCCGGCGCGGAGCGGCGCGTCACCGTGCGGATCGACCCCCCGCCCAGGCCCGAGCACGGCGGGTACCAGGTGGCCCTGCTCTTCGCCGTCCCCGCCGGAGCCGGCGGGGGCGACATCAAGCTCGACCGGGTGATCGGGACGCCGATCTACCTCACGGTTCCGGGGCCGATCGACACCTCCGTGAACGTCGGCGACCTCACCACCCCCAGCGGCTTCACGACGGGCGGCCCCATCGACTTCACCGCCACCGTCGACAACGTCGGGACCGTTCACCGCGACTTCCTCGCCCCGCGGAGCCTGAAGGTGGGAGTGAACGGCTACGACGTGCCGTTCCCCGACTTCACGCTGCCCCGCGGGGTCGGCAGGAGCGTCACCGCCAGGTGGGCGAACCCGCCGTTCATGTGCGTCTGCCGCGCGACGGTGTCGGTTTCCGGCAGTGGCGGGACCTCCCGGCGGAGCGTCACGCTGGTCATCTTCCCGCTCCATTTCCTCGGGGCGCTGATCGCGGTCGCGGCGGCCCTGTACGCCCTCGCCTGGCTGTCGCGCCGCCGGCACCGGGCGCGCGCGCTCGGGGCGGCTCGGGGGCCGCGCGGTCGTGACGACCCCGCTCGCGACGACCCCGACGGCGACGGCCAGGGCGGCGACGGTCAGGGCGGCCGCGACGCCCCCGCCCGGGTCGGTGACGAGGCTCAGTGAGGTCCGGCGAGGTCCGGCGAGGTCCGGCGAGGTCCGCGGCACGCCGCAAGGCGTACGAAACGGTCGTTTCACTCCCTATGCGGTCTCCCGCGCCGGCAGATCGGGGAGGCAACCCTGTGGATTCGCCCCGTACGAACGGCCCTTCGTCACATACTGAGACGCTAGATAAGCGGAAAGTGACCGACGAGGGGCGCGGCGGTGACAGTAACGATCCTCCAGCGAGTCCGCACGGAGCGGGGCGGCTGCGATGGCACGAGCACGGAGCGGGGCGGCTGCGAGATCACGAGCGAGGAGGCGATCCGGTCCGACGTCGACGTCACCGTGATCGTCCCCCTCCACAACTGCGGGCCCTATCTCGACAGGTGCCTGACCTCGCTGCTGATCCAGCGCGTCGCCCTGGAGGTGGTGGTCGTCGACGACGGTTCCACCGACGGCGGTGCCGCGCTGCTCGACCTGTACGCCTCCTGCCACCGCGGGGTGATCCGCGTCGTCAGGCAGGAGGCGTCCGGCGGCGCGGGGCGCCCGCGCAACGTCGGGCTCTCCCACGCGCGCGGCAGATACGTCTTCTTCTGCGACGCGGACGACTACCTCGGCCCCCAGGCGCTGGAGCGGATGCTCGCGATGGCCGACCGCAACGGCTCGGACATCGTGCTCGGCAAGATCGTCGGGCATGACCGCAAGGTGCCGATCTCGATGTTCAAGGAGAACGCCGAGCGGGTGCCCCTCGGCGACAGCGCGGTCTACAACAGCCTGAGCTGCTTCAAGCTGTTCCGCAGGGAGATGCTGGAGAGGCACGCCATCCGTTTCGACGAGACGCTCCTGGTGGGAGAGGACGTCGTCTTCACCACCCACGCCTACTGTCACGCGGACGTGATCTCGGTGGTCGCCGACTACGACTGCTACCACCTGGTCGCCCGGCCGGACGGCACCAGCATCATGCAGCGGCAGGGGAGTCGCGACCCGGTCTCCTGGCTGCGGATGATCAGGCGGCCGATCGAGTTGATGCTCGCCCACGTACGCCCCGGGGATCTCCGCGACCACCTCCTGCGGCGTCACTTCCGGATGGACGCCTTCGGCAACCTCGGCAGGCCCTTTCTTGAGGCCGGGGAGGTCGAGCGCAAGGAGATCGCCGCCGAGGTGGCCGACATGTGCGAGCGGTGGCTGACCGACGGGGTCCGCGAACGGCTTCCCGCGATCGACCGGAGTCGGATCGCCGCGCTGCAGGACATCGACCGCCTGGTGCGGCTCGCGCACATCGAGTCGGCCTCGGTCCGCAGGGAGCTCACCGCACTTCGCTGGGAGCGCGAGCGGGAGGGGCGGCTGGCGATCTCGGGCAAGGTGGCGCTGAGCACGCTGGAGCGCCACGACCGCCCGGAGATCACCGGCGGTGACCTCGCCCTGGTGCTGCGGCGCCGGCACGTGGACCCCGGCCCGTCCGACGAGGTCGTGGTCCCGGTGACCGGCGACTGCGCGGGGTTCACCGGGATCGTCGACGTCACCACCCTGTCCTCCGGCATCTGGGACGTCCACGTGAGCGTCGCGTTCGAGGGCGTTCCCCGGCTCGCGCGCCTGGGCGCCGACGTGGAGGGGCTGATCGCGCCACCCGCGCCGCGCGTGGTCGGCGACGTCGTCGCCCTTCCGTACTTCACCCACCCGTACGGCAACCTCAGCCTCGACATCGGCGGGCACGTGGTCGCGGTGCCGGGCGGCGCCAGGCTGGTGCGCGCCCGCTGGGCGGCCGGGCACCGGCTGGTGCTCGACGGCGAGGTCAGCGTGGGTGCGGCGGCCCCGGCGGCCGACGCGGTGCGCTCCCTGGTCTGGCGGGAGCGCGAGTCGAGCCGGGAGCGGCGCGAGCCGGTCACGGTCGGCGCGGGCGGCACGTTCACGGCCTCCCAGGCGATGGGGCGGCTGGGGCCCGGCACCTGGGACGCCTACCTGGAGCTCGACCTGGGCGGGCCGCCCGCGCGCTTCAGGATCGAGGCGGTGCCGGAGGTGATCGAGCAGCCGCGCACGTGGTGGCGCGGTGCGATCCGGTGGAGCGTCAGGCCCTACGCCACGGCGGGGAAGGGCCGGCTCAGCACGGTGGTCCGCACCTTCGGCCCCAGAACTTTCATCAGACGTATCGTTCGTTAATGCCACATTCTTGCAACTACAAGCCAATGGCCTAAAGTTAGGGGCAAATCCGCACCTCGGAGGCTTGTTGTGCACGTACCCGATGGCTTTTTCAACGCCGCCGTCTCGGTGTCGGCGGGAGTGGTCGCCGCCGCCGGCGTGGCCGTATGCCTACGTGGCGCCCGCCGTGAGCTCGACGACCGCACCGCTCCGATGGCCGGGCTGGTCGCCGCCTTCATCTTCGCGGTCCAGATGCTCAACTTCCCGGTCGCCGCGGGCACCAGCGGTCACCTTCTCGGCGGCGCGCTCGCCGCGATACTCGTCGGCCCGTACACGGCGGTGTTGTGCGTGGCCGTGGTCCTCCTGGTGCAGGCGTTCTTCTTCGCCGACGGCGGGCTGACCGCGCTGGGCGTCAACATCACGCTGATGGGCCTCGTCGCCGTGCTGGTCGGGTGGGGCGTCTTCCGCCTGATCACCCGGAGCGTGCGGAACAGGGGCGCCGTGGTGGCGGCCGCGTTCGTCGCGGCGCTGCTCTCGGTGCCGGCCTCGGCGCTGGCGTTCACCCTGCTGTTCTGGGCCGGCGGCACCGCGCCCATCGAGATCGGCACGGTCGCCGCCGCCATGGGCGGCGTGCACCTGCTCATCGGCGTGGGAGAGGGCCTGATCACCGCGGTCACCGTCAGCACCGTGCTGGCGATCCGGCCCGACCTGGTGTACGGCGCCCGCGAGCTCGTCGCGCCGCTGGTCCTGCGCGGTGCGGACGGCGACGTGACCGTCACCCCCGGGAGCCCCGCCACCCCGGGGCCTTCCGCGTCCTCGGCGCCGGTCGCCGCCCGCCGTCCCGGCTGGTTCCTGCCCGCCGGAGTCGCGGTGGCGGCCCTGCTGGCGGGCGTCGTCAGCTTCTACGCCTCCTCCTCGCCCGACGGCTTGGAGCGGGTCGCCGAGGACAAGGGCTTCATCGGCCAGGCGGACGACCACGCGCTGGGCGAGCAGCCGCTCGCCGACTACGGCGACGTGGGCGGCCTCCCGGTGGGCGTGGCCGGGCTGATCGGCGTCGGGGTGACCCTGGCCGTCGGCGGCGGGGTGTTCTACGCCGTGCGCCGCCGCGAGGAGGGCGGCACCGGCAGGGACGACAGTGACGAGAAGGTCTCCGTCTGATGGGAGCGGGGCACCATCACCAGCTGCACCGGCCGGGCGACACGCTCGTGCACCGGTTGCCGCCCCAGTGCAAGCTGGCGGCGGTGGCCGGGTTCGCCCTGGTGGTGGTCGCCACCCCGCGCGAGTGGTTCTGGGCTTTCGGGCTGTACGCCGTGCTTCTGGCCGCCGTGGCGGCCCTCGCGCGCGTCCCGGCGGGGTTCGTGCTGCGGCGGATGGTGGTCGAGATCCCGTTCGTGGTGTTCGCGCTGGCCATCCCGTTCATCGGGTTCGGCGAGAGGGTGACCTTCCTGGGCCTCTCACTCAGCGTGGCGGGCCTGTGGGCCGCCTGGAACATCCTGGCCAAGGCGACCCTGGGCGTGGTCGCGAGCGTGCTGCTCGCGGCCACCACCGAGCCGCGGCTGATCCTGCTGGGCGCCCAGCGCCTGAGGTTGCCGCCGCTGCTGGTGCAGATCGCCATGTTCATGCTCCGCTACATGGACGTGATCCTGGACGAGATGCGCCGGATGCGGGTGGCGAGGGAGTCGCGCGGGTTCGCGGCCAGGGACGTGCGGCACATCCCGGTGATCGCCAGGTCGGCGGGGGCGCTGTTCATCCGCTCGTACGAGCGGGGCGAGCGGGTGCACCTGGCGATGCTCAGCCGGGGCTACACCGGATCGATGCCGGTCATCCAGGATCTCTCCGCCGTTTCGCGGCAGTGGCTCGTCGCGGGTATGTTGCCGGGTGCGGCACTCGCCGTGCTACTCGGGAGCTGGGGGTTCGCGTGACCGTGCCGTCCTCGCCGCCTGTGCCGTCCTCGACCGCGTCCCCGCCTCCGCCGCCCTCGCTCGAGGTGAGCCGCCTGGCGTACGCGTACCCCGACGGCACGCAGGCGCTGTTCGGCGTGGACCTCCGGGTGGAGCGGGGCGAGCGGGTCGCGCTGCTCGGGCCGAACGGCGCGGGCAAGACCACGCTGGTGATGCACCTCAACGGCATCCTGACCGCCGGGCACGGCACGGTGGCCGTGGCGGGGCTGCCGGTCGGCAAGGGGTCGCTCATGGAGATCCGCAGACGGGTCGGGCTCGTCTTCCAGGACCCCGACGACCAGCTCTTCATGCCGACCGTCCGCGAGGACGTGGCCTTCGGCCCGGCCAACATGGGGGTCGCGGGCGAGGAGCTGGAGCGGCGGGTCAGGAACGCGCTGGAGCGCGTGGGCATGCTGGAGACGATCGACCGGCCGCCGCACCACCTGTCCTTCGGCCAGCGCCGCCGGGTCGCGGTGGCGACCGTGCTGGCCATGGAGCCGGAGATCCTGGTCCTCGACGAGCCGTCGTCCAACCTGGATCCGGCCTCCCGGCGCGAGCTCGCCGAGATCCTGCGGGGGCTCGACGTGACCGTCCTGATGGTCACCCACGACCTGCCGTACGCGCTGGAGCTGTGCGAACGCTCGCTCATCCTCTCCGGAGGCGTCATCGCCGCCGACGGGCCGACCCGCGAGATCCTCGCCGACGCCGGCCTCCTCGCCGCGCACCGGCTCGAACTGCCGTACGGTTTCGCCGCCCCCTGACCTCGGGGTCTCCGGCCCCGATCTCGATCCGGGCGCCGGGTGCGAGATCCCGGACACCGGAGCGAGGTCGGCGTGAACTTGCTGTGAACAATCGCGCATGACCTCGCGCGGAGTGACGGCAAAGTAAAGTAGGTCTGCCCTTCGGGCGCGAGGAGGACTGATGAAGCTACGGCTGGCTCGCCGCGCCGTCGGGGACGCCGTGGTGGTGGCTGTCGAGGGTGAGCTCGACCTGTTCACCGCTCCCTTCCTGCGAGACGAGGTCCGCGACGCGATCAAGCTGGACGGCGCGCGGCTGGTCCTCGACCTCACCGCCCTGTCCTTCATGGACTCCAGCGGCCTCTCCGTGCTGATCGAGGCGTGGCGGCTGGCCACGAGCGAGGGCGGCGGAGTCTCGCTGGCGGCCCCCCAGGCGCCGGTGGCCCGGATCCTTCGCACGACGGGGCTCGACCGGCGGATCAAGGTCTATCCCGACGTGAGCAGCGCCGTCGGGGAGATCTAGCCGTACCGGTCATGGACATCGGTGGCGGAGAGTTTTAGCCACCCCCAGTAGAACTTCATTCGGTAGGCGCGTTAAAGTCCGCTCATGGACCTGAACGGAGCAGCAGCAATCATCTCGGGCGGTGCCAGCGGCCTCGGCGAGGCCACGGCCCGCGACCTCGCCGCGCACGGCGCCACCGTCGTCGTCGCCGACCTCAACGAGGAGCGCGGCAAGTCACTCGCCGACGAGCTCGGCGGCGTCTTCGTCAAGGCCGACGTGTCGGACGAGGAGCAGGTGCAGGCGGCCGTGGACGCGGCCGTGGCGACCGGCAGGCCGCTGCGCGTCGTGGTGAACAGCGCGGGCATCGGCTGGGCCAGCCGGACCGTCGGCCGTGACGGCTCGCCCCACGATCTGGCCTCGTACCGCAAGGTCATCGAGGTCAACCTGATCGGCACCTTCAACCTCATGCGCATCGGTGCCGCCGCGATCGCGAAGACGGAGCCGGTCGACGAGGACGGCCAGCGCGGCGTGGTGATCAACACCGCCTCGGTGGCGGCGCTGGAGGGGCAGACCGGTCAGGTCGCCTACTCGGCCTCCAAGGGCGGCATCGTCGGCATGACCGTCCCGGCCGCGCGCGACCTCGCCGCCATCGGCGTGCGCGTCAACACCATCTGCCCCGGCATCATCGACACCCCGATCTACGGTTTCTCGGCCAACGCCGAGGAGTTCAAGGCCAAGCTCGTGGCGCCGGTGGTCTTCCCCAAGCGCATGGGACGGGCCGCCGAGTTCGCGCACCTGGTCCGCTCGCTGATCGAGAACGACTACATGAACGCCGAGACGGTCCGTTTCGACGGCGGCATCCGCTTCCAGCCCAAGTAGGAGTCACCCGGTGTCTGACGAGGTTCTGGTCGAAGTCGACGGCGGCGTGGCCGTCATCACGATCAACCGCCCCAAGGCCAGGAACGCCGTCAACGGCGCGGTGGCCCGGGGCGTCGCCGGTGCGCTGGACGAGTTGGAGGAGCGCAAGGACGTGGCGGCCTACGTCCTCACCGGCGCCGGCGGCACGTTCTGCTCGGGCATGGACCTGAAGGGGTTCCTGACCGGGGACTTCCCGGTGGTGGAGGGCAAGGGGTTCGGCGGCATCGCCGAGGCGCCGCCGAAGAAGCCGCTCATCGCCGCCGTCGAGGGCTACGCCCTGGCCGGAGGCTGCGAGCTGGCGCTGGCCTGCGACATCATCATCGCCTCCGAGGACGCCAAGTTCGGGCTTCCCGAGCCCAAACGGGGGCTGGTCGCGGGGGCGGGCGGCGTGATGCGGCTGCCGCGGCGCATCCCGTACCACATCGCGATGGAGATCGCCCTGACCGGCGACCACTTCCCCGCCTCCCGGCTGTACGAGCTCGGCCTGGTCAACCACGTCACGCCCGCGGGCGAGGCGCTGGCCACGGCCGTCGAGCTCGCGAAGCGGATCGCCGCCAACGCCCCGCTGGCGCTCGCCGCGACCAAGCGCGTGATCGTCGAGTCGGCGGACTGGAGCCGCGACGAGATGTTCACGAAACAAGGGGAGATCATCAGCCCGGTGTTCGGTTCCAAGGACGCCATGGAGGGGGCGGCGGCCTTCGCCGAGAAGCGTGCTCCCCGGTGGAAGGGCGAGTAACCCCTACGGGGGCGGAGAGAATTCAGCGGGCCGGGCGAGATCCACGGGGTCGCGCCCGGCGCGTTCACGGCCAGGAGTGCGTACGGTAAAGGTGTGGACGGGTGCGGCGGGGGCACTTGACATCCACGCCACCGCTCCAAGGCCAGGAGAGTGCATGAACGACCACCCGACCGGGATGTCCCCCACCGGCCGATCCTCCGGCGATCTTCTGAAGCGCAGGGCGGGAAATCTGGCCGCGGGCGCGCTGGGCGCCGCGATCATCAACGTCCTCATGGTCGGTGCCATGTGGGTGATCGAGGTCGCCGACTACGTCCTGCCGGGAGAGTTCGACGTCTACGGCATCCGGGCCTGGGACCCCGAGGGCCTGGGCGGCATCTTCCTCGCTCCCTTCCTGCACGCCGGATTCGGCCACCTGATGGCCAACTCGCTGCCCCTGCTCATCCTCGGCTTCCTCGCCGCGCTGCGCGGGATCGGCCGGTTCCTGGCCGCCAGCCTGATCATCGTCCTGGTCAGCGGCCTGGGCGTCTGGTTCACCAGCTCGCCGTTGGCCATCACGGTCGGTGCCAGCGGTCTGGTCTTCGGTTACTTCGGATTCGTCGTCGCCCGTGGCCTGTTCGACCGTCGCGCCCTTGACATCGTGATCGGTGTCGGCGTGGCGATCGCCTACTACTCGATCATCTGGGGCGTGCTTCCCGGCGAGTCGGGCATCTCCTGGCAGGGTCACCTGTTCGGGCTGGTCGGTGGCGTCATCGCGGCCTGGGTGGTGCGCCGCAGGCGCCGGGCCGTCGCCCCCGCCTACTGAGGCGCCCGCCCACCGGCCGCCTTTCCGAGCGGGGGCGTTTCCGGGCCTTGCGGGTTCCGGGCGGGGGCCTTTCCGGGTCTCGCGGGTTCCGGGCGGGAGCCTTTCCCACTCCCGTGAGTTCCGGGCGGGGGCCTTTCCCGCCCCCGCGACCCGTCGCCACCCGAACTGGGGGCCTCATCCGCAGAAGGACGCTGTGTGGGGCTGTAGGCGCTATGTGGCGCTTCGTGGCGCCGCTGGAATCTCGGGGGCCGGAGTCGGCCGGACGCGGTCTCCACGGGCGAATGAGGTCGTTCCGGAGCGCCGCCCACCGGCGGGGCCGGCACGGTGCGGGCGAAGGACCGGCGGCCCGGCGGCCGAACCCGGCGTCGGCGTGTTTCGGCCGGACGCCTTTTCCGGATGGTTTCTTTCATGACCACCGGGTGGTTTCTTCCATGACCGAGCGACAGAAAATACTGCTGGAATTCATCAGCTATGGCCGCATCGGTTGATTTAAGTGACAATGTGACAAAATTTCATGTGTGAACCTGCCTGGCCGCGTGCCCGTACATGTTCCAGGGCCATCACAGCCGGGCGCGACCCTCGAAAGGTGGCCGCGGGTGAACCTGGGATCCCTGGAACGCGCGATCATGGACGTGCTGTGGGGCTGTAAGCAGCCACTGCTGGTTCGCCAGGTACAGGACATGCTGAATCAGGACGCCGAACGGAGCCTGGCCTACACCACGGTGCAGACCGTCGCCGAGCGCCTCGTCAGGAAGGGCTTGCTGGAGCGGGCACCCGTGCGCAACGCCTTCCGCTACACCGCCAGCCGCTCCCGGGACGAACACGTGGCCGGGCTGATGCTCGCGGCCCTGGCCGGGAGTCCCGACCGGGCTCCGGTGCTCTCGCGGTTCGCGGAGGGGGTGGACCCGGACGACGCCCTGCGCCTGCTGCACGAGCTGGCGCGGCGCGCGGGGGAGCAGGCGCACGCCCCGGGGCCGGCCGGGACCCCGAGCACGCTGCCCTAGCCGTACCGGCCACGGAGGCCGGGCACGCCTGGCCTCCCGCCCGGGGAGCCGGAAGTCCGGCTTCCGGGACGGGAGCGGAGAGCGCGGCCGTCACCGCCGGCCCGGGCGGGAACGGATTCCGGCTCCCGGGCGGGAGCCGGGGGGACTACAGGCGCTCGACGACGTAGTCGACGCAGGTGGTCAGGGCCTCGACGTCGTCGGGGTCGATCGAGGGGAACATCGCGACGCGCAGCTGGTTGCGGCCGAGCTTGCGGTAGGGCTCGGTGTCGACGATGCCGTTGGCCCGCAGGACCTTGGCGATCACGGAGGCGTCGACGTCATCGGAGAAGTCGATCGTGCCGACCACGTTGGAGCGGAACTCCGGACCCGCGAACGGGGTGGTGTAGGAGGTCTTCTCCGCCCAGGTGTAGAGGCGCTGGGCCGAGTCGGCCGTGCGGGCGGTCGTCCAGGCCAGGCCGCCGTTGCCGTTCATCCACTCGATCTGCTCGGCGAGCAGGAAGAGCGTGGCGACCGCCGGGGTGTTGTACGTCTGGTCCTTGGAGGAGTTGTCGATCGCCACCGGGAGGCTGAAGAACTCGGGGACGTATCGGCCGCTGGAAGCGATCTCGTCCACCCTGGCCAGCGCGGCCGGGGACATCAGGGCGATCCAGAGGCCGCCGTCGGAGGCGAAGCTCTTCTGCGGCGCGAAGTAGTAGACGTCGAACTCGCTCGCCTCGACGGGCAGGCCGCCCGCCCCCGAGGTGGCGTCGACCAGCACGAGCGAGCCCTCCTCGCCCACGCGCCTGATCGGCATCGCGACGCCGGTCGAGGTCTCGTTGTGGGTGAGCGCGTAGACGTCGACGCCCTCCTCCAGCCGGGCCTCGGGGTGGCTGCCGACCTCCGACTTGATCACGGTCGGGTCGCCCAGCCACGGGGCCTTGGCCGCCACGGAGGCGAACTTGGAGGAGAACTCGCCGAAGTGCAGGTGCTGGGACCGCTCGCGGATCAGCCCGAAGGCGGCGATGTCCCAGAACGCGGTGGTGCCGCCGTTGCCCAGGACGACCTCGTACCCCTCCGGGAGGGAGAACAGCTCGGAGAGCCCCGCGCGAACGCGCCCGACCAGCGACTTGACCGGCTTCTGGCGGTGAGAGGTGCCCAGGACACTGGATCCGGAGGCCGCGAGAGCCGACAGCTGCTCGGGGCGCACCTTCGAGGGCCCGCAGCCGAAACGGCCGTCGGCGGGCTTGATGTCAGAGGGAATCACGATGTCAGCCACCTGACCAGCCTACTGAGCCCGAGGATCGGACCAGGACGGGGTCCGGATTCTGAGACGAGCCGTGGCGGGTTTTTGGGCAGGGCTGGGTGATCGCGGGGCCGGGCGGGACGAGCCGGGCGGGGCGGTCCGGGGGTGTGGAGGGCCGGAACCGGCGACGGCTGCCGCGCGAGACGCCGCGCGACAGCCGTACAGGAGGGGGAATCAGAAGGGGTGGACGACCTCGCTGCCTCCGGGGACGTCCTGGACCGAGCGCTGGGACGGACCCACGTAGTTGGCGCTGGGGCGGACAAGCCTGCCCGTGCGCTTCTGCTCCAGGATGTGGGCGGCCCAGCCCGCGGTGCGGGCGCAGGTGAACATGGAGGTGAACATGGACGAGGGAACCTTGGCGAAGTCCAGGATGACCGCGGCCCAGTACTCGACGTTGGTGGCGAGCACCCGGTCGGGCTTGCGGGCGTGCAGTTCCTCCAGCGCGGCCTTCTCCAGCGCCGCGGCGACCTCGTAACGCGGCGCGTCGAGCTCCTTGGCGGTGCGGCGGAGCACGCGTGCCCGGGGGTCCTCGGCACGGTAGACGCGGTGGCCGAAGCCCATCAGACGCTGGCCCTTGTCGAGCTCCGACTGGACGTACTTCTTGGCGTCGCCGACCTGCTCGACGCCCTCGATCATGTGCAGCACGCGCGCGGGCGCACCGCCGTGGAGCGGCCCGGACATGGCGCCGACCGCACCGCTCAGCGCCGCGGCGACGTCGGCTCCGGTGGAGGCGATGACCCTGGCGGTGAAGGTGGAGGCGTTCATGCCGTGCTCGGCGGCGGACGTCCAGTAGGCGTCGATGGCCTTGACGTGCTTGGGATCGGGATCGCCCTGCCAGCGGATCATGAACCGCTCGACGATGCTCTCACCCTTGTCGACCTCGCTCTGGGGGACCATCGGCTTCCCCAGGCCGCGCGAGGACTGCGCGACGAAACTCAGCGCGTTCACACTGGCCTGGGCCAGGTCGGCGCGGGCCTGCTCGTCGTCGATGTCGAGCAGCGGCCTGAAACCGTACGCGGGGGCCAGCATGGCCAGCGCGCTCTGCACGTCGACGCGGATGTCACCGGAGTGGACGGGGACGGGGAAGGGCTCGGCCGGGGACAGACCCGGCTGGAACTCGTTGTCGACAAGCAGGCCCCACACGTGTCCGAAAGAGACGCGGCCGACCAGCTCTTCAATGTCGACGCCCCGGTAACGAAGGGCGCCCCCTTCTTTGTCCGGTTCCGCGATCTCCGTCTCGAAAGCTACAACGCCTTCGAGCCCGGGTTTGAAGTCGGACATTCTCGGCTGCCTCCCTTTCTTGAAGTCAAAGCCTTGATGTCGAGATACCGGCGGGTCATATTCAACCCCCTGGGCCGAGGCGGTGTGCCGCCGGACCCGCCGGAACGCGATCGCCCCAGGTGGGGGGCGCCGCGCGGGCTTCCTGCTCGGCACGGGAGAATACCTTCCCGTGGATGCCACATCGCGACCGCCTTCGATGGCGGGCCTTCGACGCACGTACCAGGGGTTGCCCCTGATCGAGGCAGACCTCGCCCCCGACCCCTTCTCGCAGTTCGCCCTCTGGTTCGGCGAGGCCGTGGACGCCGGGCTTCCCGAGCCGAACGCGACCGTGCTGGCGACCGCCTCGGCGGGTGGACGGCCGACGGCCAGGACCGTGCTGCTCAAGGGCTACGACGAGAACGGGTTCGTCTTCTACACCAACTACGAGTCGCGCAAGGGCCGGGACCTGGCGGAGAACCCGCGGGCCGCCCTGCTGTTCCCCTGGCACTCCATCCGCCGCCAGGTGCGGGTGGAGGGCGCGGTGGTGCGGCTGCCGCGCGAGGAGTCGGCCGCCTACTTCAGGTCCCGGCCCTACGGGTCGCGGATCGGCGCGTGGGCGTCGCGGCAGTCGGCGGTCGTGCACTCCAGGGACGAGCTGGACGCCCGCTACGAGGAGCTGGCGGAGCGCTGGCCCGAGGATCCGCCGATCCCCGATTTCTGGGGCGGGCTGCGCGTGGTGCCGTCCGAGGTGGAGTTCTGGCAGGGCCGCACCGACCGCATGCATGACCGCCTCCGTTACCGGCGCTCCGGCGCCACCTGGATCGTCGAACGCCTGGCCCCTTGAGACTCTGCCCGCTCTTTACTGATATATCCATGTATGTCAGGTAGAGAGGTAACGGGGTGGGTTTCGGGGTCTTCGTCCGCAGGCACGCGGCTGATACGCGTCCGCTCGCCATACCCGCCTACCGGCGGCTCTGGGCAGGTCAGGGCGTGTCGTTCATCGGATTCCAGCTCACCTCGGTGGCCGTCAGCGCCCAGATCTACGACATCACGAAGTCGTCCTTCTGGGTCGGCATGCTCGGCCCCGCCAACCTGATCCCCCTGGTCGTCTTCGGGCTGTGGGGAGGCGCGATCGCCGACGCGGTCGACCGGCGCAGGCTCCTCATGATCGGCGCGCTGATCGCCTGGTCGGGGACGCTCGCGCTCCTGGTCCAGGCCGCCCTGGGCTCGACCAGCGTCGGCCTGCTGCTGGCCACCGTGGCCGTACACGCCACCGGGTTCGCCATCACCGGGCCGACCAGGGGCGCGATCATCCCCAGGCTGGTCCCCGCCGACCTGATCCCCGCGGCCAACACCCTCAACTTCCTGGTGGGCGGCCTCGGCACCGTCATCGGGCCCCTGGTCGGCGGGGTCGTGCTCGCCCAGAGCGGCTTCACCACCGCCTACCTGATCGACGCGCTGCTGTTCGGCGCCGGTTTCTACGCCGCGGTGCGGCTGCCGAGGCTCGAACCGGCCGGCGAGGTGACCCGCCCGGGACTGCGGTCGGTGGTGGACGGCCTGCGCTACGTCTCCGGGCACCCGGTCGTGCTGATGTCGTTCGTCGTCGACCTGATCGCCATGGCGTTCGCGCTGCCCAGGGCGCTGTTCCCGGAGATCGTGGACGAGCGGTTCGGTGGTTCCCCGATCGCGTTCGGCTGGCTCTCGGCCAGCATCGCCATCGGCTCGGTGCTCGGCGGCCTGCTGTCGGGCTGGGTGGGCCGGGTCCGGCGCCAGGGACTGGCGCTCACGTACGTGATCGCCGCGTGGGGGCTCACCGTCGCCGCGGCCGGGCTCGCCGAGCAACTGTGGCTGATGGTCGCGCTGCTGGCGTTCGGCGGGGCCGCCGACCTGGTCTCCGCGGTGTGGCGGCAGACGATCCTGCAGACCCACGCGCCCGACGACATGCGCGGGAGGATGCAGGGGGTCTTCATGGTGGTCGTCGCGGGAGGCCCCAGGCTGGGAGACCTGCGGGCCGGGGGCACCGCCTCGTGGTTCGGTGCCACGTGGGCCTGGGTGGGCGGCGGGATCGCCTGCGCGGTGGCCGTGGTCGCGGTGGGACTGGCCGTTCCGGCCTTCAGAAAATATCGCCCGCTCACGCGTAGCGTTTGAGCAGCTAGGGAAGGATTTGGCGCCCTCCGGCGTTGCCGTCCTTTGTCATCGTGGGCTGTTCTCCCAATAGGGTCGTCTTCTCAAACTTCCGAGGTCCCGCGCCGCCCTCCCGGGAACACCGCGCGATGGACGTAGCATCGAGAGAGGACGGGAGGAACCTTGACCGCACACGGCCTGATCGACACGACGGAGATGTACCTTCGTACGATCTTCGAGCTGGAGGAGGAGGGCATCGTCCCCCTGCGCGCGCGCATCGCCGAGCGCCTCCAGCAGAGCGGACCCACCGTCAGCCAGACGGTCGCCCGGATGGAGCGCGACGGCCTGGTCCGCGTCGAGGGCGACCGCCACCTGACCATGACCGACCTGGGGCGCACGCTCGCGACCCGCGTCATGCGCAAGCACCGCCTCGCCGAGTGCCTGCTCACCCAGGTCATCGGTCTGCCCTGGGAAGAGGTGCACATCGAGGCGTGCCGCTGGGAGCACGTCATGTCCGAATCCGTGGAGGCCAGGCTCGTCAGCCTGCTCAACAATCCCACCGAGGATCCGCACGGCAATCCGATACCCGGACTCGAGGAACTCGGCGTTACCGGGGTTCCCGGCGGGAGGCCGGAGTCGCTGCCGTCGATGTCGGCGATGGCCGGACCCAGAGATATACCCGTTGTCGTGCGGCGAATTAGCGAACAAGTGCAAAGCGATCCGGCTGTGATGCTTAAACTCAAGCAAGTTGGGATACAACCCGGACGCGAGGTGACGCTCGCGGCGAGCGACGACGGTGTGCGGGTGACAGGTGACGACGAGGCGGACAATTTTCTTGCGGATCTCCCGCGAGAGATTGCCGCGCACGTTTTCGTCTCCACACGCTGACCGAGGCCCCTTAGCTCGGTTGGATCCCGTTCGGGAGTCCCTCCGCTCCCAGGCCGAGACTGCAGGAGCAACCGTGGTTCGCTTTGCACACACCCGCCCACGACGGGCGGTCACCGGATGAAGCGGTGGGGGGATGTTTCCCAGGACGCCGCTGATCACCTTACGGCCGGCTCCGTCCTGGATCACGCTGAGATGGCGGTGGTCGTCACCGACAGGTTCAGCAACCTTCTCTACTGGAACCCGTTCGCGGAAAGGCTGTTCGGGCGCCCCGGCACATCAGGGCCCCGTGACCAGTCCCTCTCCCTGGGCATCATGGAGAAGGATCACCCGCTCGCCGTCGAGCTCTCCAAGCACGTCCTCAAGGGCGGCGTCTGGGAGGGCACGTTCGACGTCAGGCGCGGGGACGGCACGATCATCTACGTACGGGCACAGGCCGTGCCGCTGCGGCACCCCTCGGGAGCGGTGACGGGCATCGTCATCACCGCCCGCGAGGCGATGCGCAGCAACGAGCGGGAGAAGGACCGCTTCGGCCTGCTGGAGCGGATCGGCGAGCGCCTCGCCGGATCGCTCTACGTCGAGGAGACGCTCAAGCGCGTCGCCGAGATGCTCGTCCCGCAGTTCGCCGACCACTGCTTCATCGAGCTGATGGAGGAGGGGCGGCTGACCCGCAGGGTCTCCACCCACGTCCAGGGCTGGAGCCCGCCGCCCAACACCTGGGCGCCGCTCGGGGCGGAGATCCGCTACCCGGTGGGGCACTACGCCGAGATCGCGCTGCGCCGCCAGGAGACGATCCTCGTCGAGGACTTCTCCCAGACCAACTACCCCAGCCCGGGTGAGGCCAACACCCGACTGGCCGCCGAGATCGGCATGACCTCGGCCATCGTGGCGCCGCTGTGCGTGCGCGGCGAGACCCTCGGGCTGATGTACCTGGGGCTGTCCAACCTGACCGACCGGCGCAGCCCGCACTACGACGCCTTCGACCGCGACTTCGTGGGGGCCATCGCCACCCGGGTCGCGCTCGCCGTCGACAACGCCCTGCTGTTCGAGGAGGAGCGGCACACCGCGGAGTCCTTCCAGAAGCACCTGCTGCCCCGCGCGCTGCCGCAGCTCGACGGGCTGGACATCGCGGTCCGCTACTACCCGGCCGCACCCCTGGCCAGCCACGGACAGGGCATCCAGACCCAGGTCGGCGGTGACTGGTACGACGTCATCCCGCTGTCGGCGGGCCGGGTCGGCATCGTCATCGGCGACGTCGAGGGCAGGGGGGCCAAGGCCGCGGCGGTCATGGGGCAGCTGCGGGCGGCCCTGCGGGCCTTCGCCCAGGACGACAAGCCGCCCGCGGAGATCCTCGCCAGGCTCGACGAGTGGACCCGCATCATCGCCACCCCCGAGCAGGACGAGAGCGGCACCGACATCAGCGTCCCGCCCATCGTCACCTGCCAGTACCTGGTGTACGACGCCTGGTCGCGGCAGCTGTCGTTCGCCAACGCCGGCCACGCGCCTCCGCTGCTGCTCATCGGCGACACCTGTACCGAGCTCGACATCCACGAGGTCGGCCAGCCGCTGGGGGTGCGGGCCAAGGGCATGCACGCCGACCTGGTCTACAAGGAGGAGACGCGGACGCTGCCCCCCGGGGCCGCGTTGCTCCTCTACACCGACGGGCTCGTCGACCGTCGCCCCATCCGCGACGCCGACGGCAGGCCGCCCAACGTCGAGGAGACGCTGGCGCAGCTCTGCGGCAAGCTCATCGAGATCAGTGACGCCTCCGTCGAGCGCCTCGCCGACGCCGCCACCGTCGCGGTGCCCGGCGAGATCGACGACGACATGGCCATCCTCGTGCTCAGGTCCGCCTCCGAGGACCTCGCCGTCGAGGAGCGCACCTTCCCCGCCCAGCCGATCATGGTCGGGGAGGCGCGCCGGATGGCATCGGAGGCGTTCATCGGCTGGAACGTCCCCGAGGAGCGCGCCGAGCTCGCCTGCCTGCTGGTCTCCGAGGTCGTCACCAACGTCGTGCTGCACGCCGCCACCGCCAGCATCCCGCGCAGGGAGCTGACGATGGACGGCCCTCCGCTGCCGTTCGACGAGTCCTGGGACGTCCCCGGCTTCGAAGACGAGATCGTCAACGAGAAGGAGTTCACGCTCAGGCTCCGCCGGGGCAGGGAGTCCGTCTGGGTCGAGGTCTTCGACCAGGATCTCCGGCTGCCGCGCATCCGCAGCGCGGGGGAGAACGACGAGGGCGGACGGGGTCTCTACCTCGTCGACCAGCTCGCCAAGCGCTGGGGTTCCCGCCCCACCAAGGAGGGCAAGGCAGTCTGGTTCGAGATCCCCACCAGGTCACGCTGAGCCGGACGCGGCAGAGCTGGAACACCTCCCCGATCGGTGGTTGACTCGGGGGTATGGAGCTGGCGTTCGAACGGCGCGGGACGGGTTCCCCGCTGGTCCTGCTGCACGGGATCGGGCATCACTGGCAGGCATGGCTGCCAGTGCTCGACAGGCTCGCCGCCGAGCGGGACGTGATCGCCGTCGACTTCCCGGGGTTCGGCGTCTCGCCGCCGCTGCCGCCCGGCACGCCGTACACGGCGGAAAGCCTGGCCGACGCGATCGAGTCCTTCTTCGCGGTGCTCGGCCTGCGCGACCCTCACGTGGCGGGCAGCTCCCTGGGCGGTTACGTCGCCCTCGAACTGGCCTCGCGCGGGGTGGTCCGCTCGGCCACCGCGCTCTCTCCCGCCGGATTCTGGAACCGCAGCGAGCTCGCGTACACGCGAGCCGTCCTCCGCGCCATCAGGGTCTCCGCTCGCCGTCTTCCTCCCGGACGGGCCGCCGCCCTCGCGGAAGATCCGCTGGGCCGCGTCCTCTGCGCCGGTGTCCTGGTCGCCCATCCGGTGAGGCTCACGCCCGAGGCGCTGCTCGCCGCCCTCCAGTCGCTCGGGGACTCCTCCGGTTTCGACGAGACCCTCGCCTCGTTCGCGGGGCTGATGCCTCCCGCGCCGCCGAAGGCGCCGGTCACGATCGCCTGGGGCGAGCACGACCGGCTGCTCCCGCGCCGGCAGGCCGTCCGGGCGGCCAGGTGGTCGGGGCAGCGGGTGAAGCTGCTCAAGGGCTGCGGGCATCTGCCGATGACCGACGACCCGGAGCTGGTCACGAGCGTGCTGCTGGAGGGGTCCCGGTAGGGGGCGTCGTACGGTCCCGGGGGAGGGCGCCCGGGGGTGGCCGGCTCGGAGGTGCTTCGTCCTCAGGACGTCCGGGCCCGGCGGAAGGAGTCAGCGGATGGTCTGTCCCCAGATGGCGAGCATCGCGATGACGAACGCGACCATGACGCCGAGGTAGGCGACCGGGCCGAACCGGAGGGCGCGGCGCACCCGGTTCAGGCCCCAGGCGAACAGGAACGCCAGGAAGATCAGCAGAATCAGCCCGCTGTCCATCGTCACCACCTCGGGGGAGTCTCCGCTGACCAGTATGCGTCGGCGGGACCGCCTGTGCGGCCGGTAACCGCAATCCCCAACCCATGGGATCGTTACCTTTCGTGAACAGAACATCGAAGGTAACGCGTGCCCTGCTGGTGGCAGTTCTGGGCGCAGGCCTCTCCGCATGTTCGGGCGGGAGTGCCACGTCCGGCGCGTCGGCGACCGCCACGGCCACCGTTACCGTGACCGCCTCCCCGTCCCCCGTGGCCTCCGCCACCCTCTCCCCGTCTTCCTCCGCGTCCTCTTCGCCCTCTCCGTCCGCGTCCGTTTCCGCGTCCGTGGACGTCGACGCGCTCGTCACGGCGTCGCCGTCCACGAGCATTCCCGGGGGCCGGGGAGTCGATACCACGGTGAACGGGAAGATCGCCCTGCGCGGGGTGGACGGGATCATCGTGACCTCCGAGAGTGACCAGGAGGTGAAAGCCCTCCTGCTGCCGTACACGGTCGTCCGCGACGCGCGGGGGCTGGTCTGCAAGGAGGGGAACGCTCCGTACAGCTGCTCGGTGGAGCAGCTGCAGAAGGTGATCAAGAAGGGGGGCGCCTTCTTCGCCAAGGTGACGATCAAGGACGGGGTGGCCGTCCAGATCGAGGACATCAGCGAGAGGTGACGACCCCGGCCGATCACCGGGAACCGCTGTCCCGCGGGTGCGTGGACGGCGGTTCCCCGCGGGGGCGTCCCGGAGCCGCTGCGTGTCCCCCGGAAGCAGGCGTGCTTCTCAGAAACCGCAGGCGTGCTTCTCAGAAACCGAAGGAGCGGCCGATGATCTCCTTCATGATCTCGGTGGTGCCGCCGTAGATGGTCTGGACGCGGCTGTCGACCCAGGCCTTGGCCACGGGGTACTCCATCATGTAGCCGTAGCCGCCGTGCAGCTGGAGACAGCGGTCGATGACCTTGGTCTGCAGCTCCGTGGTCCACCACTTCGCCTTGGCGGCGTCCACGGCGGTGAGCTCCCCGGCGTTGAGGGCCAGAATGCACTTGTCCACGTAGAGGCGGGCGATGTCCACCTCGGTGTCCAGCTCGGCCAGCACGAACCGGGTGTTCTGGAAGCTGCCGATGTTCCGGCCGAAGGCGGTGCGGCTCTTGCAGTACTCGATGGTCGTCCGCAGGACCGTCTCCGCCGCCGCCACGGCCATCACCGCGATCGACAGGCGCTCCTGCGGCAGGTTGGCCATGAGCTGGAAGAAGCCCTGCCCCTCCTCGGGGCCCAGCAGGTTGGCCGCGGGGACCCTGACGTTGTCGAAGAACAGCTCCGCCGTGTCCTGGGCGTGCATGCCGATCTTCTCCAGGTTGCGACCCCGGGTGAAGCCCTCCATGCCCCGCTCGACGACGAGCAGCGAGATCCCCCTGGCGCCCGCCGCCGGGTCGGTCTTCGCGACCGTGACGACCAGGTCGGAGTTGATGCCGTTGGTGATGAAGGTCTTCTGGCCGTTGACCACGTAGTGGTCGCCGTCGCGCACGGCGGTCGTCCTGATGCCCTGCAGGTCGCTGCCCGCGCCGGGCTCGCTCATCGCGACGGCCGTGATCAGCTCGCCGGAGGTGAACCCGGGCAGCCAGCGGGCCTTCTGCTCGTCGTTGGTGAGGTCCACGAAGTACGGCGCCATCACGTCGTTGTGCAGCGAGTAGCCCAGACCGGACGCGCCGATCGCGATGACCTCCTCGACGATCACCGCGTTGTAGCGGAAGTCCGTGATTCCGGCTCCGCCGAACTCCTCGGGCACCCCGAAGCCGAACATCCCGATCTCTCCGGCCTTCTTCCACACCTCGCGGGGGACGATGCCGTCCTTCTCCCACTGGTCGTGGTGGGGCGCCACCTCGCGGGCCAGGAACTCGCGCACGGTCTCCCGGAAGAGCTGGTGCTCCTCCTCGAAGAGGTCTCGCTGCATGGTGTGCCTCCTAGGACTCGCGACGGCTCATGACGGCTCGTGACACAGAATACGATTCTGTTACCAGCAGGTACACCCGGACCCGGCGCGTTCGTGCGATGTATGGAGGTATGGAGAGGTACATCCAGATCACAAGTGCGCCACGGTCTTCGGATCCACCCGCGATCTCGCTGCGGCGAAGATGGTAGAAACCGTACGATCTACCCTCGGTGTGCTATGGGTATGCCTGTTGACGGCAGCCTTCGTGATCGGAGTGTGTGGTGGTTCGGTGGCGATCTGGGCTCCGTAGGTCTCTCGCGGTTTCGGCCCTGTGCCTTGTCGGCGGCGCGCTGGTCGCGCTGCCCACCGGTGCGTCCGGTGCCAGCAATGCCGAACTCGTGGTCGACTACAGCTGTACGGGCGGGATCGCCCTGGGAGGCAGCGTGGTGAACCTCCGGACCAAGGTGTCGATTCCCACCACGCTCACGGTCGGGGAGCCGCTCAACATCGGCTGGGCCCTCAACTACAAGAACGGCGACCCGGCCAGGTTCGGCTCGCCGGGCTACTTCGGCCCCGGGGGCAAGGTCCTGGTCACCGGGAACGTGCAGGTCTCCGGGAGCTGGGTCGGCGTCCTCCAGCCGAAGGGCTCCGTCGACCAGCCGGGCAAGCTGCAGCCGGGAAAGATCCTGAAGCTCCCCGACGGGATCTCCGACTCCGCGCACACCGACAGGGCGGGCACGCTCAAGGTCAGCCCCCGGAAGCTGTTCGTGGACTTCATGCCTCCGGCCGGTGAGGTCGTGGTCAACAACGACGACCCCCAGGTGAGCTACCACGCGGCGGGCGACTGGTACGAGCTGAACGACCAGCCGCTGAGCATCGGCGATCACGGCCGTGACCTGCACCGTACGGACAAGGTGAACTCCTTCGCCACCTTCAAGTTCACCGGCACCGGGATCGAGTACATCGCCCGGCGCAGCACGGAGGCGGGGCAGGTCGGGTTCAAAATCGACGGCCAGGACGCCACGCCGTCCTCCGTCGACGCCTCGAAGAACCCCGACGGCACGCCGACGAACGCCGCGCACCAGGGCGGGCTCACGCTGTGGAGGTTCAACGACCTCAAGTACGGCGAGCACACCCTTCAGGTCACGAACTTGGAGGCGGGCAAGTTCGCGCAGGTCGACGCCTTCCGGGTGATCACGAAGAACCTGGCGAACCCGCCGGCCGATTACCGGGCCACCTGCACGCTCGTCAGCGCGCCGGTCTCGGTGAACGTCACCATCTCCGAGCCGGGCGAGTCCCCTTCGCCTACGGCCAGCCCGACGATCACCGACACCTCGGACCCCTCCGCCACTCCCACTTTCACCCCTACCTTCACTCCCACGATCACCCCCACGCCCACGCCCACCCCGAGCTCGAACGGCAACCAGAACGGCGACCAGAACGGCGGGACGAACAGCACCACCAGGAGCACGACCACCTCGACGCCCAAGCCGACCCTGACCGTGACCGCCACCGTCACCCCCACCAGGCCCACCCCCACCGCGCCGCAGGTGATCATCACCCCCAGCGGCGGGGCGCAGACCGGTGAGGCTCCTCAGGGAGGCTCCGGGCTGGGGCTTCTCGGCGCGGGCACGGCGATGGTGACGGGAAGCGCACTGGGCGGTGTGGTCTTGATGAGGCGGCGGGCGGCACACGCGCGCGGCCAGAGGGACAGCTGAAGGAGGCGCCGGATGTATCAAGGACCCGTGCAGGGCGGTCCCGACCCCTACCAGGGCCGGGGCCCGGCTCCCAAGCCCAAGGGGAGCATGCTGATGGCCGGGCTCCTCGTGGCCGGGTCGCTCGGCGGGGTGGCCGCGATCATGGCGGGTCTGCTCGCGTACCTGACTCCGGCGCTGGAGGAGGAGCCGTACGGCCCGCCCGTGCCGCAGGCGGCGGACAGCAACATCCAGATCCAGGAGGTCCCGGCCGCCGGCCAGCAGCCGGCGGGAGTGACGCCGTCCTCCGTGGGGCCGGGCGGGCTCGACGCCCCTCTGACGGCCGCCGCGCCCACGGCGGCGCCGCCGCTGCCGGTGGTCATGCCTCCGGAGCCGTTGAAGAGCGACGGGGTGAAGCCCCGGCGGCTGGCCATCCCGAAGATCGGCGTGCTGGCCCCGCTGATGGCGCTCGGCGTCGACTCCAAGCGGGAGATCCAGACGCCTCCGCTGAGCAGGCCCAACCAGGCGGGCTGGTACAAGCACGGTCCGATTCCCGGGCAGCAGGGGCCCTCGGTGGTGCTCGGGCATGTGAACACCAAGAAAGGCGCCGCCGTCTTCAGCCGGCTGAAGGAGGTCAAGCGTGGGGACAAGATCAAGGTCTCCCGGTCCGACGGAAGCCTCGCGGAGTTCACGGTCGACGGGGTGGAACAGGTCAGCAAGGCGGCCTTCCCGTCGAAGCGGGTCTACGGCAACACCGGTGAGGCGACCCTGCGGCTGATCACCTGCGGTGGTGTCTACAACAGCAGGACCGGTCACTACACCGACAACATCATCGTCTACGCGACCCTGTCGAAGACCCGTCGCGCCTGACCGCATCGCCTGACCGCGCCGTACCGTCTGGCTCGCGAGCCGGGCGCGGTGCTCTCCGAATCGAGCGCGGTGCTCGCCGGACCGGCAGGTCACGGCCCCTTCGTCGCCCGTCGCTGATCGTTAGCCTCCCCGGCGATCCGGGTAGGGAGTTGTACAACAGGAGACAACCCCCCGAATGATCAGAAGGCGGGGGTGTGCCCAGGTGAGCATCGTGCGGGCCGGGGTCGTGGCCGTACTCATAGGGGTCGCCGCTCTCGGCGCGGTCCAGCACCCGAAGTCGGGAAACGAGCGATCCTCGGGCTGGGGTGCCAAGCGTCCCGCGCACTCGACGCCGAAGCATGCCGGGGGCTGGACGACCAAGAACTGGGGCAACGGGGGACGGACGGCCGAGCGCTCGAGGACGAGCATCGAGCGCAAGGGGAACTGGGGCTTCGGGCGGCCGAGACATTCGGACGGCGGGCGGCACCGGGCCAGGGCGGCCGGGCGATGGGACCCGGGGCGGGAACGCCACGGCGACCTCGGGTTCGGGCGGCGCGGTCCGGGCGGCGAGCGCGGCGACGGGTCGAGATCCGGGCTCGACAGGGACCGGGAGTTCGGGCTCGACAGGGATCGGGAGTTCGGGCTCGACAGGGATCGGGAGTTCGGGCTCGACAGGGATCGGGAGTTCGGGCTCGACAGGGACCGGGAGTTCGGGCGCGACAGGGACCAGGAGTTCGGGCGTGACGGAGACCAGGGGTTCTGGCGGAGAGGTCCGGAGGCCGGATGGCATGGGGGCGACGGGTTCGGGCTGCACGGGTCCGACGCCCGGCGCGATCGGGATCGGGAGTTCGCGCGGCCGGCGTGGGCCGGGTGAGGCGAGCGGCGCCATCGTCACAGGTACGGATACCGGCGGGGACACCGGCACGGAAACGGCTGGTCGGGTGAGGGACGGAGCGGGCGCGGGCGATGATGCGAGGACACCCGCCCGTCGCCGGGAGCCGGTACGGTGCCCGTTCGGCGGTCGGAGCGGGTGGAGGGCCGGTTCGCCGTCCGAGTTCGGGGCCGGTGAGCCACCGGTTCGCCGTCCGAGGTCCGTACGGTGCCGGGATCGCCGCCTGAGGCCGACGCGGGGACGCGAGGCCGAGACCAGGCCCGGGAACAGGGACGCGTAGCCGCCTGTCGACCCGGGTTTCCCCTTCCCGCACCGAGGAGTGAGTGATTGATCGCTCACTCTTTTTTTGTGGCCGACAATACCGGGACACATCTGGGGAAATGCCTCAGGAGACGGTCATGTGCTCTTATCTAAGTCAGAATCGCTTCTGATCGTTAATCGTATGTCCGGTCCGGGTATAGCCGTTTATGCGAATGTGTCTCCCCCGCTGAAGCAGAGCGAGGGGTGTACACAGGTGAGCAAGGCGCGGGCCGGTGTGCTGGCCGTACTCATAGGGGTCGCCGCGATCGGTGCCCTCCACCACGCTGATTCGACGGGCACGCGATCCGCGAGTCCCGCGGACGAAGGATCCGCTGCCTCGACGGCCGAGCGGCCCGCGAGCTCCACGGACGGACGGCCCGTGAGTTCCGCGGCCGGACGTGCCGCGAACCCGGAGGCCAGGCATTTCGGCCGCCACGAGGTCGCGCCGATCGTCATCGCACACCGTGGAGCCAGCGCGTTCCGTCCCGAGCACACGCTTCTCGCGTACACGGTCGCCATCTCGATGGGCACCGACTACATCGAGCCCGATCTCGTCTCGACCAAGGACCACGTGCTGGTCGCCCGGCACGAGAACGAGCTCTCGGCGACCACCGACATCGCCAGACATCCCGAGTTCGCCGACCGCAGGACGTCCAAGGTCATCAACGGCATCCGGCACACCGGCTGGTTCACCGAGGACTTCACGCTGGAGGAACTGCGTACCCTCCGCGCCAGGGAGCGCTTCCCCAAGGAGCGGCGGGACAACACCGCCTACGACGGGACAGAGCGGATCCCGACGCTCGACGAGGTGGTCCAGCTCGCGCAGAAGCACGGGGTCGGCGTCTACGCCGAGACCAAGTTCCCCTCCTACTTCGCCTCGATCGGGTTGCCGCTGGAGGAGCCGTTGCTGGAGACCTTCGCGCGGTACGGCTGGGACGACGAGCGGGACCCGGCCTTCATCCAGTCCTTCGAGACCGGGAACCTCAAGCGGTTGCGTCCCCTCACGCGGCTGCGGCTCATCCAGTTCGTCGGCGCCACCGGCGCCCCGTACGACCTCGCGAGCGCCGGTGACCCGCTCACCTATGACGACATGGTCACCCCGGAGGGGCTGCGGGAGGTCGCCGAGTACGCCGACGGCATCGGGGTGGTCACCAAGCGGATCGGTCCCGGTGATCCCGGAGGTCTCGACGGCAGGCCGGTTTCGCCTGCCGCGCTGGTCAGGAACGCCCAGGAAGAAGGGCTCCTGGTCCACGCCACGACGGTTCGCAAGCTCGCCGCGCGGCTCCGGGCGGAACTCAGGGGCGACACCTCCGGCGGGCGCGCCACCGAAGAGGTGAGGAGGTGGCTGAAGCGCCTGTGCAGGCTCAAAGTGGACGGGGTGATCGCCGACGACCCCGGCCTGGCACGCGCCGTACGGGACCAGCTTCGCGCCGGAGGCTGACGACCGTACGGGACCAGCTTCGCACCAGCAGGTTGACGCGCGCCGGTCGGATCTCGCGTGGCGCCGCCGGGTGGCGGCGAAGACCTGCGCGCGCCGGGTCCGGTCGGTCGACGCGCCCCCGTCATCCGGTCCGCATGGCCGCCCGTACCCGCTCAAGGGTGATCGGCAGGTCCCGCTGCCGGAAGCCGGTGGCGTGGAAGACGGCGTTGGCGATCGCCGCGGCGGTGCCGACGATCCCCACCTCGCCGATGCCCTTGGCCCCGACCGGGTTGAGCTCGTCGTCCTGCTCGTCGATCCAGTGGGCCTCGATCCCGCGGACGTCGGCGTTCGCCGCGATGTGGTACCCGGCCAGGTCGTGGTTGACGAAGTCGCCGAACCGGGGGTCCAGCTCCAGGGCCTCGTGCAGGGCCATGGAGATCCCCATCGTCATGCCGCCGAGGAACTGCGAGCGCGCCGTCCTGGCATTGATGATCCGGCCGCACGCGAAGACCCCCAGCAGCCGCTCGACACGGACCTGTCCGCTGTCGAGGTTCACCTTGACCTCGGCGAACTGCGCCCCGAACGAGTGGCGTGAGAAACGCTTCCACACGGCGAGGTCCTCGGCGGTGTCCGCCCGTGCCCCCAGGCCCTCCGGGGGGACCACGCCGGACCGCTCGTCGAGATCCTTGACCAGCGCCCGGCAGGCCTTGCTCACCGCCCAGCTCCAGGAGGAGGTGCCCATGGACCCCCCGGCGAGTGCCGCGGGGCCGAAGACGCTGCGGCCCACCCTGACCGTGACCCGGTCCATCGGCACGCCGAGCTCGTCGGCGGCGACCTGGGTGAGCGCGGTGCGGGCGCCGGTGCCGATGTCGGCCGCGGCGATCTCGACCACGAACCTGCCCGTGGGCTCGGCATAGGCGGCCGCGGTGGACGCCCTGGTGTAGACGGGGTAGGTCGACGACGCGACGCCGGTCCCGACGAGCCACCGGCCGTCCTCGCGGACGCCCGGCGTGGGGTCGCGCCCGGCCCAGCCGAAGCGCGCCGCCCCCTCACGCAGGCAGGCGACCAGGTTGCGGCTGCTGAACGGGAGTCCAGACTCGGGGTCGGCCGAAGGCTCGTTGACGATCCGCAGCTGGACGGGGTCCATCCCGAGGGCGTACGCCAGCTCGTCCATCGCCGACTCCAGGGCGAACATCCCCGGAGCCTCGCCGGGAGCGCGCATCCACGAGGGGGTCGGCACGTCCAGCCGCAGGAGCCGGTGGACGGTGTGGCTGTTGGGCGTCGCGTACATGACGCGGCTGGGCGAGACCGTCTGCTCGGTGTACTCGACGAGCTTCGAGCTCTGCTGGAGCGCGTCGTGCCACACCGCGGTCAGCCTGCCGTCGCGCTCGGCCCCCAGGCGTACGCGCTGCACGGTGGGCGTCCGGTAGCTGACGAGCGCGAACATCTGCTGCCGGGTCATCGCCACCTTGACCGGTCGCCTGACGGCGCGGGCGGCCAGCGCCGCCAGCACGGTCGGCGGGCGGGTCGCCGCCTTCGACCCGAAACCGCCGCCGACGTGGTCCGCGACGACGCTCACCGCGCTCTCGGGAAGGCCGAACAGCTGGGCGATCGCGGTCGCCGACACCCACGGTGCCTGATCGGCGTTGTAGAGCGTCAGGGTCTCGCCCTCCCAGAACGCGATCGTGGCGTGCGGCTCCATCGGGGTGGAGTGCTCGGTCGGGGTCGTGTAGGCGGCGTCCACGCCGACCGGCGCCGCCGCCAGGGCGCTCTCGGCGTCACCCCACTCGACCGTCCCCGTCAAACCCGCGTTGACCCTCGTAGGAGAGGAGATACGCGGGCTGCCGGGATCCAGCACGACCTCGTACTCCTCCTCCTCGTCGTAGTCCACGCGCACGGCCGCCGCCGCCTCGCGGGCCCCCTCCAGGGTGTTCGCGACCACGGCCGCGACGATCTGCCCCCGGTAGGCGACGTCGGCCGACTGCAGGACGGCCAGTTCGGCGTCCTGCACGGGACGCAGCCGGGAGACGTTGCCGCTGTCCAGTACGGCGATCACCCCCGGCAGGGCCAGCGCGGCGGCGCCGTCGACGGAGCGCACCCGCCCCCGGACGATCGTGGACTGCACCGGCCAGACGTAGACGGCGTCCGGTACGGGGTACTCGTACGCGTAGCGGGCCACGCCGGTGACCTTGTCGCGTCCCTCGATCCTGACCGGTGCCCCGCCCACCACCTTGTCGAGAGTGGTCATCTTCGCTCCTCCCGAGTGAAGCCGTTCCCCGTGGACCCCGTCGGTTTCGTGAGATCCCGGACGCTCGCCGCGATCAGGTCGCCGGCCAGTCCGATCTTGAACTCGTTCCGCGGGAGGGGGCGCGCCGCCACGAACTCCGCCTCCGCGGCCGCCAGCAGCAACGTCCTGGTCGGCCGGTGGCCGGTCAGCATCCCCTCGGCCTCCCGGGCCCGCCACGGCACGGGGGCCACCCCGCCCAGCGCCAGCCGGATCTCCCGCAGCGAGCCGTCGGCCTCCGTCGCGACCACCGCCGCGACCGAGACCACCGCGAACGCGTAGGACCAGCGGTCGCGGACCTTGCGGTACAGCATCGCCGCGCCGTCCGGGGGCGGGGGCAGTTCGATCCCGGTGATCAGGTCACCGGGCTCCAGCACCGTCTCCCGGTCCGGCGTGTCGCCGGGCAGCAGGTAGAAGCGGGAGAGCGGGACCGCCCGCTCGTCGCCTCCCGCGAGCCTGATGTGCACCACGGCGTCGAGGGCGGCCATCGCCACCGCCATGTCGGAGGGGTTGGTGGCCACGCACGCGACGGAGGTGCCGATCACCCCCAGGTCGCGGTGGTCACCGCCGATCGCCGAGCAGCCGGTACCCGGCTCGCGCTTGTTGCACGGCTTGGTGACGTCCTGGAAGTACGGGCAGCGGGTGCGCTGCAGCAGGTTTCCGCCGGTGGTGGCCATCGACCGCAACTGCCCGGAGGCCCCGGCCAGCACCGACTGGGAGAGCGCGGGAAAACGTTCCCTGATGCCCCGGTCGCCGGACAGGTCGCTGTTGCGCACCATCGCGCCGATGAGCACGCCGCCGTCGGCCCGGTGCTCGATCCGGTCGTACGGCAGCCGGGTGATGTCCACCAGCGTCGCCGGCTCGACCACGCCGAGCTTCATCAGGTCCACGAGGTTGGTACCGCCGGCCAGGAACATCGTGCCGGTGCCGTCGAGGACGGCGGTGGCGGCGGCGCCGGGGTCGGTGGCGCGCTCGTAGGTGAAGGGCCTCATCGCGCGCTCCCGGGATTCCGTCCGGAGAGAACCGGGTCCGGGCTTCCCCCGCCGGCCGCGTCGAGGACGGCTTCGACGATTCCGGCGTACGCCCCGCAGCGGCAGAGGTTGCCGCTCATCCGTTCGCGGACCTCCTCGGCGTCCAGGGCGCCGCTGGAGGCGACGCCCGCGGCGACGTCCTCGGTGACGTGGCTCGGCCAGCCTCGTTCCGCCTCGTCGAGCGCGCCGATGGCCGAGCAGATCTGGCCCGGTGTGCAGTAGCCGCACTGGAAGCCGTCGTGATCGAGGAACGCCTGCTGGACGGGGTGCAGATCGTTCGCGCCGGCCAGGCCGGCCACCCCCTCGATGGTGACGATGTCCTGCCCGGCGGCCATGACCGCGAGCGTCAGGCAGCTGTTCACCCGGCGGCCGCCCAGCAGGACCGTGCACGCCCCGCACTGCCCGTGGTCGCATCCCTTCTTCGTCCCGGTCAGCCCGAGATGCTCCCGTAACGCGTCCAGGAGGGTCACCCGGTTGTCCAGGGAGACGGAGTGGTCGGCACCGTTGATGCGCAGCGTGATCTCGCTGCTGAACGCTTCGACTGCCATGCGTTTATCCTGTCAATTCCCCAATGATGGGGGGATTTGTGATTAATCTGAAAATCCAAAAGAAGCGGCAATCGTGGTGCTTCGAGAATCACGGGGGAATCAAAGGGCCGCCAAGACCGGTGACACTCCGGCCCGGCACGAACCGCTGGCCGCGGCGGCCGGGGGCGGGGCCTGAGCCCTGGCCCGCCCCCGGCGGACGCGGCCGTACGGCCACGTCAGCCCGGTCGCCTGCCGGCGGCCATCGCCGACGCGGTGGCCCCGCGCCGCCGGAACCGCTGCCGGCTCTGGTCCAGCATGACGACGAGAACGAGCACGGTTCCCTTGATGACGATCTGCCAGAACTCCGACACTCCCGTGAGCACCAGGCTCTCGGCGAGAAGGCCGACGACACAGGCCCCGATGAGAGCGCCTCGCACCGTGCCGAGCCCTCCGCCCAGCGCGGCGCCGCCGAGGATCACCGCGGTGATCGCGTTGAGCTCGTACGTCTCACCGGCCAGCGGCGTCGCCGAGGCCAGCTCCGAGGCGATGACGAGACCCGCGAGCGCGGCGCAGCCACCGGAGATCACGTACACGGCCGTCCTGACGCGGTCGATCGGGACCCCGGAGAGCTCTGCGGCCCGCTCGTTGCCGCCCGCGGCGTACAGCCACCGTCCGAACGGCGTCTTGGTGAGCACCAGCGCGACGGCGACGGCGAGGAGGATCGCGATCCAGATCGCCACCGGGAGGCCGAGCGGGCGCCCGTTGCCGAGGACCTCGAAGCCGGTGTTGCCCAGCTCGGGATTGCCGTCCAGATTGGGATAGGTCGAGCCGTCGGAGATCAGCAGCGCGATTCCCCGCGCCACGTACAGCATGCCGAACGTCGCGATGAACGGCGGCACCTTGAACCGGGTGATGACGACGCCGTTCACCAGGCCGACGAGCATGCCGACCGCGACGCAGAGCACGATCACGCCCCACACGGGCGGGTAGGCGAAGGCGTCGGCGAACCCGAGTTCGAGTCCTTCGAGCAACTCGCCGGCGACGACCCCGGAGAGCCCGGCGATCGAGCCCACCGACAGATCGACGCCGCCCCTGACGACGACCAGCAGCACGCCGAGCGCGATCACCGCGTTGATCGCGATGTGCTTGGCCACCATGACGAGGTTCGGCGCGGAGAGGAGCGTGTCCGACAGCAGGCCGAAGACCACGATCATGGCCACGAGCGCGATGAGCGCCCGCAGCTCGAACAGACCGTTCACCAGGGAGAGGCGGCGGGCCTCGGCTGTGGCCTTCCCCGGCGGAGAGTGACCTGGCGGCGCCGGTGCGGGGGGCGTTTCCCGAGGTGTCACCCCGCACCGTCCCTGCCCGTGCTCGTGCCGGTGTCCCGATCGATGTCAGGGGCGACGTCCATGTCGGTGGAGGTGCTGCCGTTCGAGACCTTCAGCAGCTCCTCCCGGGTCGTCGTGCCGCGCCGGAACTCGCCGACGAGGACCCCGCGGGCGAGCACCAGCAGGCGGTCGGGGACGCGCAGGGCCTCCTCGGCGTCCGACGTGGTGAAGAGGACGGCCAGGCCGCGTTCCGCCTGTGCCGCGATGAGCTCGAAGATGTCCGTCCTGGCACCGACGTCGACGCCGCGCGAGGGTTCGTCCAGCAGGAGTACCCGCGGGGCGGTCAGCAGCGCCCTGCCGATCACCACCTTCTGCTGGTCGCCGCCGCTCAGCGACGCGACCGACGCCTCCGTGCCGCCCGTCCCGACGGTGATGTCGGTGATCATCCGGCAGACGGCGTCCCGCTCGCGGTCACGGCGGACGAGCAGCCGCCGGACGAACGCGCCCAGCCCTGCCAGGGAGAGGTTCTCCCCGACCGACATCGTCGGGACGAGGCCGTCGCGCCGCCGGTTCCCCGGGACCAGGACCATGCCCAGGCCGACCCGGTCGCGGATCCCCGCGCGCTCCAGCGGGGTGCCGGAGAGCAGGATGCTGCCCGACTGCGAGGGGATCCGGCCGGCGAGCGCCTCCAGCAACTCGGTGCGGCCCGAGCCCGTCAGCCCGTAGATCCCCACGATCTCGCCCTCCCGCACGGTCAGGGAGAGGCCGTCGACGGCGAGGCGGCCCGGGTTGGCCGGGTCGGCCACCACGAGGTCGCGCAGGGTCAGCAGTTCCTCCCCGGCGACCGCGGCACAGCGCGGGAACCGGTCGCCCTGGTCGCGGTCGGTCATCCGCTCCACGACCCACCGGATGCCGACGTTGTCGGCGTCCGCCGTGGCGACCAGCCGCCCGTCACGCAGTACGGCGACGTCGTCGGCGATCTCCAGCGCCTCCTCCAGGTGCGCGGAGACGTAGACGATCGCTACGCCGTTCGAGGCCAGCTCCTTGATGACCCGGAACAGGACCTTGACTTCCGGGGCGGTGAGCGCCGAGGTGGGCTCGTCCATGATCAGTACCCGCGCCTCCTGGAGGAGCGCCCGCGAGATCTCGACGATCTGCTGCTCGCCCGGAGTCAGGTCGCCGACCAGTCGGTCGGGATCCAGATACTCCTCCAGGCTGTGGAGGATCGCCGCGGCGGTGGCCCGCTGGGACGAGCGGTCGATCACCCAGGGACCCCCGCGGATCTCCCTGGCCAGGAACAGGTTGTCCTGGATGCTCAGGTTGGGGCAGAGGCTGAGCCCCTGGTGGACGATCGCGACGCCCTGGTCGGCGGCGTCGCGGGGCGAAGCGAACCTGACGGGCTCCCCGTCGAGCTCGACATGGCCGCCGGTGGGGTGCTCGATCCCGGAGAGGATCCTCATCAGGGTCGACTTGCCGGCCCCGTTCTCGCCGAACAGCGCGGTCACCCGGCCGGCGGCGACGTCGAAGTCGACGTCCCGGAGCACGTGCGTGTCCCCGTACACCTTGGTGACGTCGCGAGCGCTCAGGACGGTGGTGGTCGGGGTCCTCACGCGATCTCCTTGATCGAGACCGGGGTGATGGTCACGACGGAGGGGGTGAGGAAGCTGAAGGCCCCGACGAAGGAGATCTTCTTGCCCTCCAACCGGGGCACGTCCAGGTTCTTGAGAAGTTTCTCCCGCATCTGGTCGTTCAGCGCGGTGGCGGCGTCGGCGTACTCCACCTGGTCGAGGAACTGCCCGAAGGTGATGAACCCCACCGCGTCCCGCAGTGCCGTGCCGTTGATGATCGGACCGACCTGCAGCGAGACCCGGGTGTCGGGGGGAAGGCCGGGGACGGTCACGTGCATCAGTCCCGACCTCACCGTCCCGGCCGTGCCGACGCCCTCGACCGCGAAGGTGTAGGGGCCGTTGCCGTGCCGGACGCCGTACTGCTTCCCGGCCGCCTCCGCGTCGGCGTTCATGGCCTTCACCAGTACGGGCAGCTCGACGGCCTTTCTCTCGATCGCGGGCACGACCTTGTCCTCGTACGTCCGCGCTCCGTACGCGGCCGGGTCGAAACGCCGGGGACCCGCCGCCGCGACGGACTCCGCCGAGCGGTACTGGGTGCTGAACCCGATGGCCGCCAGGAGCGCCACCGCCAGGGCGACGGCGATCCATTTCGCCGGGATCCGCCGGCGGGGCACCTGCCCGCCGCGCGCCCCCGATGCAACCGGCGTGCTCATCTCAGTCCTTCCAATGGGGAAACCTCAAGGTGATCGCTGATCCATCCGCTGGGGGAGAGCCCCGGAAGGTGCTCGCGGCCGGGCGGGGGAAGGCTTACCGGAGAGTCCGGGGATGATCGTCGCTGTTCGGCGAAGGCGTTCGGCGGAACCCTTCGGACGACGCGGCGTGCCGCCGGGGAGTCCTCGCGCCCGCGGGGCGGCGAAGTGATCCTCGCGGCCCACCAGGCCGAGGGCGCGGTGATGCTCTTCATGCTCCGTATACCCGTTCGCACGCCTTCCACCGAATCCTTCCCGAACGGGAACCGGTCGAGTCGCCGGACGCCGTCCAGCCCGCGCGGCGACCTCGCGGGCGAACGCGAGGCCCCGGTCAGGTGAACGGGCCGATGACCACGGTGGGTGTGTCGATGAAATATCTCTACAACCCAAACAGATATTCGGAGCGTCCGAATCGGGCCCACCGTAGGTTCCACCCTGCCCGATGGGGCTTCCGTAGGGTGATCTTTAAGTAGGGCGACACCAGTTTTGACCTGGTTTTTTCCATATATCCGGACACTGATTGCCAACCCCGGGCCGCCCGCCCGTCGGGCGGCCGGATTCGCGACGGGACCCTCGGATGGGCTCCAGGAGGTGTCTTCCGCGCGTTCCTCGTCCGGCCGGGGCCCGACCCGACCTGCCATGACGGGCTTTACCGATGTACGGTGTCGTTTGCTGTGGGATAGATGGGAATTTGTGTCCGTTTAGCCGACTTGCTCGCGTGGCGCGGTCTGTGTTCGTAGGATCTATGCCGAACCTTGACCGCAACCTGTAAGCCTCGGCGGCCGGTGTGAGGCCGGTCGATCAAGCTGGAACGAGGAGAAACTGTGCTGAAGTCCAAGACGCGGCTGCGCGTCGCGGTCAAGACGGCCGTGATCGCCACGGCGGGCGCAGGCATCTTCGGTGCGTTTCCCGCGCTCGCCTCCATCTACGCCGCTCCCAAACCGGTGGCCTACACCTGCACGCCCCCCGGTGGGGCGGCGGCGACGTACACGCTCCAGATGGACCTCACCGGCCCGACGGCGGTAGTGACGAACTCGCCCATCATGGCGACGTGGAAGGTCGCCCCGCCCACCCCCCTCACCGCGCCGGTGGCCGTCACCACGCCCCTGTCTCTCGTCATCGACGCGGACATGCGGATCGACGCCACTCCCGCGGCGGTCCTCGCGACTCCCTCCGACCTTCGCTCGCTCGCCGCCACCGCTCCAGCCGCGACGATGACGGCTGGCCAGCCGCTCACCCTGCCGACGCTGATGGTCACTGTGACTCCTAGCGCGACCGGCGTCGTGGTTTTCAAGCCCGACTCCTTCACCGTGTTCCTCGACTCCGCGGCGGGGACCTCCCCCACTGAGCTGCTGAACTGCGACCTCGTGGTCGACGCCCAGGCGTCCGCCCAGGTCTCCGCCGCCGCGCTGCGGGTGACCGTGGGGACGGGCAGCCCCAGCGCCAGCCCGAGCGCCAGCCCCAGCGCCAGCCCGAGCGCCAGCCCCAGCGCCAGTGCCAGCGCGACCCCCACGCCGACCATCACCGTCACCCGGACCAGGACCGCCGACCCGGTCCCCGACCCCGACTCCGACGAGCAGATCGACGAGACCCCCAAGGGCGCCGCCTCTACAGGCGGCGGCGGCGACGCCGGTCCCGACGCTCGGATGATCATGTTCAGCGGTGTGCTGACGGTGGCCCTCGCCGGAATCGGCGGGCTCGTGCTGCGGCGTCGCACCGCCGGTCGCGGCTGATCGGGGTGGCCGGATGACCACCCCCCCGCCGCCGCCGGGCGGCTGGCCGCCTCCGGGGCCGCCGCCGCACTACCGGCCGGTCCCCGTCCAGCCGCCGTACCCGCCGCCGGGCCCCCACCAGCAGTACGGCCCGCCGTACGAGGAGCCCCCCGGCAGCCGGATGATGCGGTCGGTGCTCATCCTCGCCGGGATCGCCGGGGTGGTCACGGTGCTGGTGGGCCTGCTCTACATGCTGGCCTCGCCCGAGGAGTACGGTCTGGCCGACCAGCGCACCACGCTGCCGCCCCGCGACCTGGCGGCGGCACCGGCGAACCCCTACTTCCAGGCGCCCCCGACCGCGCCGCCGCCCCTGCCCAGCCTGCCCGCGGCCCCGGCCATGCAGCCCTCGTCCCCGGTGCGCCTGGTCATCCCGCGGCTCGGGGTCAACGCGCCGGTCAGGTCCGTCGGGCTCGACAGGAAGGGCGCCATCGAGGTGCCGCCGGTCGGCAACCCGAACCTGGTCGGCTGGTACCGCTCGGGACCCACCCCCGGCGAGGCGGGTCCCGCGATCATGCTCGGGCACAAGGACACGCGCTCGGGAAGCGCGGTGTTCAGCCGCCTCGACGAGATCCGCAACGGCGACGTCATCGAGGTGCACCGCAAGGACGGGATCATCGCCGTCTACACCGTGGGCGGCCTGGAGCAGGCGGAGAAGTCGGTGTTCCCGACCCAGCGGGTGTACGGCCGGTCGCCGACCCCCCAGCTGCACCTGATCACCTGTGGCGGCACCTACAACCGCGCGACCGGCCACTACACCGACAACGTCATCGCCTACGCGACCATGACGAGCACCAAGAAGGCCTGAACGGACCGCTCGGGCCGCTCGGGCCGGGGCCGGGTCTCGGGTTCCTTCGGTGTTCAGGGAAAGACGCGATCATCCTCGCCGCTGTGCGCGCCGCTCCCGTCCAGGGCGCGGGCGAAAGTTCTGTTGTAACCTCCTACTAACCGAACATTGCTCGGTTTCGCAGGCAGCTCGGTTCCGCAAGCAGGAGGCACTGTGGCAGAGGCGTACATCGTCGGGGCGGTCCGCACCCCCGTCGGCAAGAAGAAGGGCGGTCTGTCCACCGTCCACCCCACCGATCTGGCCGCGCACACCCTCGGCGCGCTCGTCGAGCGTACGGGCGTCGACCCGTCCGCGGTCGAAGACGTGATCATGGGCTGTGTCATGCAGTTCGGCCCGCAGAGCATGGACATCGCGCGCAACGCGTGGCTGTCGGCGGGCCTTCCGGAGAGCGTCGCCGGCGTGACCATCGACCGCCAGTGCGGCTCCTCCCAGCAGTCGATCCACTTCGCGGCCCAGGGGGTGCTCTCCGGCACCCAGGACCTCGTCGTGGCCGCCGGGGTGGAATCCATGAGCATCGTCCCCATGGGGTCGAGCATCACCGCCGCCCTGGAGAAGGGCATGCCCTTCCCGTTCGGGGAGAAATGGGTGGAGCGGTACGGCAAGCAGGAGATCTCCCAGTTCCGCGGCGCGGAGCTCATGTGCGAGAAGTGGGGTCTCAAGCGCGAGGAACTGGAGCTGTTCGCGTACGAGAGCCACCAGCGGGCCTCGAAGGCCGTCGCGAACGGCTACTTCAAGGACCAGATCGCCCCGATCAACGGTGTCGAGGACGACGAGGGCCCGCGCCCGGACACCACGCTGGAGAAGATGGCGTCGCTGAAGACGCTGAAGCCCGACGGCATGATCACGGCCGCCACCTCCTCGCAGATCTCCGACGGCTCGGGAGCGATCCTGATCGCCTCCGAGCAGGCCGTCCGCGACCACAACCTGACCCCCCGGGCGCGCATCGTCACCCTGGCGCTCACCGGCGACGACCCGGTCTACATGCTGACCGCGCCGATCCCGGCGACGCAGAAGGCGCTGAAGAGGGCGGGCCTGTCGATCGACGACATCGACGTCACCGAGATCAACGAGGCGTTCGCCCCCGTCCCGCTGGCGTGGATCAACGACCTGGGCGCCGACCCGGCGAAGGTCAACCCGAACGGCGGCGCGATCGCCCTGGGCCACCCGCTGGGCGGCACCGGCGCGATCCTGATGACCAAGCTCCTGCACGAGTTGGAGCGGACCGGCGGCCGGTACGGGCTGCAGACGATGTGCGAGGGCGGCGGCCAGGCCAACGTCACGATCATCGAGCGTCTGTGACGCCGGCGCCCCGGGGCCCCCGGGGCACCTGAGTGTTCACGGGGCGTCCGTGAGGTGGGGAAGGCCCCGGTCCTGGAATCCAGGACCGGGGCCTTTCGCGTTTTCGCGAAGGGGCCCGCGGGTCGGTTTCGCGAAGGGGCCCGCGGGTCAGCGGCCGCCCTTGCCGGGGATCCGGCGCGGCTGGTGGGTCGGCCTCATCGGCGCCGGGGGCATCGGCAGGTGCCGGGGCGCCGGGGGCACGACGTGCTCGGGGAGCGGGGTGCGGGGCTTGGCGGTCTTGGTGGTCCTGGCGGTCCTGGACTTCCCGCCGCGCTTCTGCGCGAGTTCGTGAGCAGCGTGAATTCGCATATGGACTCCTTGAAGAATGTGACGACGCGGTGAGATCCCGGGTCGGACGACTCAGCTGCCGCGTCGGACGAACGGGGCCAGAGGGCTGAGTGCGGGCGGATCGGCGAGGACCGATCGACGCCGGCTCCTAGGAGTTAGTCCACATGCGGTCGAACATACGGCTGCCCACCGAGGCGTGCAACAGATTTGTTCGCCGCCGGTCCAGGCAGAACCGATCTGTCGGGGCCGTGATTGGGGGACGTTTTCGGGACCAACGCCCCAACATCTCGGGCGCGGGCCGCTCTACCCTCTACCGACCCCCGACCAGGGCGATTACGGCTTAGCGCCGGATCCACTGCCAATGGTCCCCCAAGGGCCATTGCGTCGCCCGAGCATCCGCGGAAGGAGCATGCCCGAGCATCCGCGGAAGGAGCATGTCCGAGCACCGCGCGGCAGGCGTGTCACTATCCTCGTGGATATTGGCATTGCCGCCACTGGAGTGTGTGGATCGTGCGCGCCACGCTGAGAGGGAAGCGCCCGTCCCGGCGCGTCGCGCACCCAGAACCACGATGAGGAACACCGATATGACTGACCCGATGAAGGCCGTTGTGCTCGCCCGTTTCGGAGGGACCGATGCTTTCGAGCTGCGCGACGTCTCCGTACCGCGAGTCGAACCCCGCCAGGTGCGGGTGCGCGTCCATGCGACCGCCCTCAACCCGCTCGACTATCAGATCCGTCGCGGAGACTACGCGGATCACGTGCCGCTCCCGGCGATCATCGGACACGACGTCTCCGGGGTGATCGAGGAAGTCGGATCCCACGTGACCGAGTTCCGCGCCGGCGATGCGGTGTACTACACGCCCCGGATCTTCGGCGGCCCCGGCTCCTACGCCGAGCAGCACGTCGCCGACGTCGACCTCGTTGCCCGCAAGCCGGAGAACCTCAGTCACCTGGAGGCGGCGAGCCTGACTCTCGTCGGCGGAACGGTCTGGGAGTCCCTGGTGACGCGAGCTCAGCTCACCGTGGGGGAGACGATCCTCATCCATGGAGGCACGGGCGGTGTCGGCACGATCGCGATCCAGATCGCGAAGGCGATCGGCGCACGAGTGATCACCACCGCGAAGGCCGGCGACCATGAGTTCGTGCGCTCTCTCGGAGCGGATGCGGCGATCGACTACACCTCCGCGGACTACGTCGATGCCGTGGCCGAGCTGACGCGAGGCAAGGGAGTCGATGTCGTCTTCGACACGATCGGTGGCGACACGCTCACACGAAGCCCGCTGACGCTCGCCGACTCCGGACGCGTCGTCAGCATCGTCGACATCGCGCAGCCGCAGAACCTCATCGAGGCGTGGGGCAGGAACGCCGCCTATCACTTCGTCTTCACACGACAGAACCGAGGAAAGCTGGACGCGCTCACCACGCTGGTCGAGCGTGGTCTCGTGAAGCCGGTCATCGGCGCGACTCTTCCGCTCGCCCGAATGGGCGAGGCTCACGAACTCCTGGAGAACAGGCGGTCGTATGCACTGCGCGGCAAGGTCGCGATCGATGTGGCGGGCGAAACTGTCGCGCTTCCCCCTCGCATCTCGTAGCGGAACGCTCCAGGCACTCAGGCGATGATCGCGGTGGTCAGCCCCGCCCGGAGAAGGTGGCGCGGTACTCCGAGGGGGACACATCCAGGAGCCGGCGGAAATGCAATCGGAGGTTCGATCCGGTTCCCAGGCCGACCTGGTCCGCGATGCGGTCGACCGACAGCCTCGTGCTCTCCAGGAGTTCGCGGGCGGCGTCGACCCGCGCCCGAAGGATCCACTGCAGCGGGGTGCTGCCGGTCTCTTCGGTGAAGCGGCGCAGGAACGTGCGGGGCGACATCCGCGCGTGTGCGGCGAGTCCGGCGATCGTGAGCCGCTGGTCGAGCCGCGTCATGGCCCATTCGCGCGTCGCGGCGAGGGTTTCGCCATGGGCTGCCGAGCTGGTCTTCGGCAGGTACTGGGCCTGACCCCCGGTCCGGTAGGGCGCGGTGACGAGTCCTCGTGCGATCTCGTTCGCCGCGCTCACGCCGAGATCGCGCCGAACGATGTGCAGGCACAGGTCGAGACCGGCGGCGGCCCCCGCCGAGGTGAGGATGGATCCCTCGTCGACGAAGAGCACGTTCGGCTCGACCGTGATCTGCGGATGCCGCTCCGCGAGCTTCTCCGCCGCATCCCAGTGCGTCGTCGCCCGCAGGCCGTCGAGCAGGCCGGCATCGGCGAGGGCGAATGCGCCGTAGCAGATCGACGCGATGCGTGCCCCGCGGGATGCGGCGCTCCGGAGCGCTTCGCGCGCCTCCACCGGTATCGGCCGACCCGCCGGAGCGTACCCCGGCACGACGATCGTGTCCGCGTCGGCCAGTGCGTCCAGGTCCCGCGGGACCGCGTAGCCGAAGCCCCCGTGGGACGGCACCGTTCCGGCGGTGACCCCGCAGGCCGACACCTCGTAGGGGAACCCCGACTCCGGATGGAACACCTCCGCCGGGATCCCGACGTCCAGCGGGAGCGCCCCGTCGAGTACGAGGACCACCACTTGATGCGGTCGCCGCATCACCCGACTCCGATCCGGTCGACGCGTGCCGACCGCGTCATCATCCTCGCATATATGCGCATTACCGCCATCCGTGCGCATCCGCCTCAGGGGACGGCGCCTCGCCGGAGTCGCAGGCCGCGCTCGACGAACGCGTCGAGGCGATCGTCCAGGAGCGTGTCGGTCAACCTGGGCATCGCGGCTGCCACCGACCGCGGGTTGGTCGTGCCCAAGCCCCCGCGACGGGCAGAGCGCCACGTTCCTCGCCACGATCAGCGACCGGCTGCCGCATGCCACCTCACTGTTTCCCGGCTACGAGCCGCGTCACCACGGTGGTGCCACCCTCGCCGGCTTCTTGTTCCTGACGGTGGCCCGTCCGTGGATGCCGACCACCCACAGGTTGTGGTGGGAGCGCAGCCGCGGCCCGCGAAGTGTGGAGTCGGCCTTGAGCAGCTGGTCGGCGAGGGCGGTCACGCCGGTCGGCACCGGGGGAGCCGTGCCGGTCGCCCAGGCGGTGGAGCCCGTCAGCATGATCGACGCCGTAATGGCCGCGGCGCCGAGTGCCAGCTTCCTCCTTCAGGGTGGTCCTTCCGGGAACGTCTCCCGACGGGGAGACGTCGATCAGGCAATCGTCCCGAGCTGTGAGCTTCGAAGGAGGATCCTGGGAATTCCCTGAGAGCCGTGGAACCGTAGAGCCGTGAAAAGGCCGCGCGCGGCGCCGCTCCTTTTCGGGAGCGGCACCGCGCGCGGGTCACTGCGGGTCACTGCTGGTCACTGCTGGCTACGGGGGCGCTCGCCCGGGACTACTTGGGTACGCGGGCGACGCAGAAGACGGTCTGCCCGAACGGCGGGCGGACGAAGCGCTCGATGAAGCGGGTCAGGGGCACGACCGTGCGGTCGTAGATCTTGACCAGACGGGGGTCGGGGTAGCCGACGCCTCCGCGGCGGACGGCGGCCCACCAGGCGATGCCGCCCAGGAAGTTGATCGGCTTGAGCACGTCGATGTCCAGGCCCGCCTTGGAGACCGTGCTGCGCAGGGTGGCGGGGGTGTAGCGGGTGACGTGGCCGACCTTGCGGTCGAAGTCTCCGTACAGCTGCATGTAGCCGGGCACCCAGATGACGATCCGGCCGCCGGGGAGGGTGACCTTGGCGAGGGAGCGCAGGGCCTCGACGTCGTCCTCGATGTGCTCCAGGACGTTCATCATCACGACGGTGTCGACCTTCTCACCGATCGGGATCTCGGTCGGCAGGCCGAACTGGAGCACGTCGATGTCGTCGCGGCCCTCGAAGCGCTTCTGCAGCTGCTCCACGCAGTAGGGGTCGAAGTCGCTGACCACCAGCCGGTCGAGGCGAGGCAGGAACGCCTCGGCGAAGTGGCCAAGCCCGGAGCCGATCTCCAGCATGGACCGGCCCACGTGCGGGGCGACCATGTCGAGCTCGTACTGCCGGTAGTTCTTGGCCTCGTCCCCACCCAGGTGGTTCTCCAGGGCCTCGTCACCGGCCGCGGGTTGCACTACGCGGTCATACCCAGACATGCGGTTCCGTCCAGCTCGCTTACGGAAAGGCCGCGGCGAGGCCACGGCCAGGGACAGCCAGAGTCTAGTGGCGCTTCCCTCGCGGCGGCCCCTCAAACGCTTCACGGCCGGTGCCGTCCCTCCCTGACGAGCCCTTTCGGCGGCGAGCACCGGCCGGGCCCGCCGGGCGGCACGCCCCGTGCCCCACCCCGATTACCGGCTCCGCCGAATCAGCGATAAAGCACCAGCATTTCCACGGTTCACGCCGTACGGGGGAAGTTCGGCCTCGACCCGGCGGGGAGATTTGCACCGGGGGACAAGGAAACCCCCCTGGGGAATGGCGGGCCGACCGGTTCGTGATTTGGAAACGGTGCGATTCCCGGTGAGTGGAAAAAGGAGCGCGAATCGATGGAACAGATCCAATGGTGGCGCGGGAACCTGCCCGCGGAGACGAATGGCTTCATCGGCAGGGAACGCGAGGTGCGGCGGCTGCTGGAGCTCCTGGCCGGCACGCCGCTGACCACGCTCACCGGTGCCGGGGGCATCGGCAAGTCGCGGATCGCGGTCAGGGCTGCGCTGGAGCGGCAGGAGCACCACCCCGACGGCACCTGGCTGGTGGAGCTCTCCGGCGAGCGCAACGGCGATCTGCTCGCCCACACGGTCGCGGCCGTCCTCGGCCTCCCGGAGCGGTCCGCGCGGTCGCGGACCGCGACGCTCGTCGAGTTCCTCGCGGGCAGGAGACTCCTGCTGATCCTCGACGCCTGCGAGCACCTCCTGCCGGCCTGCCGCGACCTCGTCACGGAGATCCTGGCGGCGGCACCCGGCGTACGGATCATCGCGACCTCCCGCCGGCCGCTCGGACTGCCGCAGGAGACGCTGCTCCCCGTCGAGCCCTTCGCGGCACCCTGCCCGGGGGCGGAGAGGACGCCGGAGAGGGCGGGAACGGAAAGGTCGGAGCCGGAGAAGGAACCCCCAAAGGAGCCAAAGGAGCTGGAGAAACCGGAGGAGAACGACGCGCTTCGCCTCTTCCTCGACCGGGCCGGGACCGCGGCGCCCGGCCTGGAGACGACCCGGGCCGGTACGGAGGCCGCGGCCAGGATCTGCCGGCGGCTGGACGGCGTACCGCTCGCCGTCGAGCTGGCCGCCGGATGGCTGGGATCCCTGCCGGTGGAGCGGCTCGCCGACCACCTGGACGACCACTTCGAGGTCCTCCACGGCCGGGCGCGGATCCCTCGCCACCGGATCGCGCGCGCCGCGATCGGCTGGAGTCACGAGCTGTGCGCCCCGCGGGAACGCCTGCTCTGGGCCAGGCTCTCGGTCTTCGCGGGAGGCTTCGACACGGCCGCCGCCGAGTGGGTGTGCGGCGACGAGCACCTGGACGACGTACCGGGCCTGCTGGAGAGCCTGGCGGAGAGGTTCCTCCTCGTCCGCGTGCCCGGCGGCTACCGGCTGCCCGCCACGGTCAGGGAGTACGGCAGGGAGCGGCTCGCCCTGCTCGGCGAGGAGGCCCGGCTGGTGCGGCGGCACCGCTACCACTACCTCGACCTGGCGCGCAGGGCCGAGGCCGACTGGTACGGCCCCGGGCAGGAGGAGTGGGCCGCCAGGCTCGCCTTCTCCATGACCGACCTCCGCCTCGCCCTCGACCCCGCCTCCCCGACGTCCGTCGAGCTCGCCGGGACGCTCTGGATCCTCTGGTTCTGCCTGGGCCGGCTGAACGAGGGCCGCTACCACATGACGCGGGCGATCGAGGCGGCTCCCGTCACCGATCCCGGGCTGCCCCGGCTCCTGTGGGCCGACGGCTGCGTGGCCATCGCCAGGGGAGAGCTGGAGCTGGGCCGCCGCCGGGCGGAGGCGGCGCTGTCGGCGGCCCTCGACTGGGGCGACTACGCGGCGGCCGGGCACGCCCAGCTCCGGCTGGCCAGCAGCTCCCTGTGCTCCGGCGCCCTGGAGGACGTCGAACCCCGCGTCGAGCTCGTCCGCGAGTACTTCCGCCGGGCCGAGGCCGCCACGGTCAGCGAACCTCTCGCCCTGGTGACCGCGGCGATGGCGGTCACCTGGCGCGGCGAGTTCGACAGGGCGGTCTCGGTGCTCAAGGAGGTGCAGCGGCTCTGTGACGCGCGCGGCGAGCGCTGGGCCCGCGCCTGCGGCGACTACGTCCTGTCCATCGCCCAGCTGGGCCTCGGCCGGGTGGCCGAGGCGGCGGAGGCCGCCCGCCAGTCGCTCGACGTCAAGTGGCGCCTGCGCGACGCCACCGGGGTGGCGCTCGCGGTCGACCAGCTCGCGGTGATCGCCGCGGTCGAGGGCGACGGCCTGCGCACGGCCAGGCTCCAGGGGGCGGGGGTGCGGCTGTGGGCCACCTTCGGGCTCACGGGCTTCGGCTCGGAGGGCATGTCCGAGCCGAGGACCGTCGCCGAGCGGACGGCCAGGCAGCTGCTCGGCGACGAGACCTACGACGCGGTCTTCGCCGAGGGCTACGAGGCCGACCCGGACGCGGCGGTCGCCTATGCCCTCCACTGACCGCCGAAGGCGCCCCTGAAGGCCACCCGCCCCCGGCGGGCGATTCCGCGCGCCCGCGGACAGGGGCTTCCGCAAACGGCTCGTATGCGGTGGAATCTCTCACGACATCCGTGAAGGAGCCCCCGACGGACGACGACGAGGCGATCACCCGATCGCTGGCCGGTGATCTGGACGCCTACGAGGTGCTGGTCACCCGCTACAGCGCGATCGCGCACCGCACCGCGGCCATGCTCGGGGCCGCCGACGAGGCCGAGGACGTGGTCCAGGAGGCGTTCGTCAAGGCGCACCGCCACCTGGCCTCCTTTCGCAGGGACGCGCACTTCCGCCCCTGGCTGCTGCGGATCGTGGCCAACGAGACGCACAACCTGACCCGCTCCCGCGGACGCCGCGACAGGCTGGCCGCTCGGCTCACGGATGCCGTCCCCGAGCCGGGCGAGGGGCCCGAGGAGGCGGCGGTGGCGACCGACCGGAGGGCGCGGCTCCTCGACGCGGTGCGTACGCTGCCCGAACGGGAACGCGAGACCGTGGTCTGCCGGTACTTCCTACAGCTGTCGGAGGCCGAGACCGCCCAGGTGCTCGACCTTCCCGTCGGTACCGTCAAGTCGCGGACCTCCCGCGGCCTGGCCCGTCTGCGCGAGGAGGTGGCCCGTGACCTCACCTGACGACCTCGAAGCCCGGCTCCTCGCTCTCGGCGAGTCCCTCGACGTCCCGTCCCCGCCCCCCGCCGACGTCGCGCGGGCCGTACGGGCCCGCCTCGAATCATCCCTCGCCTCCGGGACACCGGCTTCCGGGACCCCGGCCCCTGAGACACCGGTCACCGAGACTCCGGCCCCTGGCACACCCGTCCCCGAGACACCGGCGACGGCCCCTGGAACCGCCGCTCCCGGGACGCGTGTCCCCGAGGCGCCCGGTGTCCCCGGTGCTCCCGGCGCGCTCCGGCGCGGGTGGGAGGCGCTGCGGGACGGCGGCCGGGCACGCCGGCGGGCGGCGGTCGCCGCCGTCGCGATCCTCGTCGCCCTGCTGCTGGGGGCGACGCCCGCGGGAAGGGCGGCGGTCGCGGAGATCCTGCGCTTCGCGGGGGTCGAGTTCAGGGCCGGCGGCCCGGGGCCACTGCCCTCGGGGGTGCCCCAGCCGCTGCCCGGCGAGCGGCGGGTCACCCTGGAGCGGGCCCGGGAACAGGTGGCGTTCCCGATCTCCCTCCCGGCCGCGCTCGGCGCTCCCACAGAGGTCAGAACGAGTGACGGCGGCAGGGTGGTGTCGCTGTTCTGGCCCGGCCTGAGACTGGACGAGTACGACGGTAGCCTCCATCTCGTCTTCCGCAAGGAGCTCGGCCCGCCCTGGCCGCAGGAGACCAGCGTGGGCGCCTCGCGGGCGCAGTGGATCCCGGTCCACCACGGCCTCTCCTACCTGCCCAGGAGCGGCGGCCAGGCCGCGGTCCGTCCTCGCCCGGCCGGGCCCACCCTCATCTGGCAGCGGGGGCGGGTCGGCCTGCGCCTGGAGGGCGTCGGGGAGCTCGGCCGAGCCCTGGAGATCGCCCGCTCGGTCCGCTGACGCCGGCCCGGCGCGTTGGCGACCGACCGGCCGACCGGCCGACCAACCAACCGGCCGACCGGCCGCGCGGCGCGTCGCGGCGCGTCGCGGCCGGGGATCGCCCGCTCGGGTCCGCCGGCCGGACACCTGGCGGCCGACGGGTCGCGTGGCGCGTCGGAGCCGGGGATCGCCCGCTCAGCCCTCCGGCGCCAGCCAGTCGTCGATCTCCTGGAGAAGCTTCTCGCGCACGCCGTCCGGAGCCGCCGACGCCCGTACCGACTGGCGGGCCAGCTCGGCCAGCTCCGGGTCGGAGAAGCCGTACACCTGCCTGGCGAGCTCGTACTGGGGCAGCAGTCTGGCGCCGAACAGCAGCGGGTCGTCGGCGCCCAGCGCGATCGGCACCCCCGCCTCGAACAGGCGCCGCAGCGGCACGTCCTCGGCGCGCTCGGCCACCCCGAGACCGACGTTGGACGTCGGGCAGACCTCGCAGGTGATCCCCCGGGCCGCGAGGCGCTCCATGAGCTTGGGCGACTCGGCCGCCCGCACCCCGTGCCCGACCCGGTCGGCGTCCAGCACGTCGACGCACTCGGCCACGCTGGCCGCGCCCAGCAGCTCCCCGCCGTGCGGCACCGCCAGCAGCCCGGCGCGCTTGGCCAGCCGGAAGGCCCCGTCGAAGTCGCGGGCCCGTCCGCGCCGCTCGTCGTTGGAGAGCCCGAACCCGACCACGCCCTGGTCCATGTGGTGCGTGGCGAGGCGGGCGAGCGTCTTGGCGTCGAGGGGGTGGCGGGTGCGGTTGGCGGCCACCACGACGGCGATCCCTATCCCCGCGTGGTCCGCGGCCCTGCGCGTCGCGTCGAGCATCAGCTCCATGGCCGAGGTGAGCCCGCCGAATCTCGACGCGTACCCGGAGGGGTCGATCTGGATCTCCAGCCAGCGCGACCCCTCGGCGGCCTCGTCCTCGGCGGCCTCGCGCAGCAGCCGGTAGACGTCGCTCTCCCGTTGCAGGACCGAGCGCGCGATGTCGTACAGCCGCTGGAAGCGGAACCAGCCCCGCTCGTCGGTCGCGCGCAGCTGGGGCGGCCAGTCCTCCTCGAGCGCGTCGGGAAGGTGTAACCCGTGCTCGCGGGCGAGCTCGACGAGGGTCGAGTGACGCATGGAGCCGGTGAAGTGCAGGTGCAGGTGCGCCTTGGGCAGTTCGCTGAGGGGACGTGGCATTTCAACATGGTGCCGTACCCCGGGCGGCCCCGATCGACGGCCCCGCGGTTTTTGGCCTCGACCTGACGATCCGTTCGCGTGCCGGGGAGGGCGGGAGGGGCCTCGCCGGCGGCGGAAGGAGACGAGGCGGCCTTCGACGGGTGCCCCGCCGTACGGGGTACGGCCCCTGCCGTACGGAGTACGGCGCCGCCGCGATCCCGGTTTCGTGGCGCGTCACCGCACGGCGCCGAGGACCTGGGCAGGAACGCGCAGGCCCCCGCCCGTCCTCCCCGGTATTTCTTGCGGTTTTCCCAATTGCCTATTTATAGGTTTTAAGGTGTTATTTCGGGCGGGGGTTACCGGGTTCGGGGCACACCCATCCATATCCGATCCCCTGTTATATCGAGGAAATTTAGGAAACGGGCTTTCAGCGGACCACGTCTCCGTGCGACCGTGGAGGCACACGTTGTCAGGACGCTGGGGCTGCCATGGAAGCGGACGTCTTCGTCGGCAGGGAAACGGAACTCGCCGACGTATCCGCGCTGCTCGAAAGGGTCAGGCACGTCACGCTGACCGGCCCCGCGGGGGTCGGGAAGACCTGTCTCGCCCTGCGGCTGGCCCGCACCCTCGAACCCGCGTTCCCCGGCGGCGTCCACGTCGTGGAGCTGTCGGAGGCCCCCGCCGACCTCGACTCCCTGGCCGAGACGCTCGCCGGCGCGATCGGCACCCGCCGCGAGCCCGGCGTCCCCGCGCTGCGGGCCCTGGTCGACGAGTTCCTCGCGCGCCGGACCCTGCTCGTCCTCGACACCTGCGACCGCGTCGTCGGCACCGCGGGCATCCTGGTCGGCCTGATGCTCCGCTCGGTCGAGGGACTGCGCGTCCTGACCACCAGCAGGCAGCGGCTGGGCCTGCCCGGCGAGCACCTCTACCCGGTCGGCGGCCTGCCCGACGCCGACGCCGTCCACCTGATCACCGCCCTCGCCGGTGACAGGCTCGGCGGCACCGATCCGGCCGAGCTCTGCCGGCGCCTCGACAACCTGCCGCTGGCGATCCGGCTCGCCGTGGCCGACGGCACCCCCGGCACCCCCGGAACCCTCGACGGGCTCGCCGCCACTCTCGACGGCCGCCCGATCTCCACCGCCGGGCTCGCCGCCTTCGACGGCCACGTGACCTCCCCCGACGAGCTCGCCGCGGCCCTCGAAGGCCGTACGACGCCCGCGGCCGAGCGCGAGATCCACGCCGAGAGGGCCGGCGCCACCCCGCGCGGGCGGGCCGCCGCTCCCCGGCGGCACAGCTCCATGCGCGTCGCCCTCGGCTGGAGCCACGAGCTCTGCACCCCGCAGGAGCGCCTCCTGTGGGCGCGGGCCTCGGTCTTCGCCGGCACCTTCGACATCGAGGCCGCCGAGGAGGTCTGCGCCGGCGGCGCCCTCGCCGTCAAGGACGTCCTCGACGGGCTGCTCGGCCTGCTCGACAAGTCCGTCCTCGTCCGCGAGGAGGGCGAGGGCGGGGTCCGCTACCGCCTCCTCAACACCGTCCGCGAGTTCGGCGTGGTCTGGCTGGACCGGCTCGGCGAGACCGACGAGACCCAGCGCCGCCACCGCGACCACTTCCTCGCGCTGTCCGCCCGCGCCGAGATGAGCTGGCAGGGCCGCCAGCTGGAGTGGTACCGCAGGCTGGTCCTCGAATGCGGCAACATGCGCGGCGCCATCGAATACTGCTACTCCCGGCCGCCGGAATACCGCAAGGGCCTCGACCTGGTCGGCAACCTGTGGTTCCTGTGGGCGTGCTGCGGCATGCAGGCACCCGGCGACGACCTCCTCCAGCGCGGCCTCGATCTCGACCACACCCCCAGCCCCGAGCGGGTCAAGGCCCTCTGGGTGCACGCCTGGGTCTCGATCCAGCGCGGCGACCTCGAACGCGCCGAGCGCATCCTCACCGAATGCGCCGCCGAGGACGCCGACGGCTACGCCACGGCCTACGTCAGCCAGTTCCAGGCCCACCTGGCCGTCGTCAGGGGCGACGTGGTCGAGGCGCTGCGGCTCATCAAGCACGCCCGGGTGCGCCACCGCTCCACCGGCAACGTCTTCCCCGGCTTCCTGCCCACCTACACCGTGGTCGCCACCGCCATGATGCTCGGCGACCACCACGACCAGGCCGTCGCCGTCCTGCGCGAGGGACGCGAGCTCTGCGAGTCCTGCGGCGACTACTGGACGCTCATCCGCCTCGACCTCCTCCTGGCCCAGGCCGAGCACGCCCTCGGCAACACCGCCTCGGCCGTCGAGTTCGCCTGCGCCTCCCTGCGCGGGGCACGCCTGTTCGGCGACAGCATCTCCCTCATGGAGGCGCTGGAGGTGTTCGTCGTGATCGCCGAGGCGTGCGCCGACGACACCTTCGCCGCCGCCATGTTCGGGGCGTCCGCCGCCGCGTGGAAGAGCGCCGGTGTCCCGCCCAGCCGCTCGCCCATGATCGCGAGCCGGATCCGCGCGGCCGAGCTGAGGCTGCGCGGGCGCCTGGGCAGGGCGGAGTTCGACCGGCTGGAGGCGCGGGGAGGTTCGATCAGCCTGCGCCAAGCCGTGGAACACGCACTCCAGGGAGACTTTTCTTGACGCGCTGCGGCAATCTGCCGGCCGAGATGAACAGCTTCGTCGGCCGCGCCACCGAGCTCGACGAGATCGCGAAACTCCTCACCCGGACGCGCCTGCTCACCCTGCGCGGTCCCGGGGGCGTCGGCAAGACGAGGCTGGCCCTGCGGGCCGCGCGGAACGTCCGGGACGACTACCCCGACGGCGTCTGGGTGGCCGAGCTCTCCGCGGAGAGCGACGGCGGCCTGCTCATCCACGGCGTCGCCGGAGTGTTCGGCCTGCACACCCAGGCCGAACGCCCCGCCCTGGAGTCCCTCATCGAGTATCTCGCCGACCGGCGTCTCCTCATCGTCCTCGACACCTGCGAACACCTGATCGAGTCCTGCGCGGCCATGGTCGTCGCCGTCCTGACCGGCGCGCCCGACGTCCAGATCATCGTGACCAGCCGCCAGGAGCTCGGCCTGCCGCTGGAGGTCGTCATGGTCGTCGAGCCCTTCCCCGTCCCCCCGCCCGAGGCCGCCGACCTCGCCGGCCACGACGCGCCGAGCCTCTTCCTCGACCGCGCCAGGGCCGTGGCCCCGGGGCTGCGCACGGACGAGCGGGCCATGATGGCCGTCGCCAGGCTCTGCCGCCGGCTCGACGGCATGCCGCTCGCCATCGAGCTGGCCGCCAGCCACATGCGCGGCCTGTCGGCGACCCAGCTCGCCGACCAGATCGACATCCATTTCAAGCTGCTGGCCGACGGTGAGGGGCTCCCCGTCCGCCACCACACCCTCCGCACCGCCGCGGGCTGGAGCCACGAGCTGTGCACGCCCGCCGAACGCCTGCTCTGGGCCCGCCTGTCGGTCTTCCCCGCCGCCTTCGACACGGAGGCGGCGCGCGGCGTGTGCGAGGACGAGCGCCTGCCCGACGTCCCCGGCGTCCTCGCCACGCTCGCGGCCAAATCCGTCGTCGCCCGCGTGGGGGGCCGGTACCGCCTGCTCGACACCATCAGGGACTACGGGCGGGGCTGGCTCGCCGAGCTGGGCGAGAGCGGCCTGATGACCCGCAGGTACCGCGACCACTACCTGTCCACCGCCCGGCGCATGGGCGCCGAATGGTACGGCCCGAACCAGCTCGAATGGGCCTGCTGGGCGCGCGGGGAACTGCCCAACATCCGCGCGGCCCTCGACCGCTGCCTCGTCACGGGTGACCACCACGGCGCCCTGGAGCTGGCCGGGGCCCTGTGGGTGCTCTGGTGCCATCTGGGGCTCGTCCGCGAGGGCCGCCACTATCTCGACCGCGCCCTGGCCGCCGCCCCCGTCACCGACCGGGCCAGGTCCAGGCCGCTCTGGGTCGCCGCCCATCTCGCGCTCATCCGGGGAGACATGTCCCTGGCACGCGGCAGGGCCGAGGAGGGCGTCGAGAGCGCCCGGCGGCACGGTGACGCCGACGCCGAGGCACACGCCCTCCTCGCCCTCGCGGAGGCCCGCCTGTTCACCGGTGACCTGGACCTGGAGAGCGCGCGGGCGTACGCGCTGCGCGTGGCCGCCGGGCTGGGCCCCACCTCGCCGGGGACGCTCTTCCTGCCCTCCTTCCTCGCGATGACCGCCACGTTCGGCGGCGACTTCGACGAGGCGGTGAGGATCCTGCGCGAGGCGCGCTCCCGCCACGAGGTGCGAGGGGAGCTGTCACAGCGCGCCATGGACGACTACGTCCTCTCCCTGGCCCTCTTCGGCCGGGGAGACATCGCGGAGGCCTCCGCGGCGGCCAGGGCCGCGCTGGAGGTCAAATGGCGGCTGAGGGACCCGGTCGGCAGCGTCCTCGCCATCGACCAGCTCGCCAGGATCGCCGCCGCCACGGAGGACGGCCACCGCGCGGCCTGGCTCCTGGGAGCCGCGCAGCGGATCTGGACCACCTTCGGGCCGCCCGCCGCCGAGGCCGACACCCTGACCGCGCTCCGCGAGGCCGTCGGGGCCCGCGCGGTGTGCCTGATCGGCGAGGTCGCCTACGCGCGGGCCTTCAACGAGGGCGCGGCCTCCCACTTCGAGGGCGCCGTGACCTACGCCCTGCGGGACTGACCGCATCGAGGGAGCCGCGGCCCACGCCCCGCGGGAGTGTGACCGCTTCGAGTGGCGCCGCGGCCCACGCCCCGGGAGGCCGAGCCCGCCCGGCGCGTACGGAGGTCGCGCCCGGCCGGCCGGGGAGCCGTCGTGCTCAGCCGGCCTGGCCGAGGAACTTGGCGAGGCGGCTCACGCCCTCGGCGAGGTCGTCGTCGCCGAGCGCGTAGGACAGACGGAAGTAGCCCGGGGTGCCGAAGGCCTCACCGGGGACGACCGCCACCTCGGCCTCCTCCAGGATGATCTCGGCCAGCTCGGCGGAGGTCGCCGGGCGCCTGCCGCCGAACTCCTTGCCCAGCAGCGCCTTGACCGACGGGTAGGCGTAGAACGCGCCCAGCGGCTCGGGGCAGAGCACGCCCGGGATCTCGTTGAGCATCCTGACCATGGTCCGGCGGCGCCGGTCGAAGGCGCCGCGCATCTCCGCCACGGCCGACAGGTCGCCGGTGACGGCGGCCAGCGCGGCGGCCTGGGCGACGTTGGAGACGTTGGAGGTGGCGTGCGACTGCAGGTTGGACGCGGCCTTGACGACGTCCTTGGGGCCGATCAGCCAGCCCACCCGCCAGCCGGTCATCGCGTAGGTCTTGGCGACGCCGTTCAGGACCACGACCTTGTCGCCCAGCTCGGGGACCACGGTGGCGATGCTCGCGAACGTGGCGTCGCCGTACGTGAGGTGCTCGTAGATCTCGTCCGTGACGACCCACAGGTCGTGCTCGACGGCCCAGCGGCCGATCTCCGCGACCTGCTCGGGGGTGTACACCGCGCCGGTCGGGTTGGACGGCGAGACGAAGAGGAGGATCTTGGTGCGGTCGGTGCGCGCCGCCTCCAGCTGTTCCACGCTCGCCAGGTAGCCGGTGGTCTCGTCGGTCACCACGTCGACCTGGACGCCGCCGGCGAGCTTGATCGCCTCGGGGTAGGTCGTCCAGTACGGGGCGACGACCAGGACCTCGTCGCCCGGGTCGAGCAGCGTGGCGAACGCCTCGTAGACGGCCTGCTTGCCGCCGTTGGTGATCAGGACCTGGGCCGCGTCCACCCGGTAGCCGGAGTCGCGGAGCGTCTTGTCGGCGACGGCCTGCTTCAGCTCGGGAAGGCCGCCGGCCGGGGTGTACTTGTGGAACCGGGGGTTCCGGCACGCCTCGACGGCCGCCTCGACGATGTAGCCGGGAGTCGCGAAGTCCGGCTCACCGGCGCCGAAGCCGATGACCGGGCGGCCCGCCGCCTTCATCGCCTTGGCCTTGGCGTCCACGGCGAGCGTGGCGGACTCGGAGATCGCGGAGATGCGCGCTGAGATGCGAGGACGGGTCATACCCCCATGGTTACAGACCTGTGCCGATGTTTCCGCCGGGTATCCACCATGCGGACGCTTCCCCCACAAGCCGTACGAACATCGGTAAAAATGCGCTGACCTGGGCAATCTCCTGCCGGTTCGACGCGGTGGCCATTCACACGTAGACTCCGGCATGGTCTTTCCGCCGCATGCGTGAACCGGCGGTCAAGACCGTGAGCCACGGACAAACTTCGGTCCAACCGATGTATGGTGGTTCATGTCTTAGGGCACTAGCGCAATTGGTAGCGCACCGGTCTCCAAAACCGGCGGTTGGGGGTTCGAGTCCCTCGTGCCCTGCTAGGAGCGGTCCGCGCATCAGGCGTCCAGCGCGCCGCTTATGTGCGTTGGACTCGATGGATTCAGGTGAGGACTGTGGCGATCGACACGCGCGGCGAAACCGCAGACAAGCCGAGCGGTGAGAAGAAGACTAAGCGCACTTCTCCCGCCCTTTTCTACCGTCAGGTAGTCGCCGAGCTGCGTAAGGTCATCTGGCCTACGCGCAAGGACCTCATTTCGTACACCATCATCGTCCTGGTCTTCGTTCTGATCATGGTCGGGATCGTGTCGGCTTTGGACGCGCTGTTCACCGAGGGCGTGCTGAGAATCTTCGGCGGAGCCTGAGCCGCGGTCTCCAGCGGGCGAGCAGCCCCGCGGACGAGTCCATCAGCCATCGACGAAAAGAGAAAGAGCACCGTGTCCGAGTCTGCACAGTCGGCCGGCGAGCCCCGCGAAGAGCGCGAGGACGAGCTGGAGAAGGCCGTCGACGTCACCGAGGATTCGTTTGACGAGTCCGACGGGCAGGACGTCGACGCCGAGACCGACGCCGACGCCGAAACCGAGGCCGAGCAGGCCCCGGCCGGCGCCGTCGACGAGGACGGTGACGTCCTTCCCGACGTCGACCCGGTCGAGGAGTTCAAGCGGCACCTGCGGAGTCTGTTCGGCGAGTGGTACGTCATCCACTCCTACGCCGGCTACGAGAACCGGGTGAAGTCGAACATCGAGACCCGCACGCAGTCCCTCAACATGGAGGACTACATCTTCCAGGTCGAGGTGCCCACCCACCACGTGACCGAGATCAAGAGCGGCAAGCGCCAGCTGGTCAAGGAGCGGGTGCTGCCCGGCTACGTGCTGGTCCGGATGGAACTCACCGACGAGTCCTGGTCCGCGGTGCGTAACACGCCCGGTGTGACCGGTTTCGTGGGTCTTTCCAACAAGCCGAGCCCGCTGAGCCTCGAAGAGGTCGCCAAGCTGCTCGCGCCGGAGCCCTCGGAAGAGGTCAAGAAGTCCACCGCGAAGGCCTCCGCCGCGACGGTCGACTTCGAGGTCGGCGAGTCCGTCACCGTCATGGACGGCCCGTTCGCCACGCTGCCCGCCACGGTCAGCGAGATCAGCGCCGAGTCGCAGAAGCTCAAGGTGCTCGTGTCGATCTTCGGTCGCGAGACCCCGGTCGAGCTCTCGTTCAACCAGGTCTCGAAAATCTAAACCGGTCGCGTAGACTTCATCAGTCTGCCCCGCGGTCGCGGGGATGGTTCCACGTTCTCGGCACCGGCCAATGCGCACGTGCCGTGAGCCCCGCGGTCGCGGGATCTGGAACATCGTTCAGAGAAGCAAGGACCCGGAGAGAAGCATGCCTCCTAAGAAGAAGTTCGCCGCGCTGGTCAAGGTCCAGCTCCCCGCCGGCCAGGCCACGCCCGCGCCGCCGGTCGGTACCGCCCTCGGTCCGCACGGCGTCAACATCATGGACTTCGTGAAGCAGTACAACGCTGCCACCGAGGCCCAGCGCGGCAACATCATCCCCGTCGAGATCACCATCTACGAGGACCGCACCTTCACCTTCGTCACGAAGACGCCCCCGGCGCCTGAGCTGATCAAGAAGGCCGCCGGTGTCGCCAAGGGTTCGGCCGTCCCGCAGAAGGACAAGGTGGGCAAGCTCACCAAGGAGCAGCTGCGCCAGATCGCCGAGACCAAGATGCAGGACCTCAACGCCAACGACGTCGCGGCGGCCGAGAAGATCATCGCCGGCACCGCCCGGTCGATGGGCATCACGATCGTCGACTAGCACCATCCGCCGTACGGACTCGGCGGCGACCTCGCGGCGGCGAACCGCATCCGCGAGACCGGCGGGGACCGGCGGCGAGCGCGATCTCGATCGCGCCGACCACCAGACATCGAAGTAAGTGGAGGGGCCAGGCGCTGGCCCGCACCACGAACACTCGGATCCACAGGAGTGATCACATGAAGCGCAGCAAGGGATACCGCGCCGCGGCGGCGCAGGTCGACCGCGAGACCCTGTACAGCCCGGCCCAGGCGGCCAAGCTGGCCAAGGACACCAGCGTCGCCAAGTTCGACGCCACCGTCGAGGTGGCCCTGCGGCTGGGTGTCGACCCCCGCAAGGCCGACCAGATGGTCCGTGGCACCGTCAACCTCCCGCACGGCACCGGCAAGACCGCCCGGGTCCTGGTCTTCGCGACCGGTGACCGTGCCGAGGAGGCTCGCGCCGCGGGTGCCGACATCGTCGGTGCCGACGAGCTGATCGACGAGGTCGCCAAGGGCCGCCTCGACTTCGACGCCGTCGTCGCCACCCCGGACCTCATGGGCAAGGTCGGCCGTCTGGGCCGCGTGCTCGGCCCCCGTGGCCTGATGCCGAACCCCAAGACCGGCACCGTGACCCCGGCCGTCGGCAAGGCCGTCACCGACATCAAGGGCGGCAAGATCGAGTTCCGTGTCGACCGGCACGCGAACCTGCACTTCATCATCGGCAAGGTGTCCTTCGGCGAGCGCCAGCTCATCGAGAACTACGCCGCCGCCCTCGACGAGGTGCTGCGTCTCAAGCCGTCCGCGGCCAAGGGACGCTACGTCAAGAAGGTCGTCTTCTCCACGTCCATGGGCCCCGGCATCCAGGTCGACCCCAACCAGACGCGGGCGCTGACCGCCGAGCTCGACGCCTGATACCAGACGTCTTCCGCGGAAGGCCTCAACCGAATGGCCATTCGGTTGAGGCCTTTCTTCGTTCTCCCGGACGACGCGCCCGGCTTTGCCGACGCGTAGTGTCTTTATCAGGATCATCGGGGGAACGAAAGGGTGGAAGACGAAATGCGCCGATTGGCTCCCGCACTTGCACTGGGAGCGGCCGCGCTCGTCGCGGTCGCGGGATGCGGTGCACAGGGCACCAGCTCCCTCGGAAACATCAAGCTCGCCGCGGCGGACGCGGTGCAGCAGAGCGCGCAGAAGGCCCAGGAGGTCACCTCCTACTCCGCGGACGTGGTTCTCGACGCCAGCGGCGGCGAGAAGGGCGCGGGCAAGGTCCAGGGCAGCATGCTCTACCAGAGCAAGCCCCAGCTGGCCACGGACATCAGGCTCGACACGATCACCTTCGGCGGGCAGAACGTGCCCGGCGGGGCGCGGGCCATCCTGTCGGGCGACACGGTCTACGTGAAGTCCGAGCTCATCAACAGGTTCGCCGGCACCACCAAGCCGTGGACCAAGGTGTCGCTCAGCGAGCTCGACGCCAAGGGGCAGTCCGAGATCAGGAAGTTCATGGACCAGGCCCAGCAGTTCGACCTGGCGGGCACCGTCAAGCTGCTGACCGCGTCGAAGGACGTCAAGGCGGTCGGCACCGAGACGGTCGGCGGGGTCGACACGACGCACTACAGCGGCACCTTCCCGGTCGCCGAGGCCGCCCAGCTGATCGACCCGGCCAAGCGTGAGAAGCTCCAGGAGCAGCTCTCGCAGGCCAAGAACGTGAAGTTCGACCTCTGGGCCGACGCCCAGAGCCTGCCCCGCAAGGTGACGCTCAGCGGCTCCGAGAAGGACGCGACGTTCAACCTGACGGCACTCTTCAAGGGCTTCAACGAGCCCGTGGAGATCACCGCTCCGCCCGCCGACCAGGTGGGCGACCTGCCCGAGCACCGCGGCGGAAACTGACGTTTCCCCCAGATTCGCGCCCCCGGCCCTCCGGCCGGGGGCGCGAGCCTTTTCCGCGGGTCCCCGTCAGGGGACTCCGAGTTGGCATTCGGTACGGGAGGACGTAAGCTGTCAACGCCGAAGACCGCCGGTCGTCGTCAAGCCGCATGGCCTGACGACTTAAGGATCCACGTCAGTGGACGGCCCGCGTAGGTTGTGATGTGAGTTTTCATCTGGACTAACCTCCTCATGTGAGCCCCGTGCGCCTGCGCCGGGGCTTGTTCGCTTTTCTGGGCCCTTTGCCCCGGCGGCACATCTGGAAGGAGGCCCATGGCGAAGGCAGAAAAGGCAACGGCTGTCGCTGAGCTGAAGAGCAGCTTCGACGGCTCCAATGCTGCCGTTCTGACCGAATACCGCGGTCTCACCGTCGCTCAGCTCAAGCAGCTGCGCGTTTCCCTCGGTGAGAATGCGAAGTTCGCCGTGGTGAAGAACACGCTGACCAAGATCGCGGCCACCGAGGCCGGGTTCAACCAGCTCAACGACCTGCTCGCGGGTCCGTCGGCGATCGCGTTCGTCAACGGCGACGTGGTCGAGGCTGCCAAGAGTCTGCGTGACTTCGCCAAGGCCAATCCCCTCCTGATCATCAAGGGCGGTGTCGTCGACGGCAGGTCGATGACGCCGGACGAGATCAGCAAGCTTGCCGACCTCGAGTCGCGTGAGGTTCTCCTCGCGAAGCTGGCCGGCGCACTGAAGGCGAAGCAGGGCCACGCGGCCGCCGTCTTCAACGCGCTGCCCACCAACATGGCTCAGCTGGCCGAGGCCCTGCGCGCCAAGCGCGAAGGCGCCGGCGAGTAGGTCCGCGCAGGCGGTCACAGGGGATTAACGCAAACCGCGGTCCCAACTTTCTTTAGTAGTTCAGATCCGTATGGAGGAACCATCATGGCGAAGCTCAGCACCGACGAGCTGCTCGACGCTTTCAAGGAGATGACTCTCCTCGAGCTGTCCGACTTCGTGAAGCTCTTCGAGGAGACCTTCGACGTCAAGGCCGCTGCCCCCGTCGCCGTCGCCGCCGCCGCCCCCGGTGCGGCCGCTGTCGAAGAGGTCGAGGAGCAGGACGAGTTCGAGGTCGTCCTCGAGGCCGCCGGCGAGAAGAAGATCCAGGTCATCAAGGAGATCCGCGCCCTGACGAGCCTGGGCCTCAAGGAGGCCAAGGACCTCGTTGACGGCGCTCCCAAGTCCGTCTTCGACGGCAAGGTCAACAAGGAGCAGGCCGAGAAGGCCAAGGCCGCCCTTGAGGGCGCCGGCGCTTCGGTCACCGTCAAGTAGTTCGTTTCATCGGAAAAGAGCGGGTCCACCTGGTGCCGGTGGCCCGCTCTTTTCGTGTTTCCGCGTCTCTTTTCGTGTTTCCGCGTCCGGCCGTTTCGTACGCGGTCGAGCGAGCCGGGGGAAATGGCCCGGGGCATGTGCGCGAAGGCCGTTATGCGGATCCGCGTGGCGGGTTATGATCCGGCGATCGGGGAGCATGCCGTCCCGGGCGGCGAAGCAGCCGCGCTCGCCGGCCCGCGTTCCGCAGACCGTGCGATGGGAGAGACGCATGGCAGTGCACGCCACCCGCTCCCGTCGCTCGCGCCGCTCCCGGCGCCCGCTCAGGATCGCCGGACCGGTGCTGGGGCTGCTGATCGCCGGACTGCTGGCCGCCGCGTTCTGGGTCGGTGCCACCCTGCGCGACGCCCAGACGGCCGCTGACGACAGGCAGGCGGCGCTGCGGGCGGCGGGGGCCCACGCCGTTCATCTGCTCTCCGTCGGCTACAGGAGCGTCGACGACGACATCGGGCGCATTCTCGACACCTCCACGGGCGCGGCCAGGGCCGAGTACGCCAGGACCGCCGCGGAGCTCAAGAAGAGCACGGTCAAGGACAAGATCCTCCAAACAGGTGCGCTGCGGGCCTCAGGGCTGGTCTCGCTGAAGGGGAGCACCGCCCAGGTGATGGTGGTGGGCGACGCGGTGGTCCGGCGGGAGGGGAGCAAGGACGCTCCGCAGGAGCGGTTCTACCGGTGGAACATGGAAGTGACCAAGGTAGGGGGAGCCTGGCTGGTGTCCAAAGCGGAGCTGGTGCTGTGAGACGTGCCTCCCGGCTGGCGATCGGGCTCATGGTCGCCGTCGCGCTCGCGCTCGCGGCGGCCGTCTGGATCATGTTCACCGACCTGAGCCGGTTGCGCGCGGACGAGACGGCGGGGCGGGAGGCGCTCGCCGCGGCCCGCGCGGTCGCCCCCGACATGCTGTCGTACGACTATCGTACGATCGAACAGGATTTCGCAAGAGCGGGTGGATACACCACCGGGGCGCTCAGCCTGCACTACCGGCAGCTGGCCAGGAGCATGGCCGCGCAGGCGAGAAAGCAGAAGACGGTGCAGCAGGCCGCGGTGACCGGGGCCGGGGTGGAGTCGGTGGAGTCCGGTGACTTCGGCAGGGTCGAGGTGCTGCTCTTCATGAGCATGAGCACCGTCAGGACCCCCGAGGGCGAGAAGGAGCCCCGCCGGGTCGTCAGCCAGAACCGGGCCAGATTCATCATGGTCAAGAAGGATTCCCGCTGGCTGGTCTCGGAGCTCTCCACGCTGCTCGGAGACCCTCCGCCACCTTGATCGGCGCGTCGCTTTACCCAATTGTTAGTAAAGGCTTGGTTTAGGTTGGGCACACGGTTGGGTACATCGGCCATGGCAGCGTCGATCGTCAGTCGATCCCTCGGCTAGCGTTCGATCCGCCGGGTGACTCAGCGTCAGCCGCACCAGGTCGGGCATCGTCTCCGGCCTTGTGGTGTACGCAGGTCACCCGGGGGGAAAACTCCCAAGGTCTCGGCCATTTCCCGGCCGAAATGTCAGCTCCCGGGCTTGACGTTTCGGCTCTGACGGGCGATGCTGCGACCAACGTGGAGCTTGCAGCGAGACTGAAGTGGACAGGTGTATGCCGTTCGGCTACACTGCCCCTTTGCGCTGCCCTTTGACGACCCGCTTCTTTTGGTGCTCTGATGCATGGTCGTCTGGCGTGCGTGTAGTCAGTCCGCCGCGAGCCCTCGGAAGGACATCTGTTGGCAGCCTCGCGCAACGCCTTCGCCGTACCCGCCGGTCCCCGTCGTGTGTCTTTCGCACGAATTCAGGAGCCGCTAGAAGTTCCTGACCTTCTCGCTCTTCAGACCGAGTCCTTCGACTGGTTGCTCGGCAACGAGAAGTGGAAGGGGCGGGTCGAGGCGGCTCGCCAGGCCGGGCGCAAGGACGTTCCGGCCCAGTCGGGCCTCGAAGAGATCTTTGAGGAGATCAGTCCCATCGAGGACTTCTCCGGGACCATGTCCCTGTCGTTCCGCGATCACCGGTTCGAGCCGCCCAAGTACTCAGTCGATGAGTGCAAAGACAAGGACATGACCTACTCCGCCCCGATGTTCGTCACGGCGGAGTTCATCAATAACACCACTGGTGAGATCAAGAGCCAGACCGTGTTCATGGGCGATTTCCCGCTCATGACCGGCAAGGGCACTTTCATCATCAACGGCACCGAGCGTGTCGTCGTCTCCCAGCTGGTCCGGTCCCCGGGCGTCTACTTCGACCGCAGTGTCGACAAGACCTCCGACAAGGACCTCTACGGATGCAAGGTGATCCCCTCCCGGGGCGCCTGGCTCGAGTTCGAGATCGACAAGCGTGACAGCGTCGGTGTCCGCATCGACCGCAAGCGCAAGCAGGCCGTCACCGTCCTGCTCAAGGCGCTCGGCTGGACCAGCGAGCAGATCCTCGAGCGTTTCGGTCAGTACGAGTCCATGCGCGCCACCCTGGAGAAGGACCACACGGCCGGCCAGGACGACGCTCTGCTCGACATCTACCGCAAGCTGCGCCCGGGCGAGCCGCCGACCAAGGAGTCGGCGCAGACGCTGCTGGAGAACCTGTACTTCAACTCCAAGCGTTACGACCTCGCCAAGGTCGGCCGATACAAGATCAACAAGAAGCTCGGGGTCGACAGCGAGATCACCCAGGGCACGCTCACCGAGGACGACATCGTCGCCACCATCGAGTACATCGTCCGGCTGCACGCCGGCGAGGTCGAGATGCCCGGCGCCAACGGTGAGATCGTCGTCGAGACCGACGACATCGACCACTTCGGCAACCGCCGTCTGCGCACGGTGGGCGAGCTCATCCAGAACCAGGTCCGCCTGGGCCTGGCCCGCATGGAGCGCGTCGTCCGCGAGCGGATGACGACCCAGGACGTCGAGGCGATCACGCCGCAGACCCTGATCAACATCCGCCCGGTCGTGGCGTCGATCAAGGAGTTCTTCGGCACCTCCCAGCTGTCCCAGTTCATGGACCAGACCAACCCCCTGGCCGGCCTGACGCACAAGCGTCGTCTGTCCGCGCTGGGCCCCGGTGGTCTGTCCCGTGAGCGGGCCGGCTTCGAGGTCCGTGACGTCCACCCGTCGCACTACGGCCGCATGTGCCCGATCGAGACGCCGGAAGGACCGAACATCGGTCTGATCGGCTCCCTGGCCTCCTTCGGTCGGGTCAACTCCTTCGGTTTCGTCGAGACCCCCTACCGCAAGGTCGTCGACGGCCGGGTCACCGACCAGGTCGACTACCTGACCGCGGACGAGGAGGACCGGCACGTCATCGCCCAGGCGAACACGCCGATCGGTTCCGACGGAACGTTCCTCGAGCCGCGCGTGCTCGTCCGCAGGAAGGGCGGGGAGTTCGAGTCCCTGCGCGCCAACGAGGTCGACTACATGGACGTCTCGGCACGCCAGATGGTGTCCGTGGCGACCGCGATGATCCCGTTCCTGGAGCACGACGACGCCAACCGCGCGCTCATGGGTTCCAACATGCAGCGCCAGTCGGTGCCGCTGCTCAAGAGCGAGGCGCCGCTGGTCGGCACCGGCATGGAGTACCGTGCCGCGACCGACGCCGGCGACGTCATCACCGCCGACAAGGCGGGCGTGGTCGAGGAGGTCTCCGCCGACTACGTCACGGTGATGAACGACGACGGCACCCGCACGACCTACCGGGTCGCCAAGTTCAAGCGCTCCAACCAGGGCACCTGCTTCAACCAGAAGCCGATCGTCAAGGAAGGCGACCGGATCGAGGTGAACCAGGTCGTCGCCGACGGTCCCTGCACCGACGACGGCGAGATGGCCCTGGGCAAGAACCTCCTCGTGGCGTTCATGCCGTGGGAGGGCCACAACTACGAGGACGCGATCATCCTCTCCCAGCGCCTGGTGCAGGACGACGTCCTGTCCTCGATCCACATCGAGGAGCACGAGGTCGACGCCCGCGACACCAAGCTGGGCCCCGAGGAGATCACCCGGGACATCCCGAACGTCTCCGAGGAGGTCCTGGCCGACCTCGACGAGCGCGGCATCATCCGCATCGGCGCCGAGGTCGTCCCGGGCGACATCCTCGTCGGCAAGGTCACGCCCAAGGGCGAGACCGAGCTCACCCCCGAGGAGCGCCTGCTTCGCGCGATCTTCGGTGAGAAGGCCCGCGAGGTCCGTGACACCTCCCTGAAGGTGCCGCACGGCGAGCAGGGCAAGGTCATCGGCGTCCGCGTGTTCAGCCGCGAGGAGGGCGACGAGCTCCCCCCCGGCGTCAACGAGCTGGTCCGCGTCTACGTGGCCCAGAAGCGTAAGATCACCGACGGCGACAAGCTGGCCGGCCGGCACGGCAACAAGGGCGTCATCTCCAAGATCCTTCCGGTCGAGGACATGCCGTTCCTCGAGGACGGCACCGCCGTCGACATCATCCTCAACCCGCTGGGCGTGCCCGGCCGAATGAACGTCGGCCAGGTCCTGGAGACCCACCTCGGGTGGATCGCCGCCAGAGGGTGGGACATCACCGGCATCCAGGAGGCATGGGCCGAGCGGCTGCGCGACAAGGGCTTCGCAGAGGTCGAGCCGCGCACCAACATGGCCACGCCGGTGTTCGACGGTGCCAACGAGGAAGAGATCATCGGTCTGCTCGACAACACCCTGGTCAACAGGGACGGCGGGCGCATGGTCGGCGCGAACGGAAAGGCCCAGCTGTTCGACGGCCGTTCCGGGGAGCCGTTCCCGCACCCGATCTCCGTCGGCTACATCTACATCCTGAAGCTGCTCCACCTGGTCGACGACAAGATCCACGCTCGTTCGACCGGCCCCTACTCCATGATCACCCAGCAGCCGCTCGGCGGTAAGGCCCAGTTCGGTGGCCAGCGCTTCGGTGAGATGGAGGTCTGGGCCCTGGAGGCCTACGGCGCCGCCTACGCCCTGCAGGAGCTGCTCACCATCAAGTCCGACGACGTCCTGGGCCGCGTGAAGGTCTACGAGGCGATCGTCAAGGGCGAGAACATTCCCGAGCCCGGCATCCCGGAGTCGTTCAAGGTGCTCATCAAGGAAATGCAGTCGCTGTGCCTGAACGTCGAGGTGCTCTCCAGCGACGGCATGTCCATCGAGATGCGCGACACCGACGAGGACGTCTTCCGCGCCGCGGAGGAGCTCGGCATCGACCTGTCCCGGCGTGAGCCGAGCAGCGTCGAAGAGGTCTGATCTAGAAGCTGAGGAGGGGATTACATAGTGCTCGACGTCAACTTCTTCGACGAGCTTCGGATCGGCCTCGCGACCGCCGACGACATCCGCCAGTGGTCGCACGGCGAGGTGAAGAAGCCTGAAACGATCAACTACCGGACGCTCAAGCCCGAGAAGGACGGACTCTTCTGCGAGAAGATCTTCGGTCCGACCCGCGACTGGGAGTGCTACTGCGGTAAGTACAAGCGCGTCCGTTTCAAGGGCATCATCTGCGAGCGCTGTGGCGTCGAGGTGACCCGCGCCAAGGTGCGTCGTGAGCGGATGGGCCACATCGAGCTGGCCGCGCCCGTCACGCACATCTGGTACTTCAAGGGTGTCCCGTCCCGCCTGGGATACCTGCTCGACCTGGCCCCGAAGGACCTCGAGAAGGTCATCTACTTCGCGGCCTACATGATCACGCACGTCGACAAGGAAATGCGCGAGCGTGACCTGCCGTCGCTCGAGGCGAAGATCTCCGTCGAGCGGCAGCACATCGAGCAGCGCCGTGACGCCGACATCGAGGCTCGCCAGCGCAAGCTGGAGACCGACCTGGCCGAGCTTGAGGCCGCGGGCGCCAAGGGCGACCAGCGCCGCAAGGTCCGCGAGGGCGCCGAGCGCGAGATGCGGCAGCTGCGCGACCGGGCCCAGCGCGAGCTGGACCGGCTGGACGAGGTCTGGAGCCGCTTCAAGAACCTCAAGGTCCAGGACCTCGAGGGCGACGAGCTGCTCTACCGCGAGATGCGCGACCGTTTCGGCCGCTACTTCCGCGGTGGCATGGGCGCCCAGGCCATCCAGGAGCGTCTGACCAACTTCGACCTCGCTCTCGAGGCCGAGAACCTGCGCGAGACGATCCGCAGCGGCAAGGGCCAGAAGAAGGCCCGTGCGCTCAAGCGTCTCAAGGTCGTGTCGGCGTTCCTGAACACCCGCAACTCGCCCAACGGGATGGTCCTCGACTGCATCCCGGTCATCCCGCCGGACCTGCGCCCGATGGTGCAGCTCGACGGTGGCCGGTTCGCGACCTCGGACCTGAACGACCTGTACCGCCGGGTGATCAACCGGAACAACCGCCTCAAGCGGCTTCTCGACCTCGGTGCCCCCGAGATCATCGTGAACAACGAGAAGCGGATGCTCCAGGAGGCCGTCGACGCGCTGTTCGACAACGGCCGCCGCGGCCGCCCGGTCACCGGTCCCGGCAACCGTCCCCTGAAGTCCCTCAGCGACATGCTGAAGGGCAAGCAGGGCCGGTTCCGCCAGAACCTGCTGGGCAAGCGAGTCGACTACTCCGGCCGTTCGGTCATCGTCGTCGGCCCGCAGCTGAAGCTGCACCAGTGCGGTCTGCCCAAGCAGATGGCGCTGGAGCTCTTCAAGCCGTTCGTGATGAAGCGCCTGGTCGACCTGAACCACGCGCAGAACATCAAGTCGGCCAAGCGGATGGTCGAGCGTGCCCGGCCGGTCGTGTGGGACGTCCTCGAAGAGGTCATCACCGAGCACCCCGTGCTGCTCAACCGCGCGCCGACCCTGCACCGCCTGGGCATCCAGGCCTTCGAGCCGCAGCTGGTCGAGGGCAAGGCCATCCAGATCCACCCGCTCGTCTGCACCGCGTTCAACGCGGACTTCGACGGTGACCAGATGGCCGTGCACCTGCCGCTGTCGGCCGAGGCGCAGGCCGAGGCCCGCATCCTGATGCTGTCGACGAACAACATCCTCAAGCCGGCCGACGGCAAGCCCGTGACCATGCCCACCCAGGACATGATCATCGGCCTCTACTCGCTGACCACGCTCAAGGACGAGGACGAGAACGGTGTCGGCAGGGGCCGGGTCTTCGGCTCGGTGTCGGAGGCGCTCATGGCCTTCGACCGCCGCGAGCTGGACATCCAGTCGCTGATCCAGATCCGGATGAAGGGCGACGTCCCGCCGCCCCGCGGCTGGGCCGCTCCCGAGGGCTGGGAGGCAGGTGACAGCTACCGCCTGGAGACCACCCTGGGCCGGTGCCTGTTCAACCAGACCCTGCCGGCGAACTACCCGTACGTGAACTCGCAGGTCGGCAAGAAGCAGCTGTCGGTCATCGTCAACGAGCTCGCCGAGAAGTACCCCAAGGTCGAGGTCGCCGCGGCGCTCGACGCCCTCAAGGACGCCGGTTTCTACTGGGCGACCAGGGCCGGTGTGACGATCTCCATCGAGGACGTCATCGCGCCGCCGAACAAGGCCGACATCATGGAGACGTACGAGCGCAGGGCCGACAAGGTCCAGCGTGAGTACGAGCGCGGTCTGATCACGGACGAGGAGCGCCGTCAGGAGCTCATCGAGATCTGGACGCACGCGACCAGTGACGTGACCGACGACATGCAGAAGGCGTTCCCGAAGACCAACCCGGTCTGGATGATGGTCCAGTCGGGCGCCCGAGGAAACCTGATGCAGGTCCGGCAGATCTCCGGAATCCGTGGTCTGGTGTCCAACACCAAGGGTGAGACGATCCCGCGTCCGATCAAGGCCTCGTTCCGCGAGGGCCTGTCGGTGCTGGAGTACTTCATCTCCACCCATGGCCAGCGGAAGGGTCTGGCGGACACCGCGCTGCGGACCGCCGACTCGGGTTACCTGACCCGTCGCCTGGTGGACGTCGCGCAGGACGTCATCGTCCGCGAGATCGACTGCGGCACCGACCGCGGCGTCCCGCTGCACGTCGGCGAGCGCGACGCCCAGGGCAACCTGGTCAAGGCGGAGAACGCCGAGAGCAACGTGCACGGCCGCATCCTCGCCGAGGACGTGGAGGTGGACGGCAAGATCATCGTGCCGGTGGGCGTCGACATCAACGACATCCACGTCACCGCGCTGGTCGAGGCCGGTGTGGAGACCGTCAGGACCCGCAGCGCGCTCGTCTGCGAGGCCAAGATCGGTGTCTGCGCCACCTGCTACGGCCGCTCGCTCGCGACCGGCAAGCTCGTGGACGTCGGCGAGGCGGTCGGCATCATCGCCGCCCAGTCGATCGGCGAGCCCGGCACCCAGCTGACGATGCGGACCTTCCACACCGGTGGTGTGGCGGGCGCCGACATCACCCACGGTCTGCCCCGTGTGCAGGAGCTCTTCGAGGCGCGCGTCCCCAAGGGTGTCGCCCCGATCAGCGAGGCCGAGGGCCGGGTCCGCATCGACGAGACCGACAAGACGCGGAAGATCGTGATCGTCCCGGACGACGGTTCCGAGGAGGTCGCGTACCCGGTGTCGATGCGGTCGCGCATGCTGGTCTCCGACGGGCAGCGCGTCACGGTCGGCCAGCAGCTGATCGCCGGTGCGGTCAACCCCAACGAGGTGCTGCGCATCCTCGGCCCCCGGGCCGTGCAGCTGCACCTCGTGGCGGAGGTCCAGCAGGTCTACCGCTCGCAGGGTGTGTCGATCCACGACAAGCACATCGAGATCATCGTGCGGCAGATGCTCAAGCGCGTGAACGTGCTGGAGTCCGGCGACGCCGACATGCTGCCCGGTGAGCTCGTCGAGCGGCCGCGCTTCGAGCGGATCAACCGCGAGTGCGTGGCGGAGGGCGGCACGCCGGCCTCCGGACGCCCGGTGCTGATGGGCATCACCAAGGCCTCGCTCGCCACCGAGTCCTGGCTGTCCGCGGCGTCCTTCCAGGAGACGACCCGAGTGCTCACCGACGCGGCGATCCACGCCAAGTCGGACTCGCTGCTCGGCCTCAAGGAGAACGTCATCATCGGAAAGCTCATCCCGGCCGGTACGGGCATGCCCCAGTACCGCAACATCCGGGTCGAGCCCACCGAGGAGGCCAAGGCCGCCATGTACACCGTCGGCGGTTACGACGGCTCCGCGGCCGACTACACCTTCGGTTCGGGCTCCGGTGAGGCCGTGCCGCTGGAGGAGTACGACTTCGGGCAGTACAACCGCTAAGCGGTACGAACGCTGAGTGGTCACGGGCGGCGCCCGATCCCCGGAAGGGGGCCGGGCGCCGTCGCCTTCCCCCCGGCCGTCGCTTTTTCCTTCCCGGTGGCCCGGTAGCTGGGGATGTGGGCCTTTCTTGACCGGAATGTTGCGGCGAAAGCCGTACGTTAATGCGGAGAACGGCCGGAGAAGTGCTCCGCGGCGGGTAAACTCGACACGGACCCAGAAGCGGTCGGTCGGAAACCGATCGCGGGAGTCATGACACGAACGCCGGCGCCTGGCGAGTGCAACCGTTTTGACGTGTTGCGTTGGGCTGGGTAGTCTTTTCCTTCGTGCCCATGTCTTCATGGGCCTTCATGCGTGCGCGTCGACAGGTTTCCCATTGGGGAGTCGGCAGAGGCGCCGCGTGGCCTCCTCCACCGGACCGGCCTTAACCGGGATGTGGCGCGGAACCTACGCGACACGCCCGACCGCGTGGGTCGGAGGGGATGAAAGAACCGCAGGTCATGATACCGGCAGTACCTGCAAAATGCATCACATTCGAATTACCGGCTAGCACGAACGGAGACGCGGTGCCCACGATTCAGCAGCTGGTCCGCAAGGGCCGCCAGGACAAGGTCACCAAGACCAAGACCCCGGCGCTCAAGGCCAGCCCTCAGCGACGCGGCACCTGCATGCGCGTTTACACCACGACCCCGAAGAAGCCGAACTCCGCCCTCCGCAAGGTCGCGCGTGTCCGGCTCACCAACGGCATCGAGGTCACGGCCTACATCCCCGGTGTCGGCAAGATCATCCGCGGCTCGCTCGACACCCAGGGTGTCCGTAACCGCAAGCAGGCCCGTAGCCGTTACGGCGCGAAGAAGGAGAAGTAGGAATGCCTCGCAAGGGTTCTCCTGGCCGTCGTCAGCTCATGGCTGACCCGGTTCACAACTCGCCCCTGGTCACCGCGCTCATCAACAAGGTGCTCCTGGACGGCAAGCGATCCATCGCCCAGTCCATCGTGTACGGCGCCCTCGAAGGCGCCAAGGAGAAGACCGGCAACGACCCGGTCGTCACCCTGAAGCGCGCGCTGGACAACGTCAAGCCCACCCTTGAGGTCCGCAGCCGCCGTGTCGGTGGCGCGACCTACCAGGTCCCGGTCGAGGTGCGCGCGGCGCGCAGCACCACCCTGGCCCTGCGCTGGCTGGTGCAGTACTCCCGCGCCCGCCGCGAGAAGACCATGACCGAGCGCCTCATGAACGAACTGCTCGACGCCAGCAACGGCCTCGGCGCAAGCGTCAAGAAGCGCGAGGACACCCACAAGATGGCCGAGTCCAACAAGGCCTTCGCCCACTACCGCTGGTAACAGCGGGTTCGACGAGACGACGAGGACGCGAGAGAAGTGGCCACCACGACCGCTCTTGACCTGGCCAAGGTCCGTAACATCGGGATCATGGCCCACATCGACGCGGGCAAGACCACGACGACCGAGCGCATCCTGTTCTACACCGGTATCAACTACAAGATCGGTGAGGTCCACGAGGGCGCAGCCACGATGGACTGGATGGAGCAGGAGCAGGAGCGTGGTATCACCATCACCTCCGCTGCCACGACCTGCGAATGGCTCGGCCACACGATCAACATCATCGACACGCCGGGCCACGTGGACTTCACGATCGAGGTGGAGCGCTCGCTCCGCGTCCTCGACGGTGCCGTCGCCGTGTTCGACGGCGTCGCCGGTGTCGAGCCGCAGTCCGAGACGGTCTGGCGTCAGGCCGACCGCTACGAAGTGCCCAGGATCTGCTTCGTCAACAAGATGGACCGGGTCGGCGCGGAGTTCCACCGCTGCGTCGACATGATGATCAGCCGCCTGAACGCGACCCCCGCCGTCATCCAGCTTCCCTGGGGCGTCGAGGCCGACTTCAAGGGCGTCATCGACCTGGTCAAGATGAAGGGTCTGCTCTGGAGCGCCGAGGCGGCCAAGGGCGAGATGTACGAGACCGTCGACATCCCGGCCGAGCACGCCGAGATCGCTCGCGAGTGGCGTGACAAGCTCGTCGAGACGGTCTCCGAGAACGACGACGAGCTGATGGAGCTCTTCCTGGAGGGCGTCGAGCCCACCGAGGAGCAGCTGGTCGCGGCCATCCGCCGCGCCACGCTGGCCAGCGCCATCAACCCGGTCCTGACCGGCACCGCGTTCAAGAACAAGGGCGTCCAGCCCCTGCTCGACGCGATCGTCGCCTACCTCCCCGCCCCGATCGACATCCCGGCCTTCAAGGGCCACGCGGTCGGCAAGGAGGAGGAGGTCATCGAGCGTCACGCGGACGTGAACGAGCCCTTCTCCGCGCTCGCCTTCAAGATCATGAGCGACCAGCACCTGGGCCGTCTCACCTACATCCGCATCTACTCGGGCACGCTCGAGACCGGCACCGCCGTGGTCAACTCGGTGAAGGGCCGCAAGGAGCGGATCGGCAAGATCTACCAGATGCACGCCAACAAGCGTGAAGAGCGCCCGTCGGCCGTGGCCGGTCAGATCGTCGCCGTCATGGGTCTGAAGGACACCACCACCGGTGACACCCTGTCGGACCCGGCTCACCCCGTGGTCCTGGAGTCGATGAACTTCCCGGCGCCGGTCATCAGCGTCGCCATCGAGCCCAAGACCAAGGGTGACCAGGAGAAGCTGGGCACCGCGATCCAGCGTCTGGCCGAGGAGGACCCGTCCTTCCAGGTCCGTCGTGACGACGAGACCGGGCAGACGGTCATCTGGGGTATGGGCGAGCTCCACCTGGAGATCCTCGTCGACCGGATGCGCCGCGAGTTCAAGGTCGAGGCCAACATCGGCCGGCCTCAGGTGGCCTACCGGGAGACCATCCGCCGCAAGGTGGAGAAGGTCGACTACGTCCACAAGAAGCAGACCGGTGGTTCCGGCCAGTTCGCCAAGGTCATCATTGACATTGAGCCGCTGGGCGAAGGCAACGACGGTTACGAGTTCTCGAACAAGGTCTCCGGTGGCCGCATCCCGAGGGAGTACATCCCCTCGGTCGACGCGGGCGCCCAGGAGGCGGCCGAGTTCGGTGTTCTCGCCGGATACCCCATGGTCGGGGTCAAGGTCACCCTGCAGGACGGTGCCTACCACGAGGTGGACTCGTCCGAAATGGCCTTCAAGATCGCTGGCTCGATGGCCTTCAAGGAGGCCGCGCGCAAGGCGGACGCCGTAATCCTGGAGCCGATGATGGCCGTTGAGGTCACCACGCCCGAGGACTACATGGGTGATGTCATCGGTGACCTCAACGGTCGCCGCGGGCAGATCCAGGCGATGGACGAGCGCTCCGGCGCCCGGATCATCAAGGCGCTCGTGCCGCTCTCTGAGATGTTCGGCTACGTGGGAGACCTCCGTAGCAAGACGCAGGGACGCGCGAGCTACAGCATGCAGTTCGACTCCTACGCGGAAGTGCCTGCGCACATCGCCAAGGAGATCGTCGCGAAGGTGCGGGGCGAGTAGCTCAGCACCGTTCCGGGTGCGGGAGGCGAGAGATCGTCGCCCCGCCACCGGAGGGGTGCGGGGCGAGTAGTCCAGCACCGTTCCGGGTGCGGGAGGCGAGAGATCGTCGCCCCGCTACCGGAGGGGTGCGGGGCGAGATACCTCTCGCCGGCCGGTTCCGAGAGGGGCCGGCCTCCCCAAGCCCGAATATGAAGACGCAAGTCACGTCAGAATCTCTAAGGAGAGAGCAGTGGCCAAGGCCAAGTTCGAGCGGACCAAGCCGCACGTAAACATCGGCACCATTGGGCACATCGACCACGGCAAGACCACTCTGACCGCGGCGATCACCAAGGTGCTCCACGAGCGTTTCCCGAACCTCAACGAGGCGACCCCGTTCGACAAGATCGACAAGGCGCCCGAGGAGAAGGCTCGTGGTATCACGATCTCCATCGCGCACGTCGAGTACCAGACCGAGAAGCGCCACTACGCCCACGTGGACTGCCCCGGTCACGCCGACTACGTGAAGAACATGATCACCGGTGCGGCTCAGATGGACGGTGCGATCCTCGTGGTCGCCGCCACCGACGGTCCGATGCCGCAGACGAAGGAGCACGTCCTCCTGGCCCGCCAGGTCGGCGTCCCCTACATCGTCGTGGCCCTCAACAAGTCCGACATGGTGGACGACGAGGAGATCCTGGAGCTCGTCGAGCTCGAGGTCCGCGAGCTTCTCTCGGCCCAGGAGTTCCCCGGCGACGACCTGCCGGTCGTCCGCGTCTCGGCGCTGAAGGCGCTCGAGGGCGACGCCAAGTGGGGCGACTCGATCATCGAGCTCATGACCGCCGTGGACGAGAACGTCCCCGAGCCGACCCGTGAGACCGACAAGCCGTTCCTGATGCCGATCGAGGACGTCTTCTCGATCACCGGTCGCGGCACGGTCGTCACCGGCCGTATCGAGCGTGGCATCGTCAAGGTCAACGAGACCGTCGACATCATCGGCATCAAGGAGACCAAGACCACCACCACGGTCACCGGTGTCGAGATGTTCCGCAAGCTCCTCGACGAGGGTCAGGCGGGTGACAACGTCGGTCTGCTCCTGCGCGGCATCAAGCGCGAGGACGTCGAGCGCGGCCAGTGCATCATCAAGCCGGGCACGACCACCCCGCACACCGAGTTCGAGGCCCAGGTCTACATCCTGAGCAAGGACGAGGGCGGCCGCCACACCCCGTTCTTCAACAACTACCGCCCTCAGTTCTACTTCCGTACGACCGACGTGACCGGCGTGGTGAACCTCCCCGAGGGCACCGAGATGGTCATGCCCGGCGACAACACGGAGATGAGCGTCGCGCTGATCCAGCCCATCGCGATGGAGGACGGTCTCAAGTTCGCCATCCGTGAGGGTGGCCGCACCGTCGGTGCGGGTCGAGTGACGAAGATCATCAAGTAGTACGATCGCGGAGTGGCGGTCGGCCCTCGACGCAGGGCCGGCCGCCTCCCCACGAGGGGACCGTGCCGCAGGGCGCGGACCCCGGCAGGACCCCACGAACCGTGATCTCGCAGTTGGTTCGGCCGAAGGATGACCGAACTAATTGCCAGATCACGGAAGAAAGCGCGGACTCACAGCGTCTGCTACGTGGGGCATGTGCGGAGAACGCCGCCCCAGGGCGCGACGTGCTCCGGCACGACGTGGCGGGACCGTCCCGGACGGACCCGGCCATGACACAGCGGCAACAGGCCGCACGTAACTTTTTCAGACGACAGTGAAGGACACCGAGGCCATTATGGCGGGACAGAAGATCCGCATTCGGCTCAAGGCCTATGACCACGAGGTCATCGACGTCTCGGCCAAGAAGATCGTCGAGACGGTGACAAGGACTGGCGCCAAGGTCGCGGGCCCGGTGCCGCTGCCGACCGAGAAGAACGTGTACTGCGTCATCCGCTCGCCGCACAAGTACAAGGACAGCCGCGAGCACTTTGAGATGCGCACGCACAAGCGGCTGATTGACATCATCGACCCGACGCCGAAGACGGTCGACTCGCTCATGCGACTCGACCTTCCCGCCGGCGTTGACATCTCGATCAAGCTCTGAGGGAACGCACTGACATGGCTAACAAGATCAAGGGCGTCCTGGGCAAGAAGCTCGGCATGACCCAGGTCTTCGACGCGGACAACCGGATGGTCCCGGTGACCGTCGTCGAGGCTGGCCCGTGCGTCGTGACCCGCGTCCGCACCGCCGAGAAGGACGGCTACACCGCCGTCCAGCTGGGCTTCGGCCAGGTCGACCCGCGGAAGGTCAACAAGCCGCTCGGCGACTACCTGCGCAAGCACGACATCACCCCGCGCCGTTACTTCGCGGAGATCCGCACCGACGACGCGAGCGACTACACCCTGGGCCAGGAGCTCCTCGCCGACACCTTCGAGGCCGGCCAGTTCGTCGACGTGACGGGCAAGAGCAAGGGCAAGGGTTTCGCGGGTGTCATGAAGCGCCACGGCTTCAAGGGCCTCGGCGCCTCGCACGGTACGCAGCGCAAGCACCGCTCGCCCGGTTCCATCGGTGGCTGCGCCACCCCCGGCCGCGTCTTCAAGGGCGTGCGCATGGCGGGCCGGATGGGCAACGTCCGCACGACCGTCCAGAGCCTCAAGGTTCACGCCGTGGACGCCGAGAAGGGCCTCATCCTGATCAAGGGTGCGATCCCCGGCGCCAACGGCAGCCTGGTCCTGGTCCGCACCGCCGCCAAGAAGGGGGCTGCCAAGTGAGCACCATTGACGTCCTCGACGTACGCGGTGAGAAGGCCGGCACCGTCGACCTGCCGGAGGACATCTTCGGTACGAAGGTCAACATCCCGCTGATCCACCAGGTCGTCGTGGCCCAGCTCGCCGCTCGCCGGCAGGGCACCCACAAGGCGAAGACCCGCGGTGAGGTCCGAGGCGGCGGCAAGAAGCCGTACCGCCAGAAGGGCACCGGCCGCGCCCGCCAGGGTTCGACCCGCGCCCCGCAGTTCACCGGCGGTGGCACCGTCCACGGCCCGGTTCCGCGGGACTACTCCCAGAAGACTCCCAAGAAGATGAAGGCCGCCGCCCTGCGCGGGGCCCTGTCCGACCGGGCGACCGGCGGCCGCGTTCACGTGGTCAGCGGTCTGGTCGAGGGGGAGACCCCCAAGACCAAGGCGGCTCTCGAGTCGCTTCGCAGGCTCACCAAGGCCCGCAGCGTCCTGGTCGTCGTCGACGAGGGTGACGAGCTCAGCTGGCTGAGCCTGCGCAACGCTCCCGAGGTCCACCTTCTGGACGCCGGGCAGCTCAACACCTACGACGTGCTCTGCTACGACGACGTCGTCTTCACTCAGGACGCTTACGACCAGATCGTGGCGCGTCTGAGCAAGAGCGGGAAGGAAGACGCCTGATGGAGAAGATCGCCGACCCGCGCGACATCATCATCAAGCCGGTTGTCTCCGAGAAGAGCTACGGCCTGATCGACGAGCACAACAAGTACACGTTCCTGGTGCGGAAGACGGCCAACAAGACGCAGGTCAAGATCGCCGTTGAGAAGATCTTCGGTGTCAAGGTCGCCAGCGTCAACACCATCAACCGCCAGGGCAAGCGGAAGCGGACCAGGTTCGGCTACGGCCAGCGCCCGGCCACCAAGCGAGCCATCGTCAGCCTGGTCGAGGGCGACCGGATTGACATCTTCGGCCAGATCGGCTGACGCGCTCGCTCAGTAAGTACAGGGAGAAAGCCCCTCGCCGCCTGGTGAGGGGCATTCGACCGGATTAACCGACGAAGGATGAACGAAAAAGATGGGCATCCGTAAACTCAAGCCGACGACCCCGGGTCGCCGCGGCGCCAGCGTCTCGGACTTTGCCGAGATCACGCGCAGCACGCCCGAGAAGTCGCTGCTTGCACCCCTGCACAGCAAGGGTGGCCGTAACGTCCACGGCCGAGTCACCACCCGTCACCAGGGTGGTGGCCACAAGCGCGCCTACCGGATCATCGATTTCCGGCGTCACGACAAGGACGGGATCCCGGCCAAGGTCGCTCACATCGAGTACGACCCGAACCGCACGTCCCGCATCGCGCTGCTGCACTACGCCGACGGGGAGAAGCGCTACATCCTCTGCCCCACCGGCGTCAAGCAGGGCGACAACATCGAGAACGGCCCCACGGCCGACATCAAGCCGGGTAACTGCCTCCCGCTGCGCAACATCCCGACCGGTACCTTCATCCACGCGGTGGAGCTCCGTCCGGGTGGTGGCGCCAAGCTGGGCCGTTCCGCCGGCGCGCAGATCCAGCTCCTCGCCAAGGAGGGCCAGTACGCCACGCTGCGTATGCCCTCCGGCGAGATGCGCCAGGTCGATGTTCGCTGCCGGGCCTCGATCGGCCAGGTCGGCAACGCCGAGCAGGCCAACATCAACTGGGGCAAGGCCGGCCGGATGCGGTGGAAGGGCAAGCGCCCCACCGTCCGCGGTGTCGCGATGAACCCGGTCGACCACCCGCACGGTGGTGGTGAGGGTAAGACCTCCGGCGGTCGTCACCCTGTCAACCCCAAGGGCAAGCCCGAGGGACGTACCCGTGCGGCGAACAAGGCCAGCGACCGGCTGATCATCCGCCGTCGTACCAAGCGGAAGAAGCGGTAGGAGCAGCCAAAATGCCACGTAGCCTTAAGAAGGGTCCCTTCGTGGACGACCACCTTCAGAAGAAGGTGGATGTCCAGAACGAGAAGGGCACCAAAAACGTCATCAAGACGTGGTCGCGGCGCTCCATGATCGTGCCCGACATGCTTGGTCACACGATCGCCGTTCACGACGGCCGCAAGCACGTCCCGGTGTTCGTCACCGAGTCGATGATCGGCCACAAGCTGGGTGAGTTCGCTCCGACGCGAACCTTCCGCAGCCACGTCAAGGAAGACCGCCGCAGCCGGCGATAAGCGCCTCAGGAAGAGGACGTCGAGCCTCACAAGGCGAGACGGACTCGACCAAAACGAAGGGTAAGAGGAGTAAGCGATGGAAGCCAGGGCTCAGGCGCGGTTCGCGCGCCACACGCCCATGAAGGCCCGCCGTGTGGTGGACCTCATTCGCGGGCTGCCCGCTTCGGAGGCGCAGGCCGTGCTGCAGTTCGCTCCCCAGTCGGCGAGCGAGACCGTGTACAAGGTGCTCTCGAGCGCCATTGCCAACGCGGAGCACAACTTCAAGCTCGACCGTGACACGCTCTTCGTGAGCCGTGCCTGGGTCGACGAGGGCCCGACGCTGAAGCGGTTTCGTCCCCGTGCTCAGGGTCGTGCCTATCGGATCAACAAGCGGACCAGCCACATCACCGTGATCGTGGAGTCCCGCGAGCCGAAGGGGAGGACCCGCTAGTGGGTCAGAAGGTTAACCCGCACGGGTTCCGCCTCGGCATCACGACCGACTTCAAGAGCCGGTGGTATGCCGACAAGCTCTACAAGTCGTACGTTGCCGAGGATGTGGCGATCCGCCGCATGCTCAAGAAGGGCATGGAGCGGGCCGGCATCTCCAAGGTGGAGATCGAGCGGACCACCGACCGGGTACAGGTCGACATTCACACCGCCCGTCCGGGCATCGTCATCGGCCGCCGCGGCGCCGAGGCGGACCGGATCCGCGGTGACCTCGAGAAGCTGACCAAGAAGCAGGTCCAGCTGAACATCCTCGAGGTCAAGAACCCTGAGATCGACGCTCAGCTCGTCGCCCAGGGTGTGGCCGAGCAGCTGTCCAGCCGTGTCTCGTTCCGCCGTGCCATGCGCAAGGCGATGCAGTCGGCGATGAAGAGCGGTGCCAAGGGCATCCGGGTGCAGTGCTCCGGTCGTCTCGGCGGCGCCGAGATGTCCCGTTCGGAGTTCTACCGCGAGGGCCGCGTGCCCCTGCACACCCTCCGCGCGGACATCGACTACGGCCTGTACGAGGCCCGCACCACCTTCGGCCGTATCGGCGTGAAGGTGTGGATCTACAAGGGTGAGGCTCCGACCAGCCGCGCCGAGCGCGAGGCGGCCGCCGCCGGTGCTCGTGCCGGCCAGCGTCGTGACCGCGACGACCGTCGTGGCCCCGGTGCCGGTGGCGGCGACCGTCCCCGTCGTGGCGGCGGCGCCGGTGGCGCCCGTCGTGGCGCCGGTGCCGGCCGTGGCGACCGCGCCTCCGCCCCCAGGAACGAGGCGGCCTCGCAGGCCGCCCCCGAGACCGGCCCGGCTGCGCAGCCGGGTGCTGAAGGGAGCTGACCATGCTGATCCCGCGCAGGGTCAAGCACCGCAAGCAGCACCGGCCCGACCGTCACGGAGCCGCCAAGGGTGGCACCAGGGTCGTGTTCGGCGAGTTCGGCATTCAGGCGATTGAGCACTCCTACGTGACCAACCGCCAGATCGAGTCGGCTCGTATCGCGATGACCCGTCACATCAAGCGTGGTGGAAAGGTCTGGATCAACATCTATCCGGACCGCCCCCTCACGAAGAAGCCCGCCGAGACCCGCATGGGTTCCGGTAAGGGTTCGCCGGAGTGGTGGATCGCCAACGTCAAGCCCGGCCGCATCATGTTCGAGCTGTCGGGTGTCGCCGAGCCGGTGGCTCGCGAAGCCCTGCGTCGTGCGATGCACAAGCTGCCGATGAAGTGCCGGTTCGTCAAGCGTGAAGTGGGTGAGGCGTGATGGCTAAGGGCCTGACCGCCGGTGAGCTGCGGGTGGAAGACCAGGACACCCTGGTCACGAAGCTGAAGGAAGCCAAGGAGGAGCTGTTCAACCTCCGCTTCCAGGCAGCGACCGGCCAGTTGGAGAGCCACGGGCGGTTGCGTGCCGTCCGCCGCGAGATCGCCCGTATCTACACCGTGATGCGCGAGCGGGAGCTCGGAATCGTCACGGTAGAGAAGGAGTCGATCGATGGCTGAGGCCACGGAAACCACGACCGAGACGCGGAACTACCGCAAGACCCGTGAGGGTCTGGTCGTCAGTGACAAGATGGACAAGACTGTCGTGGTCGCTGTCGAGGACCGCGTCAAGCACCCCCTGTACGGCAAGGTCATCCGCAGGACGACCAAGTACAAGGCGCACGACGAGGCCAACACCTGCGGTGTCGGCGACCGTGTCCTCCTGATGGAGACCCGGCCGCTGTCCGCCAGCAAGCGCTGGCGGGTCATCGAGATCCTCGAGAAGGCCAAGTAGGCAACGCGCCTCGTGGGGGGTGACACCGTCACCCCCCATGACGGCGTCCAAGGGGGCGAAGCGATCTTCGCCCCGCCTGCGGTGGCGGTCCTGAGAGGGGCTGTCGCCGGGGGAAAAAGACCATCAGGTTCCGCAAGGCTCACCCACAGAGCGACGGGTGAGAACCGGCGAGACAAACAGGAGTTCAAGTGATCCAGCAGGAGTCGCGGCTCAAGGTCGCCGACAACACCGGTGCGAAGGAAGTCCTTTGCATCCGTGTTCTCGGTGGCTCGGGCCGCCGTTACGCGGGAATCGGCGACATCATCGTCGCCACGGTCAAGGACGCCATCCCCGGCGGCACCGTGAAGAAGGGCGATGTGGTCAAGGCCGTCATCGTCCGCACCGTCAAGGAGCGCCGCCGTCCCGACGGTTCCTACATCCGCTTCGACGAGAACGCCGCCGTCATCATCAAGGACAGCGGTGACCCCCGGGGCACCCGCATCTTCGGTCCCGTCGGACGTGAGCTGCGTGACAAGAAGTTCATGCGGATCATCTCGCTCGCGCCGGAGGTGTTGTAATGCCGAAGCTTCATGTGAAGAAGGGTGACCTCGTCCTGGTCATCGCCGGCAAGGACAAGGGTGCCAAGGGTCGTGTGATCGCCGCCCACCCGCGCGACGAGCGCGTGGTGGTCGAGGGCGTCAACATGGTCAAGAAGCACGCCAAGGAGACCAACCAGGGTCCGCGCGGCGCCAAGACCGGTGGCGTGCAGACCATGGAGGCTCCCATCCACGTGAGCAACGTCAAGAAGCTCAAGGATGAGAAGCCTGCCAAGGACGACAAGCCCGCCAAGAAGGAGTCGGCCAAGGCCGCTTCCGAGGAGACGGGTGAGGACAACTGATGACCGCGAACACCACCGAGACCGGACAGCGGGCCCTCCCGCGCCTCAAGCAGCGCTACCGCGAAGAGATCATCGCGAAGCTGAACGAGCAGTTCGAGTTCGAGAACATCATGCTGGTGCCCACCATCACCAAGATCAAGGTGAACATGGGCGTCGGCGAGGCCGCGCGCGACTCGAAGCTCATCGAAGGCGCCGTCCGCGACCTCACCGTGATCACCGGCCAGAAGCCGGCGGTCGTCCGCGCCCGCAAGTCCATCGCCCAGTTCAAGCTGCGCGAGGGCATGCCGATCGGCGCGCACGTCACGCTTCGCGGTGACCGCATGTGGGAGTTCCTCGACCGGCTGCTCTCGCTGGCGCTGCCCCGCATCCGTGACTTCCGCGGTCTGTCGCCCAAGCAGTTCGACGGCAACGGGAACTACACCTTCGGTCTCACCGAGCAGGTCATGTTCCACGAGATCGACCAGGACAAGGTCGACCGCCAGCGTGGTATGGACATCACGGTCGTGACCACCGCTAAGACCGACGACCAGGGCCGGGCGCTGCTGAAGCAGCTCGGATTCCCGTTCAAGGAGGCCTGATCATGGCGAAGACGTCGCTCAAGGTCAAGGCTGCTCGCAAGGCCAAGTTCGAGGTCCGGGCGTACACTCGGTGCTCGCGCTGTGGTCGTCCCCGCGCCGTCTACAGGAAGTTCGGCCTGTGCCGCATCTGCTTCCGTGAGATGGCGCACCGGGGCGAGCTGCCCGGCATCACCAAGTCGAGCTGGTAGCCTTCCGCGCGGCCCCGTGAGCGATCACGGGCCCGCGCGTGGCACCGGCCGCACATAGAAGTCGTATTCACCGGGCGCCGACTACAGGCGTCCATGACCGCACCGTAGGTCCCCTGTGGAAACCGCGGTGAGGAAGGCCACCGGCCATGACGATGACGGACCCGATCGCAGACATGCTGACGCGTCTGCGAAACGCGAACTCGGCGTACCACGACAGTGTGGCGATGCCGTACTCGAAGATCAAGGCGCACATCGCCGAGATCCTCCAGCAGGAGGGTTACATCCAGTCCTGGAGCGTCGAAGACGCCAAGGTCGGAAAGAACCTCGTGGTGGAGCTGAAGTTCGGGCCGACCCGTGAGCGGTCCCTCGCGGGCCTGCGCCGGGTTTCCAAGCCCGGCCTGCGGGTTTATGCAAAGAAGGACAACCTGCCCCGAGTCCTGGGCGGACTGGGCGTCGCGATCATCTCGACGTCCGGCGGTCTCATGACGGACAAGCAGGCCGGCAAGCGTGGAGTGGGCGGGGAAGTCCTCGCCTTCGTTTGGTAAGAGGGGAGAACGAACAGCATGTCAAGAATCGGACGGCTGCCCATCCCCGTACCGAACGGAGTGGACGTCGCCATCGACGGCCGGGACGTCACGGTCAAGGGTCCCAAGGGCACGCTTTCACACACGGTCGCGGAACCCATCGCGATCGCCAAGGGTGACGACGGCAATCTGAACGTCACCCGTCCCAACGACGAGAACAAGGTCCGTGCGCTGCACGGCCTGTCCCGCACCCTGGTCGCCAACATGGTGACCGGTGTGACCCAGGGTTACTCGAAGACCCTGGAGATCGTGGGCGTCGGTTACCGCGTGCAGGCCAAGAGCCCGACTCAGCTCGAGTTCGCTCTCGGCTTCAGCCACCCGGTGATCGTCGACGCCCCCGAGGGTGTCACCTTCCGCGTCGAGCGGCCGACGCTGTTCCACGTGGACGGCATCGACAAGCAGAAGGTCGGCGAGATCGCCGCGAACATCCGCAAGTTGCGCAAGCCCGACCCGTACAAGGGCAAGGGCGTGCGCTACCAGGGTGAAGTTATCCGCCGCAAGGTCGGAAAGGCTGGTAAGTAGGCATGGCTGGCAAGACTGCGTTCGGCAAGCACACGGCCGCCCGCGCCGTCTCGCGGGCCCGCCGCCACGGCCGAGTCCGCAAGAAGGTGGCCGGTACGGCCACGCGTCCGCGCCTGGTCGTCAACCGCTCCACGAAGCACCTCTTCGTGCAGATCGTCGACGACACCCAGGGCCACACGCTGGTGAGCGCGTCCACCATGGACGCCTCCCTGCGCTCGGCGGAGGGCGCCAAGACCGACAAGGCCAAGCAGGTCGGCGAGCTTCTCGCTCAGCGGGCCAAGGCAGCCGGGATCACCGCGGTCGTGTTCGACCGGGGTGGCAACCGCTACGCGGGCCGCATCGCGGCGCTGGCAGACAGCGCACGCGAAGGCGGACTGGAGTTCTGATGACTCCGTCCCAGGATCGCAATCCAGGATCGCACCCGATGGCCCGTCTTACGAATGAGAAGAGGAACCACTAATGGCTGGAGCTCCGCGTCGCGGTGGCGCCGCCGGTGGCGAGCGGCGTGACGGTCGTCGTGACGATCGCCGCGGTGGAAACGCTGACAAGGGCGTCTCGTACATCGAGCGCGTTGTGAAGATCAACCGAGTGGCCAAGGTCGTGAAGGGTGGTCGTCGCTTCAGCTTCACCGCCCTCGTCATCGTCGGTGACGGCAACGGCATGGTCGGCGTCGGCTACGGCAAGGCCAAGGAAGTGCCCGCGGCGATCGCCAAGGGTGTCGAAGAGGCCAAGAAGCACTTCTTCAAGGTGCCCCGCATCCAGGGCACCATCCCGCACATCGTGCAGGGCGAAGAGGCCGCGGGCGTCGTCTTCCTGCGTCCGGCCTCGCCCGGTACCGGCGTCATCGCCGGTGGCCCGGTGCGCGCCGTGCTGGAGTGCGCCGGTATCCACGACGTGCTGTCCAAGTCGCTCGGCTCGGACAACCCGATCAACATCGTGCACGCCACGGTGGCGGCCCTGAAGGGCCTCAGCCGCCCCGAGGAGATCGCGGCCCGCCGTGGTCTCCCGATCGAGGACGTCGCCCCCAAGCGGATGCTCAAGGCTCGCGCCGAGGGTCTCGCGGAGGCCGCGGCCGCGAAGGCGGTGAGCTAGTCCATGGCACGCCTGAAGATTACCCAGGTCCGTTCCAAGATCGGTGGCAAGCAGAACCAGCGTGACTCGCTGCGCTCGCTCGGTCTGAAGCGAATCGGCGACGTCGTTGTCAAGGAGGACCGCCCGGAGATCCGTGGCATGGTCACCGTGGTGACGCACCTCGTCACCGTGGAAGAGGTCGACTAGACATGGCAGAGAACACTCCGCTCCGCATCCACCACCTGCGTCCGGCCCCCGGCGCCAACAAGTCGAAGGTCCGTAAGGGCCGCGGCGAGGCGTCCAAGGGCAAGACCGCGGGTCGTGGTACCAAGGGCACGAGGGCCAGGAACAAGGTCCCGCTCGGCTTCGAGGGTGGCCAGGTTCCGCTGCAGCGGCGCCTGCCCAAGTTCAAGGGCTTCTCCAACGCCCTGTTCAAGACGACCTACCAGGTCGTCAACCTTGACAGGCTCGGCGAGCTGTTCCCCGACGGTGGCGACGTCACCGTCGACACGCTCGTCGCCAAGGGCGCGGTTCGCAAGAACCAGCTCGTCAAGGTTCTGGGAACCGGTGACATCTCCGTGGCGTTGAACGTGGAGGCGCACGCCTTCTCGGCCAAGGCCAAGGACAAGATCGCCGCTGCCGGGGGCTCCGTCTCCGAGCTGTAGGCGTTATCATCACGCGGCGCGGGGGCTCGTAATGGGCTCCCGCGCCCGTAGTGCGTTAGAGTTCGCTGGACAGTGGGCCTCGACTCATTTCCGTGGGCTCATTGACTGGATATGGCAAAGATGGAACACCCCCGCACCATCGCTGACCGACCTCGCCTTTCAGGCGCGCAGGAGGGACCGTGCTGACCGCATTTACCCGAGCGTTCCGTACGCCGGACCTGCGTAAGAAGTTGCTCTTCACTTTGGGCATCATCGCGCTGTTCCGACTTGGGTCGGTCCTGCCGACTCCGGGTGTGCATACCGAGAACATCAGCCGTTGTCTCACCCAGGCGCAGGCGGGGGACGCGGGCAACATCTACGGAATGGTGCAGCTGTTCAGCGGCGGCGCCCTTCTGAAACTTTCAATCTTCGCCCTCGGCATCATGCCGTACATCACCGCGAGCATCATTCTTCAGCTGCTCGTCGTGGTCATCCCGCGCCTGGAAGCCCTCAAGAAGGAGGGACAGGCCGGGCAGACGAAGATCACGCAGTACACCCGTTACCTGACGGTCGGCCTGGCGGTCCTGCAGTCGACCGCCTTCGTGGCCCTGGCCCGCAGCGGCCAGCTGTTCCCGCAGTGCCGCGAGGAGATCCTCCTCGACAAGGACAACGTCTTCGCCATCGTCACGATGGTGCTGACCATGACGGCCGGCACCGCCGTCGTCATGTGGCTGGGCGAGCTCATCACCGATCGCGGCATCGGCAACGGCATGTCCATCCTGATCTTCACGCAGGTCATCGCGGTCTTCCCGTCCGAGCTGCTGAACATCGCCCGCCAGAAGGGCAGCTTCGTCTTCGCCGTGGTCATCGTCGTCGGTATCGCGATGATCGCCCTGGTCGTGATGGTGGAGCAGGCACAGCGCCGGATCCCGGTGCAGTACGCCAAGCGCATGGTCGGCCGCAGGATGTACGGCGGGACGTCGACCTACATCCCGCTGAAGGTCAACCAGGCCGGCATCATCCCGGTCATCTTCGCCTCCTCGCTGCTCTACCTTCCGCAGCTGATCACGACGCTCTTCTCGAACACCCAGGAAGAGCCGCACCCGATCATCCAGTGGATCTCGCAGGAGTTCGGCGGCGGCGGGACCACCCCGACGTACATGATCACCTTCTTCCTGCTCATCGTCTTCTTCACGTACTTCTACGTGTCGATTACCTTCAACCCCGTTGAAGTCGCCGACAACATGAAGAAGTACGGTGGGTTCATCCCGGGCATCCGTCCGGGTCGCCCGACGGCTGAGTACCTGAACTACGTGCTCACGCGACTCACCGCTCCTGGCGCGCTGTATCTGGGCCTGATCTCCATGGTGCCGATCGTCGCGCTGGCGCTCGTCGGCGCGAGTCAGAACTTCCCGTTCGGAGGGACGAGCATTCTGATCATGGTTGGTGTCGGCCTCGACACCGTGAAGCAGATCGAGAGCCAGCTGCAGCAGCGCAACTATGAAGGCTTCCTGAAGTAGTGCGCCTCGTCCTGGTCGGGCCCCCCGGAGCGGGTAAGGGGACACAGGCCCAGTTCGTCGCATCGAACCTGTCGATCCCGAAGATTTCGACAGGTGACATCTTCCGCGCCAATGTCTCGGGTGGCACGGAGCTCGGCAAGCTTGCCAAGGAATACATGGACCGCGGCGACCTCGTACCCGACGAGGTCACCATCGCGATGGTCCGCGACCGCCTCGCCGAGAAGGACGCGCAGGACGGTTTCCTGCTCGACGGCTTCCCCAGGAACGTGCCCCAGGCCGAGATCCTGAAGAAGATCCTCGCCGAGTTCGAGGTCGGTCTGGACATCGTCCTGGAGCTCGTGGTCGACGACGAGGAGGTCGTCCGCAGGCTCGCGGGGCGCCGGACCTGCAGCCAGTGCGGCCGCATCTGGCATGTCGACTTCGATGACAAGAAGGACGACGTCTGCGACGCCTGCAACGGCCGGCTGTACCAGCGGGACGACGACAAGGAGGCGACCGTCAGGCACCGCCTGGAGGTCTACCAGGAGCAGACCGCTCCCCTGGTCTCCTTCTACGCCGACGAGGGCATCCTGGTCGGCGTGGACGCCACCGGTCCGGTGGAAGAGGTCACCCAGCGCGCGATGGAGGCTCTGAACCCCTTCATCGGCTAGCGAAGCGATAGCACCGAGCACGCCACCCATGGGTTTCTCATGGGTGGCGTGCTGTCATTTAGGGCAGAATCGGGGGAATTGGGCTCCCGGACCGCCCGTTGAACCACCCCAGGGGGTGTGCACGTGTTCAAGAAGAACAAGCATGGAATCCAGATGAAGACGCCCGAGCAGGTGGAGAAGATGCGGGCGGCAGGTCTCGTGGTCGGCCGTACCCTGCAGCTCCTGCGGGAGAGCGTCCAGCCGGGCATGACGCCTCTGGACCTGGACGCGATCGCGGAGAAGGCCATCAGGGACGAGGGGGCGATCCCCTCCTTCAAGGGCTACCAGGGCTTCCCCGCCACGATCTGCGCCTCGGTCAACCACGAGGTCGTCCACGGCATCCCGAGTGACCGCCGCCCGCTGCGGGAGGGCGACATCATCTCGATCGACTGTGGCGCCATCCTGGACGGCTGGCACGGCGACTCGGCCGTCACGGTCCCGGTCGGCGAGGTGGATCCCAAGCTGACCGAGCTGATGCGGGTCACCGAGGAGGCCATGTGGCGGGGCATCGCCGCGCTCACCGTGGGCCGCCATCTGTCCGATATCGGCCACGAGGTGGAGAAGTACGTCCGCTCCCAGGGGCGCTACGGCATCCCGCAGGAGTACGGCGGCCACGGCATCGGCACCGAGATGCACATGGACCCGTGGGTGGCCAACCACGGCAAGCCCGGCCGGGGCCCGAAGTTCGAGCCGGGCATGTGCTTCGCCGTCGAGCCGATGGTCAACCTCGGGACGGACAGGACCAAGGTGCTGGCCGACGACTGGACCGTGGTCACGATCGACGGAAAGGTCTCCGCACACTTCGAACACAGCGTCGCCGTGACACATAATGGACCTTGGGTATTGACCGCCCTTGACGGGGGGAAAGAGCGGCTTGCCGACCTGTTGGGAGACGCGGGCTGATTCGGGCCCGCCGGCGAGCGGATGTGGTGACATGGCGGCTGGTCCGGAGATGCGAGCCTCCGACGGAGATCGCGACAAGGTCGCCTCGGTCCTGAGGGAGCACTACGCCCAGGGACGCCTGACCACGGAGGAGTTCGACGAGCGTCTGGAGCAGCTCTACACCAGCAAGACGTACGGCGAGCTCGCCGTCCTCACCTCCGACCTTCCGGACGTCGACCTGCGCCGGCTCCCCGAGGCCCCCTCCCGGGCCCCTGAGCGCGCCAAGGCGAGCAGCGTGAAGGGCGCGCAGGACAAGGGCCTGATGGCCGCCTGGTCCGTCTGGGCGACGGCCAGCGGCATCAACTGGATGATCTGGCTCATCATCGGGGTGACCGGCGACGACTTCCCGTACCCGTGGCCCCTGTGGGTCATGGGCCCGTGGGGTGTGGTGTTGCTGGTGACGACGGTCGCCACGGTCCTGGGGCGAGGACGGAACCCGTAATAGTGCACTCTGGGCGTTGAGTGTGCATTCCTCCGCAGAAGGAGGGACTGAATCTTCCTAACGTGAGCGGTGTCCGGACAGCCGGACCCCGGTTCACAGGAGGAAGATTCAATGAGCAAGATCCGTGCAGCCCTGGTCGGAGCGGCGCTGGCAGGTTCGCTGGCCGCGGGTGTCCTCGCCGCCCCGTCGGCGATGGCCTCGGCCTCGCAGGCCCCGGCCGGGTCCGCGGTCGCGGTCCAGGAGGCGCAGACGTCGAGCAAGCACTTCTTCGGTCCGTACTACTCGGGCTTCGGCGGTGGCGAGAGCTTCGGCAAGCGCTCCTACTTCAAGGGCTACTGGACCAGCAGCGGTGGCCGCTACTGGTTCTACGGCAACCTGTTCGACCGCGACCGCGACCGCCAGCGCAGCTACGTGTGGTTCAAGTGGCACGACAAGTTCGGCTCGCACAGCAAGGTGTTCAGCACCTTCGGCAACTCCGGCTTCAACAAGTTCGGCGGGTTCAAGAAGAGCAACGGCTTCGACGACTTCAAGATCCGGGTCTGCGAGGGCGGCAACAAGTTCGACGACTGCGGTCGCTGGGGTGACGCCTTCTGATCCCTCCCCACTCCTTCCGGGGGGACGATCCGAGTGGTCAAGGTCATCCGATGAGGGCGGGGGCCCTTCGGCGGGACGTTGGCCGAGAGGTGTTGATCAAGGGGTGTTGGTCGAGAAGCGTCGGCCGAGAGAAGTCGATCGGAAAACGTTGATCGATGAGGTTGGTCGAGCAAGCCCCCCGGCGCCGGGTCGCCGGGGGGCTTTCCCGTGCCCGGGGGCGGGGAGTGGGACCCGGGATGCTGGCCTGACCTGGCCGGACGTGCCACAATGGGGAAGCGAGCATTCGCGCGTCGAGCCGTGCCGTCCGTCCCGCTCGGGATCTGCGGTATCCTTTGTAGCGGTTGTGTCAAGGTGCCGGCCGTGTGTTTCGCATTTCCTCGCCCGGTGCCGTACACTCCTTCTTCGGTTCACTATGACCATTGCGCATCGGCGGTGTCGCAACCGCCGCTCTCATCGAAGCGCTGGGTCGCGGCTGCTTAGTGTTCCGAAGCCTCAGACGACCGATCAGTGAAACGCGAGGGACATGGCCAAGAAAGACGGCGCCATCGAGATCGAGGGCACTGTGGTTGAGTCGCTCCCGAACGCGATGTTCCGGGTGCAACTCGACAACGGCCATAAGGTCCTGGCCCACATCAGCGGGCGGATGCGGATGCACTACATCCGGATCCTTCCTGACGACAGGGTTGTCGTCGAACTGAGCCCCTACGACCTCAGTCGTGGGCGGATCGTCTACCGATACAAGTAAGCGCGTCTGAGGGACGAATAGGACTATGAAGGTCAAGCCGAGCGTCAAGAAGATCTGTGACAAGTGCAAGGTGATTCGCCGGCACGGTCGCGTCATGGTGATCTGCGACAACCTGCGCCACAAGCAGCGCCAGGGTTAGTCGCTCCAAAACAAGGCCCCGTGAGAGTCCGCTCCTAAGAGGCGGACTCGATCCATGTGGGGCTTTCACGTAATCGTGTCTCACACCTGCGCCGGCGGCTCGCGCCGTACCCCGCAGGAGACCCCCGGTCGGAGGCCGGGGCCCTCACCCCGGGCATGGGGAGGGGAAGTGAGGCGCAGGACCTCCGCCATAACGAAGGAGAATGCCCGACCATGGCTCGCCTGGTTGGTGTAGACCTCCCCCGCGACAAGCGGCTGGAGATCGCTCTCACCTACATTTTCGGAATCGGCCGCACTCGTGCGCTCGAAACCCTTCAGGCCACCGGCGTCAACGGCGACCTGCGGGTTCACCAGCTGACCGACGAAGAGCTGGTGCCGCTGCGCGACTACATCGAGGCGAACTACAAGATCGAGGGTGACCTCCGTCGCGAAGTTCAGGCCGACATCCGTCGCAAGATCGAGATTCAGTGCTACCAGGGCATTCGGCACCGCCGTGGCCTTCCCGTGCACGGTCAGCGCACGCAGACCAACGCACGCACCCGTAAGGGCAAGAAGAAGACCGTGGCCGGCAAGAAGAAGCCCGGTAAGAAGTAGTCCGCGTAGCCGCAGGACCGAAGACCTCAGGAGTGAAGGCAAAGAATGCCTCCTAAGAGCCGCCAGGGTGCACCCAAGAAGGTGCGCCGCAAGGAAAAGAAGAACGTCGCTCACGGGCACGCCCACATCAAGAGCACGTTCAACAACACGATCGTCTCGATCACCGACCCGAGTGGGAACGTGATCTCCTGGGCCAGCGCCGGCCACGTCGGGTTCAAGGGCTCTCGTAAGTCCACCCCGTTCGCGGCGCAGATGGCCGCGGAGAACGCCGCCCGCCGCGCCATGGAGCACGGCATGCGCAAGGTCGATGTCTTCGTCAAGGGCCCCGGCTCCGGCCGTGAGACCGCGATCCGGTCGCTGCAGGCGACCGGCCTCGAGGTCGGGTCCATCCAGGACGTCACCCCCGTGCCGCACAACGGCTGCCGTCCGCCCAAGCGGAGGCGGGTGTGACCGCCCCCGCAGCCAGCTGCCGTCCGGTAGCGCCCATGAAGCGCCGTCGCGTCTGACGCCCAGGAGAAGATAGAAAATGGCTCGTTACACGGGTGCGGACTGCAAGCTCTGCCGCAGGGAGAAGACCAAGCTCTTCCTCAAGGGCAAGAAGTGCGAGTCCGCGAAGTGCCCCATCGAGATCCGTCCTTACCCGCCGGGTGAGCACGGCCGCGGCCGTCCCAAGGAGTCTGAGTACCAGCTCCAGCTTCGTGAGAAGCAGAAGACCCGCCGCATCTACGGCGTCCTCGAGAAGCAGTTCCACAACTACTACGAGGAAGCCAACCGCAAGACCGGCAAGACCGGCGAGAACCTCCTCCAGATCCTGGAGAGCCGTCTCGACAACGTGGTCTACCGCGCCGGTTTCGCGGAGTCGCGCGACGCCGCCCGCCAGCAGGTCCGTCACGGCCACATCCTGGTGAACGGCAAGAAGGTCGACATCCCGTCGTACCGCGTGCGCGAGCACGACATCGTCGAGGTCCGCGAGAAGTCGCGCAACCTCCTGCCCTACGAGGTGGCCCGCGCCACCGCCGGTGACAAGACGTACCCGGCGTGGCTGGGCGTCGTCCCGGACGCGCTGCGCGTCCTGGTCCACCAGCTCCCGGTCCGTCAGCAGATCGACACCCAGGTCCAGGAGCAGTTGATCGTCGAGCTCTACTCCAAGTAGCGGCTCCTGTAGGTGCCGTGCGGCGATCCGCCGTACGGCACCTATGCTGTTGTTCGAGCGGCGTCAAATAGCGGGCGCCGCCATGCAAGGGAGATCTCACCATGCTGATCGCTCAGCGTCCCTCCCTCCTTGAGGAGTCCCTCGAGGAGACTCGGTCCAAGTTCATCATCGAGCCGCTGGAGCCGGGTTTCGGCTACACCATCGGCAACTCGCTGCGCCGCACGCTGCTGTCGTCCATCCCGGGCGCGGCCGTGACCAGCATCCGCATCGAGGGCGTGCTGCACGAGTTCACCACCGTGCCGGGCGTCAAGGAGGATGTCACCGACATCATCCTGAACCTCAAGGACCTGGTCGTCTCCTCCGAGCACGACGAGCCCGTGGTGATGTACCTGCGCAAGCAGGGCCCCGGTGACGTCACCGCCGCCGACATCGCGCCCCCGGCCGGTGTCGAGGTGCACAACCCCGAGCTGCGCATCGCCACCCTGAACGGCAAGGCGAAGCTGGAGATGGAGCTGACCGTCGAGCGCGGTCGCGGCTACGTCTCCGCCGCGCAGAACAAGCAGCCGGGCCAGGAGATCGGCCGCATCCCGATCGACTCCATCTACTCGCCGGTGCTCAAGGTCACCTACAAGGTCGAGGCGACCCGAGTCGAGCAGCGCACCGACTTCGACCGTCTGATCCTGGACGTCGAGACCAAGCCGTGCATGAAGCCCCGCGACGCGGTGGCCTCCGCCGGCAAGACCCTCGTCGAGCTGTTCGGCCTCGCCCGCGAGCTGAACGTCGAGGCCGAGGGCATCGACATCGGCCCGTCGCCGACGGACGCGGCCCTCGCCGCCGACCTGGCGCTGCCGATCGAGGAGCTGAACCTCACGGTCCGCTCCTACAACTGCCTCAAGCGCGAGGGCATCCACACCGTGGGTGAGCTCGTGGCCCGCAGCGAGCAGGACCTTCTCGACATAAGGAACTTCGGTGCCAAGTCCATCGAAGAGGTCAAGCAGAAGCTGCACGAGATGACGCTCGCGCTCAAGGACTCCCCGCCCGGGTTCGACCCGAGCGCGGTGGCCGGCGGCGGCTACGACGACGACGACAGCGCCTACGTCGAGACCGAGCAGTACTGAGTTCGGGACGTCCCGCGGCGTCACGCCTCACGGCGTCTCGCGGACGTCCCGCGGCACCGGGTGACCCCTCGTCACCTCCGGTGTCACCGAGTTTCACGATGACGGGGGCCCTCCGGCCCCCGGCCCGACCCCGGTACCTCGTACGGCCGGGGCGGGTTTACTCCCAAGGAGAACGTTATGCCTAGGCCCACCAAGGGTGCCCGTCTCGGCGGCAGCCCGGCCCACGAGCGGCTGATCCTGGCGAACCTCGCCACCCAGCTGTTCCAGCACGGCCGGATCAAGACCACCGAGGCCAAGGCGAAGCGTCTGCGTCCGGTGGCGGAGAAGCTGATCACCAAGGCGAAGAAGGGCGACATGCACAACCGTCGCCAGGTGCTGACGATCGTCAAGGACAAGAGCGTCGTCCACCACCTCTTCACCGAGATCGCTCCGACCTTCGCCGAGCGTCCCGGTGGCTACACCCGGATCACCAAGATCGGCCTCCGCAAGGGCGACGCCGCCCCCATGGCCGTGATCGAGCTGGTGTCCGAGCCGCTGAACGCGGTCAAGGTCGGCCAGACCCCGGCCGCCGCCAAGGCCACCGCGCCCAAGGCGGAGGAGGCCAAGGAGGCCGAGGTCGAGGAGACCAAGGCCGAGGAGGCCGGCGAGGCCAAGGCCGAGACCACCGAGGAGACGAAGGCCTCCGAGGAGACGACCGAGGCTCCCGCCGAGGAGACCGAGGCCAAGAAGGACAACGCCTGATCTCTCAGGCCCCGTGAACGGGCCCGGCACCTCCTCAGCGGGGGGCGCCGGGCCCTTTCCGTTCTCCAGGCGGTCTTTCGGCAGGTCTCCGGACGCTCTCCCGGGAATGCCCGGGAGGCCCGGGGGCCATGTGAGCACGTGAGCCCGTGAGAGTTCCAGAAAGGAACCATCGTGGTACGGCTGAGGCTGGATCTCGCCTATGACGGCACCGACTTCTCCGGCTGGGCCAAGCAGCCCGGACGGCGTACGGTCCAGGGGGAGATCGAGGAGGCGCTCGGCAGGATCCTGCGGCTCGCCGAGCCCCCGGCGCTGACCGTGGCCGGGCGGACCGACGCGGGCGTGCACGCCCGCGGTCAGGTGGCCCACGTCGACCTGGACCCCGGCGCGCTCGGCGCGCTGGACGGCCGCGACCGCCGGGGGGCGGGCGAGGGCCCGGAGCCGGGATCCGCGGCGGAACTCGCCGAGAGACTCTCTGCCATGCGCAGGAGGCTCGCCGGGGTCCTGCCGCCCGATGTGCGTGTGCGTCTCGTCACGGCGGCTCCTGAGGGCTTCGACGCGCGGTTCTCGGCGCTGTCGAGGCGGTACGCCTACCGGATCTCCGATGCCCCGGGCGGGGTCGACCCGCTCCGGCGCCGCGAGGTCGTCTGGTACAACAGGCCCCTCGACGTGGACAGGCTGAACGCGGCCGCCGCCGCCCTCCTGGGCGAGCACGACTTCGCCGCGTTCTGCAAGAAACGCGAGGGCGCGACCACGATCCGCGAGCTCCAGCGGCTCGACTGGACCCGCGAGGACGGGCTCGTCGTCGCGACGGTGACGGCCGACGCGTTCTGCCACTCCATGGTCCGGGCGCTCGTCGGATCCCTGCTGCCCGTCGGTGAGGGGCGGCTCCCGGTCGACTGGCCGGGCGGGGTGCTGGCGAGGGCCGTAAGGGACTCGGGGGTGCACGTCGCGCCCGCGCACGGGCTCTGCCTGGAGGAGGTGCGCTATCCCGGCGCCGAGGAGCTCGCCCGGCGGGCCGCGGAGACCCGCCGGGTGCGGACGCTCAGCTCGTGACGCGGCGCTCCACGACCTTCGCGGTCTGGTCGCGGAAGGCGCCGCTGACCTTGCCCAGCCCCTTCTCCTTGGCGGTCGGCGTGTGCCCGTCGCTGAAGGTGGCGTAGCTGAACACGATGTAGCGGCCCCACACCATCCCGGCCGCGTAGCCGCCCGCGATGTGCACCCGCTCGCCGCCCGTGCCGGCGGCCGAGGGCAGGCCGCGGAACCACAGGTTGCTGCCGAGATTCTTGGCCTTGTCGGCCGCGACCGCGGACTCGCGGGTGGGCAGCACGGCGATCCCCGTGGTCACGGCGTATCGCCGCTTGCTGTCCACGTACGTCGCCCGCAGCACCCGGCGGCACTCCTGGTCGCGCAGGGTGCCGGCGAACTTGCCGGACGCGGCCTTGTGGCACTGCTCGGTGACGTCGGTCTTGACCCTGGTGAAGGTCGTCCCGGCCACGGACACCTTCTTGCCGAAGGCGGCGGCCACGGTCATCGTGCCCGGGTCGGTCTTCTCGGAGTTGAGCATCGTGGTGTTGATCGGCTCGGGCTCGCCGGTGATGTCCAGGTCGTCGGTGGGGTCGAGGGTTCCGGAGCTGGGAATCGGGTCCGTCGCGTTCGCCGACTGCTTGGCGCTGAACGACTGGTAGGCGAAGAAGGCGCCGGTGCCGATGCCGACCACCACGACCGCGACCACGGCCGCGATCAGCGTCGTACTCGCCCTGCTGCGGGCCGGCGCGGGGGCGGGGGGCGGGGGCTCGGGGGTGAACGCCGAGAGCGGGGTGAACGCCCCCCGCGTCGTCGCCGGGCCGGTCCCGAGGACCGCCGTCGGTTCGCCCGCGGGCGCGGAGGTCACCGGCGGGGGCGGGAGGACCGGGAACGGCGGGGCGACGCCGGTGACGACGGGGATGCCGCCCGGCGGGGTCGCCTGGTCCGAGGAGGGGAAGGGCTGCGCCGCCTCCGGGCCGGGATCGGCGGGCTGGGACGGTGTCCGGTCGCGGGCGGCCTGGTCGAGGGGAGGCGCGGGCACCGGCGAGGCCGGCTCCGGTCCCGGTCGTGTGCCCGGCTGGGTGACGGGCTGCGCCACGGGTCCGGATATTGGAGACATAGGGGGCACAACCGCCGGAGCGGGACCGGACAGGACGGGAGGGGCCTCGTCCGGCGGGCCGGCCGGTGAGGGCGCGGGGGCCTGCTGCGAAGAGAGCTGCGGGGCCGCGGGGGCCTGTTGCGGAGAGACCTGCGGGGCCGCGGGGTTCTGCTGCGGAGGGACCTGCGGGGCGGAGGGCTGCGCGGAAGCCTGCCGGGCGGGCGGGTCCTGCCGGGGCGCGAGGCCGTGGCCGTCCTCCAGGAGGTCCCCCGGCGCGGGGTGCGCCGGCGCGGCGGGCCCGGTGGCGCGGACGTCGACCGTGGTGTCGCCGCTCTCGTCCGGCTCCTGATGGGGGGTGGCGTCCGGCGGCCACACGGCGACGTCGCCGGGCTCTCCCGGGCGGGCGGCGCTCTCCTCGGGGTCGGTCCACACCGGCTCGCCGGTCGCGGCGGGCCAGGGGGCCTCCTGCCCGGACGAGGGCCAGACCTGCATGCCCGCGGCCGCGGCCGTGAAGGCGGGCGGCGGCTGCCAGGGCGGCGCGCCCGGCACGATGGGCGCGGTGGACAGCGGCTGGTCGCTCCGCGGCGCGGAACCCCCGTGCTCGTGGCGCTCGCCCTCGCCGGCCTCGCCGGGCCGCGAAGGGGCGGCCGGTTCCGTCGGCCAGGCGGGGGAGGAGTCGTCCCGGAGCGGGGGCGGCCAGGCGGGGGAGGTCGCGTCCGACGCGGGGGCGCCGGGCCAGGACGGGCCCAGGGCGTCGGCGGATCCGGGGGCACCGGGCCAGGGCGCGGACGGGCGGTCGGCGGGAGAGGGCCAGGCGGGCGAGGTGGCCTCGGCGGGGAGCGGGGGCGGCCAGGCGGGGGAGGTCGCGTCCGACGCGGGGGCGCCGGGCCAGGACGGGCCCGAGGGGTCGCCCGGGTTCGGCGGGGCCGGCCAGGCGGGAGGGGAGGGCTCCGGGGGCGTGGGGGAGTTGATCCACGCCGGAGGGGCCGGATCGGGCCGGGAGAACTCCGACCAGGCGGGGCCGGAGGGAGCGGGCGGGAACCCGGGCCGCGGATCCGGGAGCTCGGGCCGCGGGCCTGAGAGCTCGGAGGGGAGATCCGGCCGGGCGCTCCCCGAGGGGCCGGGCGGGAACCCGGGCCCGGCGGGATCGGAGGGCTCGGCGGAGAACTCGGGCCGCGGGGGACCGGAGGGCTCCGGAGACGGGAGCGGCTCCGGCCGGGGCGCGGCGTGCGAGGGGCCGGACCAGGGGGCGGGCGGGTCGTCCTCCGGCTGGGCGTACCAGTCGTAGGGGGCCCCGTCGCCGGGGACCGTCCATGGCTGAGCCGCCCCGGGGGTCACCTCCGGCCACGCCGAAGGGCTGTGGGGCTGCTCGTCACCTGTGAGATCGGTCCGCAGCACGTGGGGCGAGGGCTGGCCGAAACTCGGCGGCGGCGTCGCCGGTGCTGCCGAACCCTCGGCTTCACGTTGGTGCTCGGACCCGGATTCCTGGCCACGCATACGACGCAGCCTAGCGACAGCCGGAGATCGTCATGCGGGTATGGCCGTATCGTCTGCCGGATTCATGCCGCAAAACGCCAGTATGACCCCATGGTCAAGGGCGTTTTCCGGTCAGTGATCGCGACTCCAGGGCGGGGGTGACGGTCGCGTCCGCCGCGCCGAAGGCCGCCTGGTTCAGCTTCTTGACCTCGGTCTTCTTCGGGAGGTGACCGTCCTTGTACTGGAACCAGACCATCACCGCGTAGTGCCCGTGGCGCCACTCGCCCACGAACGCCTCACCGGTGCCGAGAAGTTTGGTGACCTTATCCTTACCTGGGAGCGGTTTGAGGTATTCCTCCCGCTCCTTGCCGGAGCCGACCGAGACGACCTTGGACGCCCCCGCCGACGTCTTGAGGTTGGCGACTCCCACGGTGCCGATGATCTTCCCTGAGGCGTCGCGGAAGCTGGCCCGCAGGAGCTGGTTGCACTTGGCCGCGATGAGGGCCTTCTGGAGCTTCTCCCCGACCACCGCCTTGTCGCACTTCTTGTCGGTCCTGCGCGTGGTCATCAGGTAGGTCTGCCCGCCGATCTTCACCTTCTTGCGCTTGAACACCTCGTTCAGGGTGAGAAGGTGCGGGTCGCCGGCGCGGGAGGAGGCGAAGCCGAACTTGCCCTCCGCGGTGCTGGCGGGCGGTATCAGGGGGGCCTCGGCGGTGGGGGCCGTCGCGCCGGGCACCGGGTCGGGGTCGGAGTTGGCCAGCACGGCCAGGCCGATGCCCGCGGCGACCAGCGCGGCGAACGCCCCGGCCGCGATGAAGATCGGGCGGCGTGAGCGGGGCCCCTCGTCGTACGGGCTCCACATCTCCTGGCGAGGTCGTTCCCTGGGCGGTTCCGTGGGGCGTTCCCGCGGTCCGGTGGGCCGGGAGGCCTGCTGGGAGGGCTCGGCGGCGCGGTTGTTCGGCGAGGCGTCGAACCAGTGCTGGCCCTGTGCGGGCGGCGACGCGTCAGGCCGGTTGTAAGGCGGGCGGCGCGGCGGCTCCACGGGAAAACCCATGCGCCGAGCGTAGCCCGGTATCGGAGCCGGTTGGCTCAGGAGTATCCGAAGTCCTGGGTCCACCAGGGGCCGTCGGGACCCTGGACGGCCCCGACTCCGGTGGCCATGAGCTCGCAGTTGAGGATGTTGCGCCGGTGGCCGCTGGTCCCCATCCAGCTGCGCACCGCCTCGTCGGGAGAGGTGTAGCCGCGCCCGATGTTCTCCGCGCCGCCGTCGCGGTAGCCGGTGGCCTCCATCCGCTCCCAGGGGGACGTGCCGTCGGCGGAGTTGTGGGAGAGGCTTCCCGCGGCCGCCATCCCGGCCGAGTGCCTCCTGGCCGACGCGGTCAGCCGCCTGTCGATCCGGAGCGGCGCGCACCCGGCCCGCCTGCGCTCGACGTTGACGAGCCGGACGACCTCGCGCTCCATCGCGCCGAGGACGGAGGTGGCGCCGTCGCCGCCGTCGCCGTTGAGCAGGTATCGGGAGGGGCCGTCCTTCCCGGAGCCGCCGGGTGACGCGTCGGCGCTCGGGGTGGGACGCGGGCGCCGGTCCTGGGGGGCGGTGGGGGCGGCGGAGGCGCGGGCGACCCGGGCGAGCGGGGCGCGCTCGACCTGCCCGGCCAGGGCGCCGCTGGGTGCGGGCCTCGTCGGCCCGGTGTCGTTCAGGTAGATCTGGTCCGCGGCGTTCTCGTCACGGCTGCCCCGGCCGATGATGAAGCCGACCAGCAGAACCGCCAGCAGGCACGCGAACACCCCCATGCGACGCAGGCGCGCTCGCTGGGTATGCCCGGGGTGAGGAAGCTGCCACATACCGCTATCAAAGATAGGGATGTTTGCGGTGAGGAAGAAGGGAATGCTGAGAACATATTGGAACCGTTCCGTGAAGGTTCCGGCGCGGCGGCCCCGAGATCGCCGTCCGGCGCCCTTCCCCGGGGATGCGGGGAGAGATCGTGCCGCCGGGTTCCAGCCCTGGTGACGACCCCGTGCGGTGGCCGCCGGATCCCCGCCGGATCCCCGCCGGATCCCCTCGTCCCGCGTGGCGGTTCCCGGGCACCGCCCGGGGGCGGGTAGACTGCCAGGGGTACCGGCGGAGAGTCATGTCGTTTTGCAAGCACTCTCCCGTGCCGGTATCCTGCTAGTTCGTTGTGTGCGAATTGGTCTCCTCTTGCAGACCGATACGCGGCGCGTCCGGCGTCATCTCCTCTTTTCCTGGAGACGGAAGGTCCGGGCTGTCGTGTGCCCGCACCTACCGACCATGTTGCTGTCCTCTCCGACAGCGCCGAAGACGCGACCAAAGAAGGCATACGACCGTGCGCACGTACACACCCAAGCCTGCCGAAGTCGAGCGTCAGTGGCACATCATCGACGCCACCGACATCGTGCTTGGCCGGCTGGCCAGCCACGTCGCGATCCTGCTTCGCGGTAAGCACAAGCCGACCTTCGCCAACCACGTCGACACCGGTGACTTCGTCATCGTCATCAACGCCGACAAGGTCGCGCTGACCGGTAACAAGCTTGAGCAGAAGAAGGCCTACCGCCACTCGGGCTACCCGGGCGGTCTGCGCTCCATGACCTACGGCGAGCTCATGGACAAGCGTCCCGACCGCGCCGTCGAGAAGGCCGTGAAGGGCATGCTGCCCAAGAACGCCCTCGGCCGGAAGATGATCAAGAAGCTCAAGGTCTACGCCGGTTCCGAGCACCCGCACCAGGCGCAGCAGCCGGTGTCTTTCGAGCTCACCCAGATCGCCCAGTAGTCACTAGCTGCTTGTCGCCAGCAGCGTTGGCCGATGGCCGACGCCGAGTAGGAAAGTTAGAGGAGAACCGTGGCTGAGTCCACCGGTGTCGAGACGGCCGTCGAGGCCGAGCAGGAAGCGTACTCCGCGGAGGAGTTCCCCTCCGAGTACACCTCCGAGTCCACCGCCAGCGGCGACGTCGCCGTCCGCAAGCCCATCACCACCGGCAACTCGTACGGCACGGGCCGCCGCAAGGAATCCGTGGCCCGCGTGCGCATCGTGCCGGGCACCGGCAAGTGGACGATCAACGGTCGTACGCTTGAGAACTACTTCCCGAACAAGGTGCACCAGCAGATCGTCAACGAGCCCTTCGTGGTGCTCGGTGCCGAGGAGCAGTTCGACGTCATCGCCCGCATCAACGGCGGCGGCGTGACCGGCCAGGCCGGTGCCCTGCGCATGGGTCTCTCCCGCGCGCTGACCGCGCTGGACGTCGAGGTCAACCGCCCGCCGCTGAAGAAGGCCGGCTTCCTGACCCGTGACGCCCGCGCCACCGAGCGCAAGAAGTACGGCCTCAAGAAGGCCCGCAAGGCTCCGCAGTACAGCAAGCGTTAAGCGTTGGGGCGCCTTTTCGGCACCGACGGGGTACGTGGGGTCGCTGGACGCGACCTCACGGCCGAGCTCGCCATGGACCTGTCCGTGGCCGCGGCTCATGTCCTCGGCGATGCCGGGGCGTTCAATACCAGCGTCGGGCGGCGGGGCCGTCCCGTCGCCGTCGTGGGCCGGGACCCTCGGGCTTCAGGAGAATTCCTGGAGGCCGCGGTGGTCGCCGGCCTCGCGTCGTCTGGTGTGGACGTTCTCCGGCTCGGCGTGCTGCCCACCCCGGCGGTCGCTTACCTGACGACGGCTCTCAGAGCCGACATGGGCGTGATGATCTCCGCCTCCCACAACCCCGCCCCCGACAACGGGATCAAGTTCCTCACCCGAGGCGGCTACAAGCTGCCCGACGCGGTGGAGAACGAGATCGAGCAGCGGCTCGGCGAGAAGTGGGAGCGTCCTGTCGGTGCCTCGGTCGGCCGCGTACGCGAGGCGTACGGTGAGGCCGACCGTTACGTGTCCCACGTGCTGTCGACCGTGAACGGCCGTCTCGACGGCCTGAACGTGGTCCTCGACTGCGCCCACGGCGCCGCCCACATGGTGGCTCCCGAGGCGTTGCTGCGGGCCGGAGCCACCGTGGAGACGATCGGGGCGCGCCCCGACGGTCTCAACATCAACGCGGGGGTCGGCTCCACCCACCTGGACAAGCTCCAGCAGATCGTGGTCTCCCGCAACGCGGACGTGGGCATCGCCTACGACGGCGACGCGGACCGCTGCCTGGCCGTCTCGCACACCGGTGAGATCGTCGATGGCGACCAGATCATGGCCGTGCTGGCCATGGCCATGCACGCCGAGGGCAAGTTGATCGGCGACACCGTGGTGGCCACGGTCATGTCCAACCTGGGCTTCAAGATCGCGCTCAAGAACGCCGGTGTCGACGTCGTCGAGACCGCCGTGGGCGACCGCTACGTCCTGGAGGCCATGAGGGCCGGCGGTTACAACCTCGGCGGCGAGCAGTCCGGCCACGTCCTGATGCTCGACCACGCCACCACCGGGGACGGCCTGCTGACCTCGCTGCACCTGCTGGCGGTCGTGGCGCGGGAGAAGAAGTCGCTGGCCGAGCTGGCCTCGGTGATGACCCGTCTGCCGCAGGTCCTGGTCAACGTGAAGGACGTCGACCGGTCCAAGGCCTCGGTTCCGGAGCTGGCCGCCGCGGTCAGCGCCGCGGAGTCGGAGCTGGGGGAGACCGGACGCGTGCTGATCCGGCCCAGCGGCACCGAGCCGATGATCCGCGTCATGGTCGAGGCCGCCTCGGCGGAACAGGCGGAGCAGCTGGCCGGCCGGCTGGCCGACGTCGTCCGCACGGCCTGCGTCTGAACGATCGAAGCACGGCCCGCACTTTCGGTGCGGGCCGTGCTTCGTCTTGTACCCGGCCTCGTGGCGCTCGGCTTCGGCGCCTGGTTTTCGCATCCGGCCCGCAGCGTCCGGCCCGCCGCGTCCGGTTCACAGCGTCCGGCAGGTCACCCCGGTCTCCGTGACCGGCCGTTGCGCGAGGGCTTCGCGACCGGCACCGCCCGGCCCGCGCGGCACCCGTTCCGCCGCGCTCGACGCGCCTCGTTCCCGTGACCCGTTGTGTCCGGCTTGTCCGGCGCCACGCCACACTTCGCATTGATTGACACTCTGAGTCGTTGATCAGACACTTTCAGTGGTTGGGGCGGGATTCCCGCCAGGAAACCGCTCATCGTGCCGAATGGCCACGAGCTCCGGTGGCCGTCCGGTCACTCCGGTCGTCACGATGCCCACGCGGCGCGAGGCCGCCGACATCGTGATCGATCGAAGGGGTGCCGCGCCGTGCTTTCGCTTCTCGCCGTTCTCGGCGGCGTCCCCGATCAAATGGAGACGACCTCGCCCGCGTACGTCCGGTGGCCGTGATGGGTGACGTTGCACGCCCCGCGGGGAGGTCCGGCGGCTCCGGCCGGTTCACGGGCCTGATCGCAGGCCCGCCGCCGAGGTACAGGCGGGCACTCGCCCAGCTGCTCGTCCTGAGCGCGGCCGCCGGCGCGCTGAACGCGCCGGCTCCCATGGCCGCGTCGGCGGCCGGCACGATCGTGTTCGACCAGCCCTTCCACAACAACACGCCCAACGGGCTCGGCGCCGTGGTGCTGCCCGCGCTGCCGAGCGGCCAGACGGGGACGAACATGGCGTGCCTGACCGCCTCCGGCAACCCCGGCACGGGCGCCCTGCACACCTGTGACAACAACCGGGACAATCAGGGCTCGGGCAAGCTGCGCCTGACGGACGCGGTCACCACCAAGGTCGGCGGACTCCTCGGCGCCGCCAGCGTGCCGACCTCGCAGGGGCTGGACGTGACGTTCAACACCTACCAGTACGGCGGGTCGGCGGCCGACGGGATGACCTTCGTCCTGGCCGCGGTGAATCCCGCCACGTCCGCGCCCCCGGCCAACCTCGGCCAGTCGGGCGGTGCGCTCGGCTACACCTCGTTCTCCTCCCTCCCCGGCCTGGCGTACGGCTATCTCGGCATCGGTTTCGACGTGTACGGGAACTTCAGCAACAGCGCCTACCAGGGAAGTGGCTGCACGAACCCGCCCTACATCGGGACGGGCAGCGTCCGGGTGGCCGGCCAGATTGTCGTCCGCGGGCCGGGCAACGGCACCGTCGGATACTGCGCGATCAACAGCACGGCGACCTCGACGAGTAGCCCCGTTCTCGGGCTGAGATCGACCACCCGCAGGGCCGTCCCGGTCCAGGTCGGTATCAACCCCACCAACACGGTGCTCACCACCGCCGCCGGCATGTCCATCCCGGCCAACAGCTACCGAGTGATAACCACCCTGGTGAACGGTACGTCCAGGACGTTGACCGGCACCCTCCCCGCGGTCTCCACGAGCCTGTTCCCGGCGAGCTGGCTGACCGCGGCCGGGATCCCCCGCCAGCTCGCGTTCGGCTGGGTGGCCTCCACCGGCGGCATCACCGACTTCCACGAGGTCGACAACGCCAGGGTCGCCACGATCAGCGCGGTTCCCGAGCTGACCGTCGCCCAGACCAGTTACAACGCCGCGACGCTGCAGCCGGGCGACCCCGTGACCTACAGCGTCGTCGCGGGTGTCGCGGCGGGTCTCGACGAGACCACGCCGATCACGATCACCCAGACCCTGCCCGCCGGGACGGTGCCCGTGGGGGCGTACGGCACCGGGTGGGTCTGCTCGCCGCCGTCGTCGCGCTCCATAACCTGCACGAACTTCGCCACCCCGTTCGCGGACGGGACGACGTTACCGCCGCTCACCGTGGTGGGCATCGTCACCGGGACCGGCGTCACGCCGGCACAGATCCAGAGCGGGACCGTGGTCACCGCGTCGTCCAACGACGCCAATCCGGCCTACCTGGCGACGACGACCGTCGGCACGCTGCCGGCGACGCCCGGCGGCATCTCCCTGAGCTCGACCTCGGGCACGATCTCCGGCGGTAACACGGTGATCGTGAGCGGTACGAACATCTCCAACGCCACCGCCATCGAGATCGGCACCACCGCCCAGCAGCAGGCGGGCACCCCGGTCGTCCTGCTGCCGTGCCCCTCGGGGGTCACCACCGGCTGCTTCGTCAACAACGGCGACGGCACCCTGACCATCCCCTCCATGCCCGCCAGGACCTCGGCCGCCGAGGTGAACGTCAACGTCGTCACCGAGGGGCTGGACGCGCAGGCCGCCTACATCTACATCTCCGCCCCCGCGGCGCCCGTCGCGCCCACCGCGGTGGCCGGTACGACCAGCGCGACGGTGAGCTGGACGGCGCCGGCGGCCAACGGCAGCGCCATCACCGGCTACATCGTGACCCCGACCCGCAACGGCGTGGCCCAGACCCCGGTGTCCTTCGACGCCTCGGCCACCAGCAGGACGCTGACCGGGCTGACCGCCGGTGCGACCTACACCTTCACCGTCACCGCGGTGAACGCCGTCGGCACCGGCCCGGCCAGCCCCGCCTCCAACGCGGTCGTCCCCTACGACGTCCCCGGCCGGCCCACCATCACCGCGGCCACCGCGGGCACCTCCTCGGCGAACCTCACCTGGACCGCGCCGGCGGCCAACGGCAGTGCCATCACGAGCTACGTCGTCACGCCCTACATCGGCGGCGTCGCGCAGCCCACCCAGACGTTCCCCGGCACCGCGACCACCCAGCGTGTCGTCGGCCTGGCCCCCGGCACCTCGTACACGTTCACCGTCACCGCCGTGAACGCGGCGGGCCCGGGCCCGGCGTCGCTGCCCTCCGCCGCCGTCGTCCCCAACGCCTCGCCCGCCTTCACCTTCGCCCCGCCGCCGGCCGGTGAGGTGAACGTCGCCTACAGCGTCCCGCTGACGGTCACCGGCGGTACGACGCCGTACGTGTGGTCGGTCAGCGCGGGCAGCCTGCCGCCGGGGTTGACGCTGAACGCCTCGACCGGCGTGCTGTCGGGCACCCCGACGCTGGGCGGCAGCTACTCCTTCACCGCGCAGGTGACGGACGCGAGCAACGTGAGCACCACCCGGGCGGTCACCCTGGTCATCGCGCCGCCGCCGGTGCTGACGTTCCCCGCGCCGCCCAACGGCCAGGTGAGCATCCCCTACAGCATCCCGCTGACCGTCACCGGAGGCACCGCGCCGTACGTGTGGTCGATCACGGCGGGCAGCCTGCCGCCGGGGCTGACGCTGAACGCCTCGACCGGCGTGCTGTCGGGCACCCCGACGGTGGGTGGCGTCTTCTCCTTCTCCGTCAGGGTGGTCGACGCCTTCGGCCAGAGCAGCACCAGGACGGTGAGTGTGACGATCGCGACGCTGCCGACGTTCACGTTCGCCGCGCCGCCGCCCGGGCAGGTCGGGGTCGCCTACAGCGTCCCGCTGACCGTCAGCGGAGGGGTCGCGCCCTACACGTGGTCGGTCAGCGCGGGCAGCCTGCCGCCGGGCCTGACGCTGAACACCTCCACCGGCGTGCTGTCGGGCACCCCGACGGTGAGGGGCAGCTTCCCGGTCACCTTCCGGGTGGTCGACGCAGGCGGCCTCGCGGACACCAGATCCGCGACGCTGGTGATCGCGGCCGGGGCCCTGGTCATGGTCAAGACGGCCAGTGCCTCCTCGGCGGTCCCGGGTGGCACGGTCAACTACACGATCACGGTGAACAACACCGGTACCGCCGCCTTCACCGGTGCGACGCTGGACGACCCGCTGGCGGGCGTCCTCGACGACGCGACCTACAACGGCGACGCGACCGCGAGCGGCGGCTCGGTGTCCCTGGCCGGCCAGACCCTGACCTGGACCGGCAACGTGGCGGCCGGCGCCACCGTGACCATCACCTACTCGGTCACGGTGAACAACCCCGGCACCGGCAACAAGGTGCTGGCCAACGCGGTGACCTCGTCGACGGTCGGCAGCACCTGCCCGGCCGGCGGCGTCGACCCCCGGTGCTCGGCCACCGTGACCGTGTCCGGGCTGTCCATCGTCAAGGTCGCCAGCGTCTCGACGACGACTCCCGGGCAAAGCATCGGATACACGATCACGGTGACGAACAACGGCCAGACCCCGTACACCGGTGCGACGTTCACCGACGCGATGGCCGGCCTGCTTGACGACGCCGTCTACAACGCCGACGCCGTCGCGACGACCGGCAGCGTGTCGTACACCGCCCCCAACCTGACCTGGACCGGCAACCTCGCGCCCGGCGCGAGCGCGAGCATCACCTACTCGGCCACGGTGCGCAACCCCGACCCCGGCAACAGGATCGTCTCCAACACGGTCTCCTCGGCCACTCCCGGCAGTACCTGCCCGCCGGGAAACCCCGGCCCGCAGTGCACCGCCACCGTCACCGTCCTGGTTCCGGGACTGACGATCAGCACCAGCACGGACGTGGCCAACGCCACCCCCGGCTCGGTCGTGAACTACACGTTGACGGTCTCCAACACCGGGCAGACCCCGTACGTCGGGACGAGTTTCACCGTCTCCATGGTGGGTGTGCTGGACGACGCGACGGGCAACGGAGACTTCGCCTCGACGTCGGGCACCGTCGTCAACAACCTGAACGGCACCTTCACCTGGACCGGTGACCTGGCCATCGGCGCGACCGTCACCGTCACAGGTTCGGTCACCGTGAAGGATCCCGACACCGGCAACAAAGTCCTGACAACCTCCGTGATCTCCAACGCGCCCGGCAGCAACTGCCCGGTGGGCAACCAGGGCCCCGGGTGCTTCAGCGTCATCACGGTCCTGGTCCCCGGCCTGACGATCGCCAAAACGGCCGACACGCTCACCACGACCCCCGGCTCGGTCGTGAACTACACGGTCGCGGTCACCAACTCGGGACAGACGCCGTACACCGGCGCGACGTTCGCCGACGCGTTGGCCGGGGTGCTGGACGACGCGACCTACAACGCGAACGCCGCCGCGACCAGCGGCTCGGTCGGCTTCGCGGGCTCCACGCTGACCTGGACAGGGAACCTGGCCGTCGGGGCGAGCGCCACGATCACCTACTCGGTGACCGTCGCCGACCCCGGCACCGGGAACAAGACGCTGACCAACGCACTCACCTCGGCCACCACCGGTAGCAACTGCCCGTCGGGCGGTGGCGACGCCCGGTGCTCCAGCAGTGTGACGGTCCTCGTCCCGCAGCTGACGATGACCGTCACGACCCCGTCGAGCACCACGACCCCGGGTGGCGTCGTGCCGTACACGCTCACGATGGTCAACACCGGGCAGACCCCCTACGTGGGCATCAGCGCCACGTTCACCGTCGCGGACGTGTTCGACGACGCGACCTACAACGGTGACATCGTGACGAGCTCGGGCGGCATCGACGTGAACCCGGACGGTTCGCTCCTGTGGACCGGGGACATCGCGATCGGCGCGACGGTCACCATCACCGGCTCGGTGACCGTCAACGACCCCGACCTCGGCGACAAGGTCCTGAGGGGCTCCTTCACCTCCGCCGCGCCGGGCAGCACCTGCCCGGACGTCGGCGCGACGGCGCCCGGCTGCTTCAGCGTGGTCACCGTCCTGGTGCCGGAGCTGACGATCACGAACACCGCCGACACCCAGACGGCCAACCCCGGTGCCACGGTCACCTACACGACGACGGTCGCCAACACCGGGCAGAGCGCCTACACCGGCGCCCAGGTCGTCAACCAGCTGGCCCAGGTGCTCGGCGACGCCGCCTACAACGGCGACGCGACCGCGACGAGCGGCACGGTCGCCTACGCCGGGTCCGACCTGACCTGGACCGGTGACCTGGCGGTCGGGGCGACCGCCACGATCACCTACTCGGTCACCGTGAACGACCCGGACCTCGGCGACAGGGTGATGCGCAACGTCGCGGTGTCGTCCGCTCCGGGCAGCACCTGCCCGGCGGGGAGCACCAACCCGGCGTGCACCTCGACGGTGATCGTCCTGGTGCCGGAGCTGACCATCGCCGCGAGCGCGAACACCGCCACGACGGCGCCCGGGGCGACCGTCAACTACACGGTGACCGTCACCAACTCCGGGCAGACGCCGTACGTCGCCGCCGCCTTCACCGACCTGCTGGCCGGGGTGCTGGACGACGCGGCCTACAACGGGGACGCCACCGCCACGAGCGGCACGGTCGGCCTCACCGGGTCCGACCTGAACTGGACAGGCGATCTGGCGGTCGGCGCGAGCGCCACGATCACCTACTCGGTCACGGTCGACACCCCCGACGCCGGGGACGCCCTGCTCTCCAGCACCGTCGTCTCGTCCACCACGGGGAGCAACTGCCCGGCGGGGGGCATCGACCCGCGCTGCACCGTCCAGGTGGCGGTGGCGCGCCTCGTGCTGGAGCAGAGCTACACCCAGGCCGGGGCGACCCCCGGCTCGACGATCACCCTCAACGCCACGTTCACCAACACGGGACAGGTTCCCTACACGGGAATCTCCGTCTCCGCCCCCACCGCCGGCACCCTCGACGACGCCGTCCCCAACGGGGACCAGACCGCGAGCTCGGGCACGCTCCTGCTCAACGCCACGAGCCTCACCTGGACCGGGAACATCCCCGTCGGGGGAGTCGTCACCGTCACCGGAACCCTCACGCTCAAGAACCCGCCCACCGGCGACCGGATCGTCACGGGCACCCTCGTCTCCGCCGCCGAGGGCAACAACTGCCCGTCCGGCGGCTCGGACCCCCGCTGCACCGCCACGCTCAACGTGCTCGTCCCCGGTCTGACGATCACCAAGACCGCCGACACGGCCGCCACCGTCCAGGGGGGCACCGTCGGATACACGATCACCGTCGTCAACTCGGGACAGGCGCCCTACACCGGCGCGACGTTCACCGACCCGCTGGCCGGAGTGCTGGACGACGCCGTCTACAACGCGGACGCCACCGCCACGACCGGTACGGTGAGCTTCGCCGGGTCCACCTTGACCTGGACAGGGGACCTCGCGGTCGGGGCGAGCGCGACCATCGCCTACACGGTCGCCGTGCGCAACCCCGACCCCGGGGACAAGACAATGATCAACACGGTCTCCTCGCCCACCGCCGGTGCCAACTGCGCACCGGCGAGCGGCGACGCCCGGTGCACCAGCACCGTGGCCGTGCTCGTCCCCGCGCTGAGGATCACCAAGACCTCGAACCCCGCGACGGCGGTGCCGGGGACCACGGTCACCTACACGATCGTCGCCGCCAACACCGGGCCGCTCCCCTACACGGGGGCGACGTTCACCGACGCGCTGGCCGGGGTGCTGGACGACGCCGCGTACAACGCGGACGCCACCGCCACGAGCGGCACGGTCGGCCTCACCGGGTCCGACCTGGTCTGGACGGGAGATCTCGCGGTCGGGGCGAGCGCGACCGTCTCCTACACGGTCACCGTCGACAACCCGGTGACCGGCGACCTGAACCTGGTGAACGCCGTCACCTCCGCCACCCCGGGCAACAACTGCCCGTCCGGCGGGACCGACCTGCGCTGCGCCAACAGCGTCCCGATCACCGATGCCACCACGCTGACGTTCGACAAGATCGCGAGCACCCCCTCGGTCGCGCAGGGCGAGACGGTCACCTACACCGTCACGATCGGCAACAGCGGGCTGACGCCCTACGTCGGCGCGACGTTCACCGACTCGCTGGCCGGGGTGCTGGACGATGCGACCTACAACAACGACGCCGTGGCCGGCACCGGTGACGTCACCTACGACGCACCCGAGCTGACCTGGACCGGGACCGTCCCGGCCGAGGGGTCGGTCACGGTCACCTACTCGGTGACGGCGAACACGCCGGCCTCGGGCGACGGGATCCTCACCAACGCCCTGGTCTCGGACTCGGTGGGCGGCAACTGCGGCGTGGCAAGCACCGACCCGCGCTGCGCGGAGACGGTGACCGTGGCGAGCCTGGCCATCGTGACCTCGTCCGACAAGCCGACCTACCTGCCGGGTGAAGTGATCCACTACACCACGGTGATCACGAACACCGGGCAGACACCCTACTCCGGGATCAGCGTCCTGTTCGCCGGGCCCGAAGGCGTCGACGACACCGTCCCGAACGGCGACCAGGCCGCCACCTCCGGGTCGCTGTCACTGGGCCTGGAGGGGCTGACCTGGACCGGGAACATCCCCGTGGGCGGCAGCGTCACGCTGACCGGCAGCATCACGGTGAACAACCCCGACCTGGGGGACAAGCTGATCACTCTCACCGCGCTCTCCACGGCGCAGGGCAGCAGTTGCCCCGTGGTGACCGCGCCCGGCTGCACCAACACGGTCACCGTGCTGACCCCGGGGCTGACGATCACCAAGGTCGCCGATCGGAGCACGGTGGTCCCGGGCGGCCCCGTGGCCTACACGATCACGATCGCCAACACCGGGGACAGCGTGTACACCGGTGCCGTCGTCACCGACGCGCTGGCGAACGTGCTGGACAAAGCGGTCTACAACGGTGACGCGGCGGCCACCTCCGGCGTGGTCGGCCTCGCCGGGACCACGCTGACCTGGACCGGAGACCTGGCGGTCGGGGCGAGCGCGACCGTCACCTACTCGGTCACCACCACCGACCCCGCCACGGGTGACAAGGTCCTGGTCAACCAGGTCGCGTCCAGCGAGATGGGCAGCACCTGCCCGCCTTCCAGCACGAACGCGGCGTGCGAGGTGAGCGTCCTCGTCCTCACCCCGATCCTGACGATCGTCAAGACGCCCGGCGCCACGTCGGCCACCCCCGGGGCGGCGGTCACCTACACGATCACCGCCACCAACACCGGGCAGGTGCCCTTCGCCGCGGCGACGTTCACCGACGCGCTGGCCGGGGTGCTGGACGACGCCGCCTACAACGGGGACGCGAGCGCCACGACGGGTGGCGTCACCTTCACCAGTCCCGACCTGACCTGGACCGGAGCTCTCAACCCCGGCCAGGCGGTCACGGTCACCTACAGCATCACGGTCGACGACCCGGGCACCGGCGACGAGCGGCTGGTCAACGCCGTCACCTCCACCACCTCCGGCAGCACCTGCCCGGCCGGCGGCACCGACACCCGCTGCCTCAGCGACGTCCCGATCTCCAGGATCACGATCACGAACGTGGCGGACGTCACCACGGCCGTCCCGAACCAGGTGGTGAACTACACGGTCACGGTCACGAACACCGGTCAGACGCCGTACGCCGACGTCGCGGTGAACGCCCTGTTCGCGGGGGTGCTGGACGACGCCGCCTACAACGGCGACGGGGCGGTCTCGGCGGGCGGCTTCTCCTTTCCCAGCGCCGACGTGGGAGCCTGGGAGTTCCCCCTGGCGGTCGGCGCCAGCGCCGTCGCGACCTTCTCGGTGACGGTGCTGAACCCCGACCCGGGGGACAAGACCCTCACCGCCGTCGTGACCTCGGCCACCCCGGGGAACAACTGCCCCGTCGGCGGTACCGACCCGGCGTGCACCTCGACGGTGACCGTGCTGACCCCCGTCCTGGACGTCTCCAAGAGCGCGGACCGGACGACGATCACGCCCGGCGGGACCATCACCTACACGATCACGGTCGCCAACACCGGCCAGACCCCGTACACGGGCGCGACCGCGACCGACGACCTCACGGCGGTGCTCACGGACGCCACCTACAACGGCGACGCGAGCGCCACGAGCGGCACCGTCACCCTCACCGGCTCCAGCCTGGTCTGGACCGGCGACCTCGCGATCGGCGCGACCTCGACGATCACCTACTCGGTCACCGTGCTGGACCCCGATCCCGGCGACAAGTTGATCACCAACAAGGTCTCCTCCGACACGCTGGGCAGCACCTGCCCGTCCACCGGAACCGTCCCGGCGTGCACGACGCTCGTCACCGTGCTCGTCCCGGCGCTGACCATCGTCAAGACGGCCGACGCAGTGACCACGACCCCCGGCGGCACGGTCGGCTACACGATCACCGCCACCAACAGCGGGCAGACGGCCTACACCGGCGTGACCGTCACCGACCCGCTGGCGGCGGTGCTGGACGACGCCGCCTACAACGGCGACGCGAGCGCCACGGCCGGCACGGTCGGCCTCGCCGGGCAGACCCTGAGCTGGACCGGCGACCTGGCGATCGGGGCGACGGTGACCATCGGCTACTCGGTCACCGTCAGCGACCCGGACACCGGCGACCGGGTGCTCGCCAACGCCGTCACCTCGTCCGCGCCGGGCAGCACCTGCCCGGTGGGCGGCAGCGCCCCGGCCTGTGCCGCGTCGGTGGCGGTCCTCCTTCCCGGACTGACCACCTCCATCGTCGCCGACCGGGCGACCACGACCCCGGGCGGCGTCACCCGGTTCACGATCACGATCGCCAACACCGGCCAGACCCCGTACTCCGGCGCGAGCGTCGTGAACTCCCTGGCCGAGGTGCTGAACGGCGCCACCTACAACGACGACGCGACCGCCACGACCGGCGCGGTCGGCCTCGCCGGGCAGACCCTGACCTGGACCGGCGACCTGGCGATCGGGGCGAGCGCGACCGTCACCTACACGGTGAGGGCCGCCGACCCCAACACCGGTGACACGAGCATGACCAGCGTCATCTCCTCGTCCGTGCCCGGCAGCACCTGCCCGGTGGGCGGCACGGACCCGGCCTGCGGCGCGACCGTCACCGTCCTGATCCCCGCGCTGAGCATCGTGATGACCGCCGACACGGCGACCACGACCCCCGGCGGCACGGTCGGCTACACGATCACGCTCACCAACACCGGGCAGACGGACTACGCCGGCGCCTCCGTCGTCGCCGCGCTGGACGGCCTGTTCCCCGACACGGTCTACAACAACGACGCGAGCGCCTCCACCGGCGTCTTCGACTACACCGCGCCGAAACTGACCTGGGTCGGGTCCCTCGCGATCGGTGCGAGCACCACGATCACCTACTCCGTCACGGTGAAGGATCCCGACCCCGGTGACAAGGCACTGACCAGCGGCGTGTCCTCCACCGCACCGGGCAGCACCTGCCCGGTGGGCGGGAACGACCCGGCGTGCACGACGTTCGTGCGCGTCCTGGTGCCGCAGCTCACGATCACGCAGACCGCCGACACCGCCACCGTCGTCGCCGGGGAGGCCGTCCAGTACACGGTGACCCTCGTCAACACCGGCGAGACCGACTATCTCGGCGCCGCGTTCACCGAGCCGCTGGCCGGGGTGCTCGACGACGCCGTCTACGCGGGCGACGCGACCGCCACCGTCGGCACCGTCACCTACGCCGCCGGCGTCCTCAGCTGGGGAGGCGCCCTGCCCATCGGGGACACCGCGACGATCACCTACTCGGTCACCACCCTCTACCCTCCGCCGGGCGACAAGACCATGACCAGCACCGTCAGCTCTGTCACGGCCGGGGCGACCTGTCCCGAGGGGGGAGACGACCCCCTCTGCACCACGACCGTCGCCGTCCTGACTCCCGGCCTCACCATCACCAAGACCGCGGACAACAGCGGTGACGTGGTGTCGGCCGTCACCGTCCAGTACACGATCACGGCCATGAACACCGGGGAGTCCCCGTACGCCGCGGCCGCGTTCACCGACGCGCTGGCCGGGCTGCTCGACGACGCCACCTACGCGGGCGACGCGACGGCCAGCGTCGGCACCGTCACCTACGCCGCCGGCGTCCTCAGCTGGACCGGGGCGCTACCGGTGGGGGCGAGCGCGGTCGTCACCTTCAGCGTGGTCGTCACCCACGAGACCACCGGCGACGCGATCCTCGACAACCAGGTCACCTCGGCGACCGTCGGCAGCACCTGCCCCGCCGGCGGCACCGACCCCGGCTGTTCCGTCCAGATCGCCGTGACCCCCACCAGCATCACCCTCGTCGATCTGACCAGCACCTTCACCCTGACCGGCAAGCCGGACTCGACGGTCCGCGACAACCAGGCCGTGACCATGACGGTCATCACGAACAGTTTCGACGGCTACACCGTCACCGTGCGGGCGGCGTCCCCCGAGCTCACCTCCGACCAGCCCGGCAACGACTCCACCATCCCGATCGGGAACCTGCGCGTGCGCGAGAGCGGCACGACGGCCTTCCAGCCCCTTTCGACCACCGTCCCGGTGCTCGTCCACGACCAGCCGGTTGCGTCCGCCCCCAACGGGGACGCCATCGGCACCGACTTCGAGGCTTACATCCCCTTCGTCCAGGTCGGCACCTATTCGGGGACGCTCACCTACGTCGCGACGGCCAAATGACACCGCGCCGTCCCTGGAAGCCCGGGTGGGCTCCCCCTGTACACGAGCAACGTGAAGGAGAAAGCCATGCCACTGATCGCGATGATCCGTCCTTCCACCGGCACGCTCCGCGCCGCGGTCCGCTACGGGCTCGGCGCGGCCCTGGTCGTCGCCCTCGCCGTACCGTCATCGGCGGCGGCCGCCCTCGAACCGCACCCCGAGGACCCCGGGGACGCCGGAGGCGCCGGGGGCGCCAGGGGCAGAGCGGGTAAGGCGGTGACCGGGGGCGTACCCAGCCTGAGCATCAGCATCGACAACGGCCGGACCACTGCCGAGGAGGGAGACCGGCTCACCTACGCCGTCACCGTGCGCAACACCGGGGCGACCCGCGTACGCGACCTCGAACTCACCCAGACCCTGCCGACCGGCCTCAGGTTCGTCTCGGCGGACGGCGGGGGCTCGGCCTCGAAGGGGCAGGTCCGCTGGAGCGCCGACGTGCCGCCAGGCAAGGACGCCACCTTCCACACCGTCGCGGAGGTGGGGGCCACCCCGGAGGACCTCCTGCGCCTGGCCAGCATCGCCTGCGCGAACACCGAGGGAAGCGACAGGCCGATCGTCTGCGCCACCCACTCCGACCAGTTGCCCGCCGGCGCGGCGGCGGCCGAGGCCGCGCACGCGAGAGCCCACCCCGTGTCGAGCCGCCTGGGGTACGTGGCCCTGGGCGCGGGGGCCGGGCTGCTGGCCCTGGCGCTGGCCGGGCTGCTGTTCCGCCGCCGCTCCAGGCGCGGCCGCCACCTGCGGCAGTCGTCCTCGTGACGACCTTGGGCAACGGAGTACGGGTTTTGTGCTCCGTTGCTCAGGAGTGTGACCGAAGCTGCGCGTCCAGGGTCCAGATGCCGACCTCCACATTGACGACCCTCGCGCGGTAGAGCTCCCTTTCGGTCAGGATGCAGAGGTCGCCCAGGCCAAGCTTGGTCATCACGTGGTCGGAGAACGGCGTTCCCGTTCCCGCTCCCGATAGGAGCGACCGCAGGAAGCCCTCGCCCCATTCGACGGTGTGCAGCACCCAGGGCGCCTGCCCGGTGATGACGAGTCCGAGGAGATCGGACAGTTTGTCGGCGTGCTGCCTGCGGAGCCGGCCGTCCGAGAGTTGGGCGATGTGGTTGCCGGTCTCGATCACCGCGGTGACGGGCAGGATGAGATCGCATGATCGTTTCTCGTCCCGGAGCGCTCGCAGCACGCTTTCCCGGTCCTGGTTCCTCCCGGGGACGTCGAGGATGTTGCAGAGCACCGAAGTGTCGACGAACTCGACCCTGCGGACCATCGTCAGCCGATTCCCATCAGACGATCGAACTCGCTGAAGTCACGCTCTCGGGGCGGTGCCTGCTCCAGCAGGCCCGACGTGATGATCGTGCCGAGATCCCCCTGAGCCATCAGGCTAGGGTAACCGTCGATTTCGGGAAGTGTACGGAGGTTCGACAGGCCTGTGGCGCGATCCCGGGAACACACCACGACGTTCTTGTGATCCTCGGAACTCAGTGCGGAAAGCAGGGCGGGGCTGTGCGTGGTGAAGATCACGCGGGCGGAATTGTCCACGGTCGCCTGCTTCACGAGATCGAGCACCTGTGTCGCCTGGGATGGGTGGAGGCCGTTCTCGAGTTCCTCGATGACCAGCATGGGCGATTTACCGTCATCACTCGTGTCGCGCCCGCCCAGGTCGAGATCGCGTCCCTGCCGCAGCAGCGTCGTGGCGATGGCCGTGAACCTCAGCAGGCCGTCGCTCATCTCGCGTGCGGGGGTGATTGCGGGTCCTTCCCGCAGGGCGAGCATCACATCGTTCAGGTCCGAACGAACGGCCTCGATGCCCGTCACCTCGTGCTCGACGAGGTTCTGCACCCGGGTGAGAAGCTGCCGGAATCGCTCGGTGTCATGCGTCGCCATGTGCCCGATGACGGCGGAGAGGTTCTCCGCCGTCCTGCGCAGCCTTATATCGCGACCGGGGACGTACTGCCTCATCAGGTGCGGGACGGGATCGAGATGGAAGACGCCGCGCAAGGCTTCCAGCATGTCCTCGGCCGCCGTGAGGACAGCGCGCTCCCTCTCGTTCCTGCCCTCCAGCCGGAGAGCGAGCTGGCTGGTCAGGAGCCGGGAGGAACGGAAGGGGGCGCGCGGGCCGCGACCGGGCCGGCCGGTGTACCAGGTGGCGTCGATACTGCCCGGCCCCGGCGAGGCGCTTTCGGTCGCGAGCAACTTGTGACGGAACCGCTCCAGCCAGTTTTTCGTGGATCGTTTGTGGCCTGATATGCCCCAGAGCGTTTCGCTGACGATCTCCGGCTCGGGGCGGACCTGGATCGTGACGTCGAGCTGCACGATCCAATAGCTGCTCGGTTCGCTTCTGAGAGGGAAGACCGTGCAGCCCAGGCTGAACCGGTCCGTCCCGTGCGGGGGACATCCTTCGATGCCCCCGCGGAGAGGCCCCTCGTCGCCGCGCCTGCTGTCGAGCGCGTCCACGATGTCCGTACCGGCCGCCAGCCGGGAGAGCACCTCAAGCCCGTCGAGCGCGTTCGACTTCCCGCTGCTGTTGCGGCCGATGAGCGCCGTCATGCCGCCCAGCGGGAGTGTCGCGTCGCGAAACGTCTTGAACTCCGTGAGGCGCAGCTCATGCAGGTACGGCTTCATATTCGAACGGTACACGTGCGCCCCCTGCCGGAGGGGACGCACGTGAGCCCCTACTCGTCGCCGGTGAGGGAGAAGCTCCGCAGGCGCCTGCCCGCCCAGACGACCGCGCCGACGGTGACGATGACCAGGGCGGGGACGGCGAAGCCGAGGGTGATCTCGGTGGAGAAGAACGCGGAGGACGACAGCTGGTCGGCGATCGTCTGGGCCCACTGCTGGATGGAGAACCTGCGGGCGCCGGGCACGAAGTTGCCGACCACGCCCTCCCAGACGAGCGCGTAGACGATGCCGATCGTGACCGCGTGCCGGGTCAGCACGCCCAGCAGCATGAACACCGCCGCGTACGCGATCCCGCCGATGAGGGAGCCGAGCGCGAAGCCGTACGCGATACCGGATTCGAGGTTGACCAGCAGGTAGGCCGCGACGAAGGTCGGCACGGCGGCGAACAGTGCGAGCATCGAGGCGGCGACCGCGAACTTGGTCCGGGCGATCACCGGGCGGGAGATCGGCTTGGACAGCAGGTGGATGATCGTGCCGTCGTCGATCTCGGGGGCGATCACCCCGGTCCCCGCGATCAGGCCGAGCAGCGGCAGCATGGTGCCGATGGCGAAGGTCTGCATGAGCGTGACCGCGGTCCGCTCGTCGGCGGCGCCGATGAACCTCAGCAGGGCGGCCATGGCGACCAGCACCACGGGAAGCATGATCAGCAGCCAGATCCGGCGGCGGCCGAGGAGCGCCCGGTAGGAGATTCCGGCGATGACACCGTTCATGGTCAGCTGCTCCTGTTGATCAGGTAGGAGAAGACGCTCTCCAGGTCTTCGTCGGCGGGGGAGACCTGCAGGATCCGGATGTCCGCGTCCTTGGCGACCCTGGGCAGCAGCCGGGTGAAGCGCCGGAAGTCGACGGCGTGCACCTCCAGGCCCGCCTCGGTCAGCGAGACCGAACCCGAGGAGGCGTCGGCGATCAGCGCGGACGCCAGGCGGCGGTCGTCGCTGGAGCGGACCCTGAACAGGTGCGGGCGGTCGGTCATCCGGCGGCGGATCTCGCGGAAGTCCCCGGAGGCGGCATGGCGTCCGGCCACCAGCACCTCGATGTGCTGGGCGACCCGCTCCACCTCCTCCAGGATGTGCGAGCTGAACAGGATGGTCTTGCCCGCGGTGCCCATGGCGCGGACCAGGTCCATCAGGTGCAGGCGCTGGCGCGGGTCCATGCCGTTGAACGGCTCGTCGAGCAGCAGGACCTGCGGGTCGTGGACGAGGGCCGCGGCCACCTTGACGCGCTGGCGCATGCCCTTGGAGTACGTCTCGATCCTGCGGTCCTTGGCGCTCTCCATCTCCACCAGGGCGAGCGCCTTGCGCGCGGCGTCGTCGGGGTTGGGCAGGCGGTGCAGCCTCGCGCTGGACAGCACGAACTGCCAGCCCGTGAGGAAGCCGTAGACGGCCTCGCGCTCGGGGACCAGGCCGATGGAGCGGTAGATCTCGTGGTTGCGCCAGATGCGGTCGCCGTCGAGGGTGACGGTGCCGCCCGAGGGGGCGAGGAACCCGGCCATCATGTGCAGCAGCGTGGACTTTCCCGCGCCGTTCGGGCCGAGCAGCCCGGTGACGCCGGGGCCGACGGTCATGGTGATGTCGTTGACGGCGACCACGTTGCCGTACCAGCGGGACACCTGGGCCAGTTCGATCTTCATCGGGAGGCCGCCTTACGGTAGCGCGCGATCAGGGCCGTGACGGACAGGGCGATCAGCGCGATCATGATCACTCCCGCGACCAGGGATCCGCCGTCCGGCGGGTAGATGACGCCCGCGGTGGGCGTCGCCCCGAAGATCCCGACGTGCACGGCGGCGTCCACCAGGAAGAACGGGTTGATCAGCCACGCCCACGCGGCGGCGGTGTCGTCGCCCATCGACTCCAGCGTCGCGAACAGCACGGTCGAGGTGGCGGAGGCGAGCAGGTAGAAGGCGATGACCGCGGCCACGCCCAGGCCGCGCCTGGGGGTGAACGAGGCGATGGCCACGCCGAGGCAGGCCAGCAGCAACGCGTAGCAGACCGCGCCGGCCATGGAGGTGAGGTATTCGGCGGTGTGCGTGTCGCCGGGCAGGTCGATGACCACCTCACCGATGTAGAGCACGGTGAGGGGCGCCGCCAGCAGCAGGAACACGGCGGTCGTCATCGCCGCGAGCTTCGCCCCGACGTAGTCCCAGATCGTCACCGGGCGCGACAGGTAGAGCGGCAGCACCCGGAAGCGCAGGTCGGGCGCGACGGCGTACGGCGACTGCGAGGCCAGGAAGATCGCGAGCACGGCCTGCATGACGACGGCGTACTCGGTGTAGCGCATCCCCTCCTGCTGGGCCAGCGCCATGATCGCGATGGAGACGACCGCGGGCAGGAGCATGACGCCCAGGAGCACGAACGGGATGATCTTCGAGCGGGCGGTGCGGCCGAGCCCGAAGATCCCGCGCAGGCTGTGCACGGTCAGCGCGGCGGTGGCGTGGCCGCGGCCGAGCCGCGGCCCCTCGTAGTGGCGGTATCCGATGTCGTGGATGACACCCGTGGGTTCAGACATTGACCGGCTCCCTGAAGACGTCCTCGATGCGCTGGCGGCCCTGCTCCACGCGCACGAGGCAGAGGTCGAGCTCGCAGACGGCGTCGCGGAGCGCGTCGAAGGTCTCCGGCGCGCGGACGTGGACGAGCAGCAGCCTGCCGTGCGGGGTGACGGTCTCGCCCAGCTCGGTCAGCCGGGCCGCCAGCGCGTCCTGCCCCTCCTCGACCTCGACGGTCACGGTCTGGGTGATCTGGGTGAACTCCCCGATGGACGAGGAGCGCAGCAGCTTGCCGCCGTCGATCACGATGACGTGGTCGCAGACCCGCTCCAGCTCGCCCAGCAGGTGGGAGGTGACCAGCACGCTGATGCCGAACTCGGAGCCGATCCTGCGGATCAGCGCGAGCATCTCGTCGCGGCCCCGCGGGTCGAGGCCGTTGGTGGGCTCGTCCAGCAGGACCAGGCGCGGGTCGTGCACCAGGGCCTGGGCCAGCTTGACGCGCTGCTTCATGCCGGTGGAGTAGCCGCCCATCGCCCGGTAGCGCTCCTCGTACAGCCCGACGTGGCGCAGGACGTCGGCGGCGCGCTCGCGGGCCGCGGTGCGCGGCAGGCCCGACATCTGGGCCATGTGCACGGTGAACTCGGTGGCGGACAGGTCGGGCGGCAGGCAGTCGTGCTCCGGCATGTAACCCACGACCCGGCGGATCTCCGCCCCCCTGCTCGTCGCGTCCATGCCCAGTACCTGGGCGCTTCCCGCGCTGGGTTCGAGCAGGCCGAGCAGGATCTTGATCAGCGTGGATTTGCCCGCGCCGTTGGCGCCGACCAGGCCGGTCACACCGGGGCCGACGGTGACGGTGAGCTGGTCGAGCGCCGTCACCCGGGGGAAACGTCTGGTTAGTCCCTCGGTGGCGAGGATAGTCATGCTCGGACACTATCCGTCGCCGCAGGTGCGCACCTCCGTCACACGAAGGAGGCTCGCATCGTCCGAAAGGGCAATTCTCGGCCGCTAACTCCCACCCGGGCGCGCCGGCAACCTCATCCCGAACCGGGACCAGTAGGCCTTCTGGATGAGAAGCGTCACCACGCCGGAGATGACCATGCCCGCGACGTTCACCCCGAGCTGGATGGCCGAGGCGGCCATGTCGCCCCAGCGGGCCAGCGCGGCGGCGACCGCGAAGTATCCGGCGGCGGGGACCGTGGTGACCGAGATGAAGACGCCGACCAAAGCCGAGGACTTGCCCGCGGTGACCGAGAGCACCCCGGCGGCCCCGGCCAGCAGCGCGACGATGAACGACCACCTGTCGTACTTGACGATGAACTCGATCTCCTCGTGCCCGGTCGCCAGGGTGCCCACGCCGATCCAGCCGAGCCCCCGCGTGACCAGCGCGCAGACGAAGGTGATCACGACGGCGGCGGTGAAACCCAGGACCAGGGTCCTGGCCGCGCGGCCGATGAGGTCCCTGTCGGTACGGAGCAGGCCGAAGCAGACGGCCGCGATCGCGCCGAACTCCGGTCCCAGCACCATCGCGCCGACGATGAGGATCGGCGAGTTGACGATCACGCCGATCGCCGCGAGCAGCGTGGCGATCGTGAGGAACACGAGGAAGGCCCAGGTGAGCCGGGTGTCCTCGTCGACCCGCTGGGCGAACTCCGCCCAGACCACCGCGTCGTCGCTGTCGCCTGGCGCCTCCTCCTTGGCGCGCTCGGCCACCTCCGAGATCGACAGGTCGACCTCCTCGGCCGCGATCGAGCCCTCCGCGTGCAGGCCGAGCTCCTGGAGCCGCTCGATCACCTCGTTGGCGGCCTCGCGGGCGATGTCGAACTGGGCGAGGTCACCGGCGGGGGAGCGCGCGGCACCGGGGAACACCACGATGTTGACGACGCCGACGCACTCGTCGAGCACCTCCAGCACCTTGTCCGACAGCTCCGGCGGACTGATCACGCGTAGATGCAGCACGGGCCAACCCTAGGACCTGTGCCCCGGTTCGGGGATCCGCCCCCGGGGGGAACCGGGGCTGAGGAACGAACCTGCGGACAGCCGTCGGCGGTGACAATGATCATGGTTGGGTGGAGGGGCCGGACGGGTCCGCCGCCCAGCGGCCCAGGGAGTGACGAGCTTCCCGTGCCCGCGGGCCGGCCCGGGCCGGTTGGCCGATGTGGGGTCCGGGGCACGCGCGATCGAGATCGCGGCGGAACCGCCCGGGACCTTCAGCGGAAGGAACGGCGGTAGGCGGCCGGGGTGGTGCGCAGGGCGGTGTGGAAACGGCGGCGAAGGTTGACCGCCGAGGAGAGGCCGACGCGGGTGGCGATGGTCTCGACGGGCAGGTCGGTCTCCTCCAGCAGGGCGCGGGTGGCGGCCAGCCGGCGTTCCAGCAGCCAGCGGGCGGGTGGGACGCCGAGCTGGTCGGAGAACTGGCGGGTGAGGGTGCGGGGGGAGACGCCCGAGTAGGCGGCCATGTCCCCGACGGTGATCTGGTCGGGCAGGCGCGAGAGGAGCCATTCGAGCAGGGGGGCCAGGGAGTCCGGCATGGGGCCGGTGGTGGGGAGGGGAGGGTACTGGCGCTGGCAGCCTTCGCGGTGCGGACCGGCGGCGAGCTGGCGGCCGATGCGCATGGCGTGGGCCGCGCCGTACTCCTGGAGGACCTGGTGAAGGCAGAGGTCGAGGGTGGCGGCCGAGGCTCCGGCGGTGGCGACGTCGCCGTGATCGACGTAGATGACGGTGTCGTCGGGGATGACGCGGGGGTGGCGGGCGGCGAGTTCGCCGGAGAGTTCCCAGTGGACGGAGGCGCGGCGGCCGTCCAGGAGGCCCAGGGCGGCGGGGATGAAGATTCCCGCGCAGACGGCGACGATGCGGGCGCCCCGGGCATGGGCTCGGGACACCGCGTGGAGCACGGCGGGCGAGGGGGTGACGGTCCAGCTCGCGATGACCACGGTGTCGGCGTCGTCGAGGGCTTCGAGGCCGCTGTCCACCTGGATGGGGACGCCGAGGGTGGTGGGGAGGGAGCCGGGGTGTTCGGCGCACTGGCTGAAGCTGTAGTACCGGGGGATGTCGGGACCGTGGTAGCCGAAGACGGCTGAGGCGGAGGTGACCGGGTAGAGCTCCTGGTTCGGGGCGACCAGGGCGACCACGCGATGCGGGCTGAGGGGCGCCGGGGGCGTTTCCGGGCAATCCAGGGGCATGGCGCAAATGTACCTAATGATGTCATTTGGGACACCAGTGCTCTGATCTGGAAAAATCCAGAATTGGGGCTCATGTGGACGAGGAACTTCACCCTCTACTTCGGGGCCCGCACGATCTCGCTGCTCGGCGACGCGATGATGCCCGTCGCCTCGGCGCTGGCGATCGGGAAAGTCCATGGGATCGCGGGCGTCGGCTACGTGCTCGCGCTCTGGACCGCGTCGGCTGTGCTGGTCATGTTGTTCGGCGGGGTCGTCGCCGACCGGATCGGCGCCCGGCGCCTGATGATCGGCGCGGACGTGGTCAGGGTCGTCACCCAGGGGGTCGTGGCCGTCGCCTTCCTGGATGGCGCTCCGCCGTACGTCCTGTTGCTGGTGATGGCGTTCTTGTCGGGCATGGCCGCCGGGATGTTCGAACCGGGCGTCAACGGCATGGTCTCCCTGGTCGCCAAAGATCCGCAGCGGGCCAACGCGACGCTGAAGATCGCCGAGGCGGTCACCCATCTGGCGGGTCCCGCCCTGGCCGGAGTCCTCGTCGTCGTCGCAGGGCCGGTCTTCGTCTACACGGTGGACGCCGCGACGTTCCTGGTCAGCGGGGTGTGCCTGCTGCTGGTCCGGGTCACCGTCCCCAGGCCGGAGCCCTCCGACGTGCTGAGCGACCTGCGCAGGGGCTGGGAGGAGTTCAAGGCCAGGAGCTGGATGTGGTCGGTCATCCTGGTCTGGGTGTTCTGGGGCGTTCTGGTGGTCGGGCCGTACGTGCCGCTGTCGTCGCAGGTCATCGGGGCCGACTACGGCTGGGTGATGGCGGCGCTCGGCCTCGGCACCGTGCTGGGCGGGCTGGTGGCGATCAGGCTCAGGCCGCGCAGGCCGCTGGTGGCCGGGGCGGTGGCGCTGAGCGGGTACGTGGCGGTGCCGCTGACGGTCGCGCTCGGGCTGCCGTTGCCGCCGCTGATGGCCGGGCACCTGCTCGGGGGGTGCGCGTTGGCGTTCTGGTCGGTGATGTGGTCGACCAGCGTGCAGACGCAGGTCGCGCCGGACGTGGTGAACCGGGTCAACGCCTACCAGGTGGCCGGGTCGGTCGCGGGCATGGCGGTCGGGCAGGCGCTGGCCGGTCCGGTCACCGCGCTGGTCGAACCGCGCGCCTTCCTGCTGGGATCGGCCCTGGTGACGGTCGGCGTGGTGGCGGCGCTGCTGTTGATCAAACCGGTCAGGCGGCTGGGCCGGGAACCTCAGGAGGCCGGAACCCGGCCGATCTCGGTCTCGGCCGGCTTGCCGACGTAGCCGGTCGTCGTCCGCGGCCGGACGCAGGCGGCGAACGACGGCACCCGCGGGCAGATCCGGTTCTCCCGCACACCCGGCACCGGCGTTTGGCAATGGACGTGGACGCCGATCCAAGTCGTTGATCGAGATCCGGCGGAACCCGATCGCTTCCGGATCCTTCACACCGGTTGAGAGAGCACGGAGGTCCGGCTGCGGCCCTCGCTGTCCCAGGCGGGCGTGGTTCCCCTGACGACATGCCTCAGGGGACCTTGGCGGCCGGACCCTCAGGGGACCTTGACGGCGGGGTCGGCGCTCAGGCGCCGGAGCAGGCCGGCCGTCCGGGAGGCCTGCTCGGCGTCCTGTCCGGTCCGGTGGCCCGACTCGATGGCGCCCGCGAGAGCCGCCAGCTCGTGCGGCGGCAGGAAGGCGCGCGCCGCGCGCAGCCGCAGCAGGACTTTGCGGCCGCCCCGCTCCTGGGCGTACAGGTAGAGGTACGGGAGCCTGCGGCCGGTGAGGTCACGGGCCCTTGAGCACTCGGGGAAGGAGTCCAGCCAGACGTGGGCCCGCGCGAGGTCCACCCTGCGCGTCGTGAACGCGCCGCGGACCTCCACGACGCTTCCCTCCATCTCCGCCCGGAAGTGGAAGATGCCGAGGAGAACGACGAGGAAGACCATCATGACCACGACGAAGGGCACCATCAGGATCTGAGATTCGAGAGAGGAGCCTCCGGCGGACAGCTGAACGGCCCGTTCGAGCTTCGAGATCACGAACAGCGGGATGCCGACGAAAGGGACGGTCAGGAGGATGGCGCCGATCTTCATGCCGGTGCTCGCGCCAACGCTCAGCTTCAGCGGCCCATGGGATGGGATGCTCACGCATTAGACACTAACCCCCTTGACTAGCGGGTCTTTGGCGCTATTTCGGCATATATGACTGCACGTAGAGAGAAGTTTTACCTCCGGCGGGTGTTGGTTTCGCGGCGGCCGGAACGGCGCCTTCCCCTCGGCGCCGTCCGGTGGGAAAGGACGTCTCGTCGAGGCGGCGATCGAGGCGCGGGTGCTCAGGCGAGCGAGTCGATCCAGCGTTCCAGGCGGCGGCCCTCCCCGGCCATGAGCTCGGGGTCCCTGAAGGTGTTGGTGAGGAGCGCGATGCCCTGGTAGGCGGCGACCAGGGCGACCGCGAGCTCGCGGGAGTCGGATCGGCCCATCTCCCGGAACTGCAGCTCGGCATAGTCGATCAGCAGTCGCATGACCTCGGCCGCGGCGCGGTCGAGGCCGTCGGTGCGCTTGTCGAGCTCCGAGCACAGGCTCCCGGTGGGACAGCCGTACCGCGCGGTGAGCTCGCGTTGGTCGATCCAGCCGCGCAGGAGCGCCTTCAGGCGGTCGCGGGGGCCGGTGCGCAGGTCGAGCGAGTCGGTCATCGCCCGGAAGCCGAGCGCGTGCGCCTCGATCGCCGCCTCGACGAGCTGGTCCTTGGTCTTGAAGTAGTAGTAGACGTTGCCCAGGGGGACCTCGGCCACGCGGGCGATGTCGGCCAGCGTCGTCTTCTCGACACCCTGCTCGTGCAGGACCCGGGACGCGGCGGCGACGAGCCGCTCCCGCTTGCCCGGCTTCGCGGTAACTGAGTCAGTCATCTCACTAACGAGTGTAGACAACCGGGGTGGCTGCTGGCTATGGTCCTTTTAGTCAGTCAACTAACTTACTTGCGACGGGCGGGACTTTCATGATCGTGGTCACGGGATCGACCGGGAACGTCGGACGGGTGCTCGTACGGGCGCTCGCCGAGGCCGGGGAGCGGGTGACGGCGGTTTCGCGACGGCCTTCCGACATGCCGGAGGGCGTGACGCACCACCGGGCCGACCTGGCCGACCCGCAAAGCCTCCGGCCCGCGCTCGACGGGGCCGACGCGCTGTTCCTCCTCGTCGCCGGTGCCGGAGAGCACCTGAACCCGCGAGGCATCCTCGACGTCGCGAGGGCGGCCGGGGTCCGGCGGGTCGTCCTGCAGTCCTCCCAGGCCGCCGGGACGCGACCGGAGTCCGGCTCCCACGCTCCCCTCCGGGCGTTGGAGGACGCCGTCCGGCGGTCGGGCCTGGAGTGGACCGTCCTGCGGCCGGGAGGCTTCGACTCCAACGCGTTCGCGTGGGCGGAGACGATCCGCTCGCGGCGGACCGCCGCCGCGCCGTTCGGCGACGTCGGGCTGCCGGTCGTCGACCCGGCCGACATCGCCGAGGTCGCGGCCGTGGTCCTGCGCAAGGGGGAGCACGCCGGTCACACGTACGAACTCACCGGCCCGGCGCCGATCACCCCGCGCCTGCGGGCCCGGGCGATCGGGGACGCGCTGGGCACGCCGGTGCGGTTCGTCGAGCAGAGCCGCGAGGAGGCCCGGGAGCAGATGCTGCGGTTCATGCCCGAGCCGGTCGTGGACGGCACCCTCGCCATCCTGGGAGAGCCGTCGGCCGCCGAGCGGCGGGTGAGCCCCGACGTGGAACGGATCCTCGGCCGCGCCCCCCGCGCCTTCGCCGAGTGGGCGCGACGCAACGTCGGCGCCTTCAGGTGACCCGCCCGCGGCGCCGGCGAAGGCGCATCCGCGCTCCTCGGCCGGAGGTGCCGGGTTCCCGATATGCCGCTGCTCCGGCAGCCCCGTCGTCACCGTCCGCTACCGCGGACTCGCGAAGCACGCGGTCAGGGCGGGGTTTCGCGGGTCCGGACGACGCGGCCACCGGCCACCGGCGTGATCCGTGACCAAAATCGGCGATCTGGTCGCCGGTTTTTGAATCGGCCGTCACTTGGCGTAACCAATGCCGTAGCGTTTGGAAAACAACAACCGCCTCGGGGGAGTGACGCCCGGAAGGGGCGAGCGATGCCACCCAGACCCCGCAGCCTCAAGCGGCAGATGGACGTTCTCACGACCCAGATGCGCGAGCACGGGGCCACGTGGAGCCAGATCGCCGCGGACTACCAGCTCCGTTTCAAGCTCAATCCGCTGCGCGGCTTCCGCGAGGCACACCGATACACGCAGTCCGAGGTGGTCCGACTATGGAACCTGCGCTGGCCAGACGACGTGCTCAGCGAACGCCGGCTCGGGGCGTGGGAGGCCTGGCCTTCGGCGACAGGCAACGAGCCTCCCATCTCCGGACTGGAACGCCTGGCCCGCATCTACCGGTGCCGGGCCGGGGACCTGGTCCATGGGGAGGACCACAGCCGTGAAGACGACCGCATCGGCAGGCACCCGGCGGCCAAGGACCGACCCGTTCCCCGGCCCGTACTCACCGTTACCGATATCGCCTCATTTCTGGACGGGTTGCCGACACAGCCGCCCGGCCACGAGGCCGATCGGGTTCTCACGGTCGCGGCCCTGCGGGAGCAGGAGTTCGGCTATCTGGTCGCCGCTCTCACCCAGTGGGCGGACGGGATGAAACGCCGCGACCTACTGGCCGTGGTCGCCTCCGCGGCCGCCGCGGCGCACGCCTCCCCCCTTCTCGCCCACCTGGACCGCGACGCCCTCGAACGCCTGGCGTCGGCCTCCCAGGCGCCCTCCCGGGTCGACGGCGAGGTGGTCGGGCATGTGGAGACGATCCTTCGTCACGCCATCAGGCAGGAGGACATCCTGGGTCCCCAGGCCGTGCTGGAGACGGCTCTGGCGCAGCACGGGCTGGTCCGCCGGCTCCTGGCGGGCGCCGCCGACGAGGACCTGCGCCGGCGACTGATGTCGCTGCTCGCCGACGTGTCCCGTTTCATCGGGTGGCTGCTGTTCAACTCCGGTGACTTCGCCGGAGCCGAGCACTACTACGGCCAGGCCCGGCGTGCCGCTCATGAAGCCGACGACGACCTCATGTCCAGTTACGTGCTCGCCCAGTGGAGTCACCTGGCCACCTGGTCCGGCGACCCGCGTCTCGGGGTCGAGCACGCTCTCGGGGCACTCGCCTGGGCGCAGCGAGCCGGCAGTCCCATACTGATCGCCTACGCCAACGACGTCGGCGCCCGCGCCTATGCGGGAATCGCGCGTCGTGAGAACGGCAAGAACCGGGCCAGGGACCACGCGCGGTGCCGTACCGCGCTGTCGGCCGCCCGCTCGGGGCTGGACGACTCCACGAAGGACGACCCCGGCCGGAGACTGACGTACTTCTTCGGTCCGGCCATGCTCACGCTGACCCGCGCCCTGTGCCACCTCGACATGCGTGAACCCGACAACGCGATCGCCTGCGCGCGCGAGGCGATGACCTCGATAGGGACGGCCTTCTCCCGCAACCTGGCGTTCGGCCACCTGTATCTCAGCCGCGCGTTCGCCCAGAAACGTGAGATCGGCCAGGCCTGCACGGAGCTGGCCCTGGCCGCCGAGCTCACCAGCCGCAACCGGTCCCCGCGACTGGTCGCGGCCACCGCCGACGCCCGCCAGGCCCTGTCACCCTGGAACCGCACCGACGCCGTGGTGCGCCTGGACGAGCGGCTGCGCTCCTATGGTCTGCCCGCGGGCAGGTCTTCCAGGACGTAGATGTCGTAGACGTCGTTGACGGACGACGCCGGGGCGTCCACGCTCCCGACCTGCCGCCAGCCCCATGATCGGTAGAGCCGCTGGTTGCCCTTCAACCGCGGCTCCACGGCCAGCACCGCCCGCTGCGCCCCGCACCCCGCCAGCACCTCCTCGGTCAGCCGTCTGGCGATGCCGCGCCCGCGGTGGCCGGGCAGTACGCCCAGATCCACCAGGTGCCAGGTGCGGGAACCGGACTCGTCGGTGAACCCGGCCGGGAGCGGATCACGTACGCCGTGCCACCAGCGGCCCCCCTCCCGCAGAAAGGCCCCGTAGGCGAAGCCGACCAGCAGCCCGTCCTGCCGGGCGACCGACAGCCGGAACCCCCGCCGTCCGAGGAGGTCGGCGTAGGAGGCGCGCTGGTGCTCGAACTCGGCGGCCCCCTCGCTGTTGGGCGGGGCACCGAACGCCTCCCGGTACGCCGCGCCGACCTCCTCGGTGAGGGTCCCGGCCTCCTCCGGGCCCAAAACCTCCACGATCACCGGACCGCTCGCCGTCTCGCCCACGGCACCCGCCCTTCTCACCCGCTCCCGTCTCGAAAACTATCCGCGGGGCCTTGCCCGAAACAGCCGGGAAGGCCGCTGCCGCGACGGCCGCGATCGGAGCGCCGCGGTCATCCGGCCTGCCGGGAGCGCTCCAGGTAGAGGACCAGGTCGCACATCCGGTCCGCGGGCCAGGGGAGGCTCCGGCCGATCTCCTCGTTTCCCGGCCGCTCGACGAGCGCGATACGCCGAGCCTCGGGGCCGTCGTTTTTCGGATCTACAGGTCGATGTGGTCCACCCGGACCGCACGATCCCCGGGGATGACGATCGGGTCCGCCACCTCGACCACGCGTCCACGGGAGCGCATCAGGCGGGTGATCGAGAAAACGGGCACCCCGGAGCCGATCCCGAGGCGTTCGGACTCGTCCGGGGTGGGCATGCGGACCGCCGTCTCCTCCGTGATCTCATCGACCTCGATGCCGAGCGTGCGCAACTGGCCGATGGTGCCACCGGGCCACGGCTCGTTCCTCGGGTCCGCGACCGGTGTGCCCTCCACATCGGAGGCGAGCAGGCACGGCCGGGACATCTGCGAGGGGACGCCCTTGGCGTAGAAGACGAACCGGCGTTCCAGCACCCGGGCGCCGGGCTCGACACCGAACAGACCGGCCAGGCGCTCGTCGGCCTCGATCCACCGGAACGCCTTGTCCAGCCGGTACTCCGCCCAGGTGATCCCGGCATCCGTGGTGAAGGAGGTCTGCGGTGTCTCCTGAGGGCCGGTGTCGGCCCGGTAGCGGTCCATGGAAAGGCGCCTGGTGACCGGCCGCTCGCGGACCCAGGTCCCGCCGCGTCCCTTGGTGCCGACCAGCCCTGAGGTCTTGAGGCCGTCGATCGCCTGCCTGATCACGATGTCGGAGACGCCGTACCGGGCGGCGAGGTCGGCGTGCCGGGGGAGCTTGGTACCTGGCGGGTAGTCGCCACGGAGGATCGCGTCCCGCAGCTCGGCGGTGACGTGCTCGTAGGCGTGGCCGGTCATGCGCTTTTCCCCCCGTGTCATGCTGGCCAGTGTCGTATACGACAAGTAACCGGCGTACTCGCCTTGAGGGAACAACGGCGCTTCCGCCAGAAGGAGGCCAACGGCCGGGATTACCCTGGAGGCAGGCCGACTTCGGATTGAGGTGTTCTGGATCATGGCGGCGGAACCAGCCCTCGGCGACAACCTGGCGCGCATCCGAGTGAGCAAGGGGCTCACGCAAGAAGACCTGGAAGAGCGCTCGGGTGTCAGTGTGTCCACCATCCGGAAGCTCGAACAGAGCGATCGCAAGAGTGCCCGCGTCTCGACGCTGCGCAAGCTGGCCCAGGCGCTGAACGTGCGGACCTCCGACCTGTTCCAGCCCTCTCCCGAACCTGTGTCGCCACTGGACGAGACCGTGCACGCCGATCTCTTCGCGCTGCGCCGGACCCTCAAGCCGGTGCGCGGGCTGACCGGAGTCCAGCTGCCCGACCTTGACGGCCAGGTCACGTACGAGTCGGTGCGGGCCTCGTTCCTGGCGGCGAATCGGCTCTACAGGGAGGACGACTACCGTGCGGTCGTGCAGACGATTCCCTCGCTGCTCCTGGAGGCCCGCTCGCTGCTGGCCGACGCGCATGGTGGAGACGAGGAGCGCGCCGCGCTGACGCTTCTCTCACAGACCTTCCAGTTCTCCGCGCAGGCACTGATTCAGCTTCAGCAGTACGACCTCGCCTACCAGGCGATCTCCGAGGGGATCGCGGCGGCCGAGCGAGCCGATGATCCGCTGCTGGGCGCGTGGAACGTCTTCAACGAGTGCTGGCTGTTCCTTCGTGAGGGCCGCCTGGACGACTCCCGCCGGGCCGCCATGACGACCGCCGAGGCCATCGAGCCGCGATTCTCGACCGGTACTCCGGCGCAGTTCGCCACCTGGGGATGGCTGTTGCTGTGGGGGTCGGCGGCGGCCGTACGGAACAACGAGGGCGGCGATGCCGACGAGATGCTGGCCCTCGCCAGAGCCGGGGCTCATCGCATCGAGGGACGGGAGTTGGAGGCTCCTTCGCTGTGGGCGGCTCGGGGTTCGGCGACCTTCGCGGGTTTCTCCCCGGAACTGATCCAGATCAAGGCCGTCGAGTACGCCGTGGTCCAGGGGAGGAGCGCCAGAGCCCTGGAGATCCACGAGGGAGTGCGGCCGTCGGGCAGGCTGGCGAGCAGCACCCGGCATCGCCACATGCTCGACGTGGCGAGCGCTCACGCCTCCGAGAGCAACGCGGCCGAATCGTGGGCGATCCTCCATGACCTCAGGACGCGGGTGCCGCACTGGCTCAGGTACCAGTCGTTCGCCCGGCGCGTGGTCGATCAGCTCATCGAGGACCGCTCGCGGGCGCTGCGGGCCGAGTACGCGGAGATCGCGAGTTTCCTGGGAGTCGAGTCCTGACCGAACTGCCACCTCGCGTGGCAGGTTCCATGATCGTGATCTTCAACTGCCACATCACGTATCTGGAGCCGGCCATAACTCTCCGTGATGCTTGCGGGCATGGTCGCCATCTCTTCGGAAGCGGTGAGATCCGATACTCTCCGCGACTCCTGCACCGCTGCGGAGAAACTGCGAATCGAGCTCGCGGCTCTGGGCGTTCACGCCGATGTCCACCACGGGTTCGGCGTCGCCATGGTGTCGGTCTGGCGTGAGCTTCTCGTCTGGACGGACGGCACGGTCTACCGGTGGTGGACCGGCCATCTGTCGTGGAAGACGGGACGGCGGCTCTACACGGCGTATGGCGTGGACGATCCGGTTACGGCGGCACGCCGCGTCGTCCATCGCCGCGAAGAGCTCCAGCGGGCATATCCGCTGTCCGAGGTGATTCCGGAGCGGGTGCCGTGATCGGGCTGGACGAAACGTGCCTGAGCCCTCACCTGGGTCTGGCGCAGCGTGATCACACGCGGCTCGATTGGCGCACGTCGTACGGCATGCCGGAACGGGTGCGGCCGGTGGCGTGGACGTGCGCGTGCCGGGCCACGGTGTACGAGCTGTGCGAGGGCGGCGGGCAGGGTTTCGTCCGGCGCACCACGCAACTCGACGGCGATCACCGGGTGGACGAGAGCCATCGTTGGTCGATCACCGAGACTCGGGCGATCTGGACGGCCCTGCTGTCCGGGAGAGCCCGATAGGCCGGTGTGGCGGCGCGGGATCTGGAGGGACCCGCGCCGCCACGCCTCGAATCCGGGGAATCGGTTGGTGATCGGGGAGTGTAAGGGACCGGCAGGCCCCTCACCTGGGGGGCGGAGCCCCACGGAACACAGCGTGGAGCGTCCGGCGCCGAAAGCGTCAAATCGGGCTGAGTCGGACGTGTTTGGTGGAGTGGTTGGCGCCCTTGTGGAGGACCGGGTCGATCCGGCTCCTGGGGGCGACGTTCTCGACGAGAACACGCTCGACGTGCAGGTCAAAGTTTGGCAGCGAACACCGTGAACGATGTGGAACACTCGCGCATCTAGCCTTTGCTTCGCAACGAAAGGTGGGGCGTAGCACACCAGCACGCCTGGTGTCAGACTGAGGCCGTGAAGGAGCGGGAGAGTCCGGACTTGTCAGAGCTTTCGGTTGTCGTTGACTGGAGCACAGCGGATGGCGTGCCGATCGAGCATGTCAACCAGTTCATCGGGCAGCCTGGTCCGCCAACGCTGAGCAGGATGCCCGATGGTGTCTTCCTGCTGCTCGGCAGCATCCCCCCGCCGGTCATTCCCAATGATCCCGAGGGGCAGCGTCGGGCCATTGAGGGATTGAAAAATGGGCTGAAGGTCACTGTTCATGGACGTTTTCACCTAAGTCGTGAGCGTCTCGAAGAGCTCATCGATGTTCTGCAGCAGACTGCCGCCAATTACGACACTCTGGTAGAGCAAGGCCGCGCCATATCCGGCCAGGATGAGAAGGAGTGAACTCGATGACATCCCTCATGCTCTCCCCCTTTTCGTCCGCTGGTACCGCTGATGAGTTCCGTTATCAGATTCTCCCGCCCCCTCCCGGTGGCACACGCTCTCGACGTCGTCGGCCGACCGTTTCCGCGACGTCACAAGAGGTGTGTGTCGTGGTTCAAGGGCCGTGGTCCAAGGTCGTCAGCAACGCTCAAGTGGCTGGGCGCGAACTGACGTTGGAGGAAGAGTTTGATCTCGTAGCCGATGACACCTTTACCTGGGCCGAAGAGAATCTGCCGGTAGCGGCAGAGACCTGGATGGACGAGTAGTCACAGTGCCCCATCCTTCGGACCCGCCCAAACGGGGTGAGATCTACTGGGTCGATCACAATCCCGCACGAGGATCTGAGCAGGCTGGGATGCGGCCAGGTGTCATCATCTCGCGTGACTCTTTACAACAGTCGGATGCGTGTTGTCGTGGTTGCCGCCATGACCAGTCAAGTCAAGCCGTCGCTTACGAAGGTGGCGGTGACACTCCCTAGGGATCAGCCTTTGAAGAAGGAGGGACAGATTCTCTCCTTCCAGATCATGACCATCGACCAAGCTCGTCTCGGTGGATACATGGGTTGTCTTGACAAGAACCAGATTGAGGATCTTAAAGAGTCCCTGCGTTTCGTTTGGGACCTGTAGGTCCTGGCTTCGCCTCCAACCAGATGACGAATGTCGGGGCGGGTACGATCTTTGGGGATCGGCCATCGGCCGGGGAGTGTGAGGGGCCGGTAGGTCCTTCACCCGGGGTGTGGGGCGGAGCCCCACGGGATACAGCGCGGAGCGCCGAAGAGGGTCAGATGCGGCGGAGGCGGACGCGCTGGATGGAGTGGTTGGCGCCCTTGTGCAGCACCAGGTCGGCCCGGCCTCTGGTGGGGGCGATGTTCTCGACGAGGTTGCGCTCGTTGATGTCGCGCCAGACATTCTTGGCGAAGTCGGTCGCCTCCTCCTCCGACAGGTCGGCGAGATACCTGAAGTAGGACTTCGGATCCTCGAAGGCCGTGCGCCGGAGCTTGTGGAAGCGGTCCACGTACCAGTCGCGGATGTGCTCGACCTTGGCGTCCACGTAGATGGAGAAGTCGAAGTAGTCGTTGATCGCGAGGGCGGTGGGCGGGGCGGGCTGGAGGACGTTGAGGCCCTCGACGATGAGGATGTCGGGACGGCGTACGGTCTGGGTCGCGCCGGGCACGATGTCGTATTCCAGGTGGCTGTAGACCGGGGCCGTCACCTCCGGCAGGCCCGCCTTGACGTCGGCGACGAACCTGACCAGGGCCCGCCGGTCGTAGCTCTCGGGGAAGCCCTTCCTGTGCATGATGTCCCTGGCGGTGAGGGTCTCGTTCGGGAACAGGAAGCTGTCGGTGGTGATCAGGTCCACCCGGGGGTGCTCGGGCCAGCGGGCCAGCAGGGTGTGCAGCAGCCTGGCCGTGGTCGACTTGCCGACCGCGACGCTTCCGGCGATGCCCAGCACGTACGGGGCCGGCCGCCGCCCGCCGCCGAGGAAGGTGTTGAGCGCCGCGCTGCGCTGCCTCACCCCGGTGAAGTGGAGGTTGAGCAGCCGGGTGAGCGGCAGGTAGATGTCGGTGACCTCGGCCAGGTCGATCGGATCGTCGACGCCGCGCAGCTCCTCCAGTTCGTCCACGGTGAGCGTGAGGGGGGTGTTCTTCCGGAGTTCGCTCCACTGTGCCCGGCTCAGCTGCACGTACGGTGTCGCGGTGTCCAAACCGTTGGCCATGCTCAGAGAGCCTACTGATCCGCCGGGAACGGGCTCCTGCCGGGTGTTGATCCGCCGGGAGTGGGTTCCCGCCGGGTGTTGATCCGCCGGGAGTGGGTTCCCGCCGGGTGTTGATCCGCCGGGAGTGGGTTCCCGCCGGGTGTTGATCCGCCGGGAGTGGGTTCCCGCCGGGTGTTGATCCGCCGGGAGTGGGTTCCCGCCGGGTGTTGATCCGCCGGGAGTGGGTTCCCGCCGGGTGTTGATCCGCCGGGAGTGGGTTCCTGCCGGGTGTTGATCCGCCGGGAGTGGGTTCCCGCCGGGTACCGGTCGGGATTCTTGGGCTGTCCGGGGGGTTCTCGATAGACGCGGCGGCCGATCTCTCAGGGAGGGGGTATGACAATGTGCGGAATAGTGGGATATACGGGACAGCGGTCGGCGGTCGAGGTCGCGGTCGAGGGTCTGGGCCGGCTGGAGTACCGGGGGTACGACTCGGCGGGGATCGCCCTGGTCGGGGCGGACGGCCTCGCCGTGGAGAAGCGGGCGGGGAAGCTGGCAAACCTCCGCTCGGCCCTGGTCTCGCGGCCCGTGCCGCCGGCCGGCGCGACGACGGGGATCGGGCACACCCGGTGGGCCACCCACGGAGCCCCGACCGACCGCAACGCCCACCCGCACACCGACTGCGACGGGCGGATCGCGGTCATCCACAACGGGATCATCGAGAACTTCGCCGCGCTCAGGACCGAGCTGGAGGGCACGGGGCACCGGATCATCTCCGAGACCGACACGGAGGTGGTGGCGCACCTGCTGGAGGAGTTCGCCGCCGGGGGGCTCATGGAGGCGATGCGCCGGGTCTGCCTGCGGCTGGAGGGGGCGTTCACCCTGCTCGCGGTCTCGGCCGACGAGCCCGACGTGGTGGTGGGGGCGCGGCGCAACTCGCCGCTGGTGATCGGCAGGGGCGACGGGGAGAACTTCCTCGGCTCGGACGTGGCGGCGTTCATCGCGTACACGCGCGAGGCGGTGGAGCTGGGCCAGGACCAGGTGGTCGAGCTGCGTCCCTCGAAGATCACGGTCATCGACTTCCAGGGACTGCCGGCGGTGACGCGTGACTACCACGTCGACTGGGACGCCTCCGCCGCGGAGAAGGACGGCTACGACCACTTCATGCTCAAGGAGATCGCCGAGCAGCCCCGGGCCGTCGCCGACACGCTGCTCGGCAGGATCGGCGAGGACGGGCGGCTGGTACTGGACGAGATGCGGCTGTCCGACCAGGAGCTGCGCGACATCAACAAGATCATTCTGGTCGCCTGCGGGACCTCGTACCACGCCGGCCTCATCGCCAAGTACGCCATCGAGCACTGGGCCCAGCTGCCCTGCGAGGTCGAGGTGGCGAGCGAGTTCCGCTACCGCGACCCGATCCTCGACCGTGACACGCTGGTGATCGTGATCAGCCAGTCGGGCGAGACCATGGACACCCTCATGGCGGTACGGCACGCGCGCGGGCAGCGGTCCCGGGTGCTGGCGGTCTGCAACGTGAACGGTTCCACGATCTCCCGCGAGTCCGACGCCGTCCTCTACACGCACGCGGGCCCCGAGGTCGCGGTGGCCTCCACCAAGGCGTTCCTCACCCAGCTGGTGGCGTGCTATCTGGTGGCGCTGTATCTCGCCCAGGTCAGGGGGGTGAAGTTCGGCGACGAGATCACCCAGATCGTCGAGCGGCTGGCGCAGACGCCGTCCAAGGTGAGCGAGGTCCTCGCGACCGTCGAGCCGGTCCGCGCGCTGGCCAGGTCGCTGGCCGGCGAGCGGTGCGTGCTCTTCCTGGGGCGGCACGTGGGCTTTCCCGTCGCGCTCGAAGGGGCGCTGAAGCTCAAGGAGCTGGCGTACATGCACGCCGAGGGCTTCGCGGCGGGGGAGCTGAAACACGGCCCGATCGCGCTGATCGACAAGGGGCTCCCGGTGGTCGTCGTCGTCCCCTCGCCGTCCGGCCAGCGGGTGATCCACGACAAGATCGTGTCCAACATCCAGGAGATCCGGGCCAGGGGCGCGAGGACCCTCGTCATCGCCGAGGAGGGGGACGTCGCGGTCGCGCGGTACGCCGACACGCTGATCCACATCCCGGCCGTGCCGACCCTGCTCCAGCCGCTGGTCGCCACGGTGCCGCTCCAGGTCTTCGCCTGCGAGCTGGCCACGGCCAAGGGGCACGACGTCGACCAGCCCCGCAACCTCGCCAAGTCGGTCACGGTGGAGTAAGCCGGGGCCGGGGGTTCTCCACAGCCTGTGGACAAAGCCTATGGATTATCCACGGCCGGAAGTGGGTATAGGAGCTGCCCGCCTTCTTGTCAGATTAATTGTCGATATATGCCATATAGCGGTTTACTGGGACGGATTAACGTGGCGTGAATCCACCGGACCCAAGGGAGCCGCAAGATGGATCGTCGTCGTTTCCTCGCCCGAGGCGGTGCGCTGGCCGCGCTGGGGGTGGCCGGGCCGTTCGCCGGCGTCGCGCGGGCGGGAGCGAACGGGGAGATCCTCCCGGGCGCCGGGTACGGGCCGCTGAAGCCGGTCAAGGACGAGCGCGACGGCGTGGTACGGCTCCACCTGCCCGGCGGCTTCCACTACAGGTCCTTCAACGCCGCCGGCGACAAGTTCAGCGACGGGTCCGTCGTCCCCTCCCGGCACGACGGCATGGCCGCGTTCCGGGGACCGGCCGGCAGCGCGATCCTCGTCCGCAACCACGAGGTCAACGGCCCGGTCGGCGCGTTCGGCGACCCGGCCAAGGCCTACGACCCGGCGGCGGGCGGCGGCACCTCGACCCTCCGGGTCACCCGCTACGGCAAGGTGCTCAAGTCCGCCCCCAGTCTGACCGGCACCCAGATGAACTGCTCCGGCGGCCCGATGCCCTGGGGCGCCTGGGTGACCTGCGAGGAGACCGTGAACGGGCCGGACGTGGGCAACGACTTCACCGGCCAGGACAACGGCAAGCTCACGCAGAAGCACGGCTACATCTTCGAGGTCCCGCTCGACGGCAAGGCCGGAGGGCCGATCAGGAACGCCGGGCGGTTCGCCCACGAGTCGGCCGCGTTCGACGGGTTCACCGGCGCGATCTACCTCACCGAGGACAACTTCGGCTTCGCCTCCGGCTTCTACCGCTACCTGCCCCCGAAGAACCCGCTGGAGGCCCGCCGCATCCTCGACGGCGGCAGGCTCCAGATGCTGGCCGTGCGGGGCGCCCCGGGCAAGGACCTCTCGCTCGGCCAGCCCAGGGGAGCCTCGTACGCGACCACCTGGGTGGACATCGACGACCCCGACCCCGCCTTCATCGGAATCCCCGCCAACGACGTCGCCGTCCAGGCCGTCGGCAACCAGGGCAGGGCCAAGGGCGCGGCGATCTTCTCCCGGCTGGAGGGGGCGATCAACCACCACGGCACGATCTACTTCGTCTCCACCCAGGGCGGCGCGACCGCGTCCGGCGACACCCCGCCCAGCGGCTTCGGCAAGGGACGCGGCCAGGTGTGGGCGTACGAGACGTGGAGCGGGCGGCTCAGGCTCGTCTACGAGTCGCCGGGCGCGGTCACCCTCGACCTGCCCGACAACGTCACCGCCAGCCCCCGGGGCACCCTGGTCCTCTGCGAGGACGGCTCGGGCGACAACTACCTGCGCGGGCTCACCCGCCGGGGCGAGATCTTCGACTTCTCCCGGCTGGTCCCCGTCGACGGCGACTCCGGCGCGGAGTTCGCCGGCTCGACGTTCGGCCCCGGCGGCCACACCCTCTACGTCAACGTCCAGTCGTCCAAGGGGATGAGCTTCGCCATCTGGGGCCCCTGGCAGCGCGGCGGCTTCTGACCCGCGGGACCGCGGGCCGGTGACGTGACGCCACTAGCCTGGGAGGATGATCGTTGGTATCGGCGTCGACGTCGTGGACACGGCCAGGTTCGAGGTGACGCTGGCGCGGACGCCCGCGCTGCGGGATCGCCTGTTCACCGAGGGGGAGAGCACGCTGGGCGCGGCCTCCCTGGCCGCCAGGTTCGCGGCCAAGGAGGCCGTCGCCAAGGCCCTGGGAGCGCCTCCCGGGCTGCGGCACCTGGACGCCGAGGTGATCGCCGGGGAGCACGGGCGGCCCGAACTGCGGGTGACCGGGCGGGCGGCGGAGGTCGCCGGGGCGCTGGGCGTGGCCCGGTGGCACATCTCCCTGAGCCATGACGGGGGCGTCGCCATCGCCTACGTGATCGCCGAGGGATAGATTCGGTGGAATGCGAATCGCGTACACCTCCGACCAGATCAGGGCGGCCGAGGCGGCGCTGATGGCGACGCTGCCCGAGGGCGCCCTGATGGAGCGGGCCGCCACCGGGCTCGCGGTGGTCTGCGCCAGGACGCTCGGCGGCGTGTACGGCTCCCGCGTCGTGCTGCTCGTCGGCGGCGGCGACAACGGCGGCGACGCCCTGTTCGCCGGGGCCCGCCTGGCGGCCAGGGGGGCCAGGGTCGACGCGCTCCTCGCCGGGACGCGCGTCCACGCGGCGGGCCTGGAGGCCCTGCGCCGCGCGGGCGGCCGAGTGACGGGCCTGAACTCCGATCACGGCCCCGCGGAGGACCCGGCCTCGGGAGGCTCGGCTCGGAAAACCTCGGAGGACCCGGCGGGAGCGCGCGTCCGCGACCTGCTCGGCGCGGCGGACCTGATCGTGGACGGGATGCTCGGGATCGGCGGGGCCGGGGCGCTCAGGGAGCCGTACGCGACCCTGGCCGGGCTCGCGAACGACGCGCCCGGCGAGGTCCTCGCGGTGGACGTGCCGAGCGGCGTGGACGCGAGCAGCGGCCGGGTGGAGGGCCCCGCGGTCCGCGCGGACGCCACCGTCACGTTCGGGGCGTGGAAGGTCGGGCTGCTCGTCGATCCCGGCTCCGGGCACGCGGGCCGGACGGAACTCGTCGACATCGGCCTCGGCCTCCATCTGCCCGACCCCGACGCGGCCGTGCCGACGGACGCCGACGTGGCCGCGCTGCTGCCCAGGCCCGGCGCGTCGTCCGACAAGTACCGCAGGGGCGTCGTCGGGATCGCGGCCGGCAGCGAGCGCTACACCGGCGCCGCGGTGCTGGCCGTGGGCGGGGCGCTGCGGGCCGGGGTGGGCATGGTCCGCTACGCGGGGGTCGCGGAGCCGGTGGCCCAGGTGCGGGCCCGCTGGCCCGAGGCCGTGATCACCACGCTCGCGCCGGGCGAGGGGGTCGAGGAGGTGGGCCGCGTGCAGGCGTGGGTCCTCGGTCCCGGCCTCGGCACCGGCGACGAGGCGCGCGCCATCGCCCGCTCGGTGCTGTCCAGCGAGGTTCCCGTCCTCGTCGACGCCGACGCGCTGACCCTCGCGGCCCAGGACAGGTCCCTGCTCCGCCGGGGCGCGCCGGTGCTGATCACCCCGCACGCGGGCGAGCTCTCCCGCCTGATCGAGGTGCCGAGGGAGCGGATCGAGGCGCGGCGCCTGGAGAACGTGCGCAGGGCGGCGGCGGAGCTGGGCGTGACGGTGCTGCTCAAGGGCTCGACCACGCTGGTCGCCGAGGACGGGCGGCCGGTCAGGATCAACCCCACCGGCAGCCCCTGGCTCGCGACCGGCGGCACCGGCGACGTGCTGGCCGGCCTGGCGGGCGCGCTGCTGGCCGCCGGGCTGAGCGGGTACGACGCGGCCTCCTGCGCCGCCTACCTGCACGGGATCGCCGGCAGAGAAGGCCCTCTCACCGCCTGGGACGTCGCCGAGGCCCTGCCGCGGGCGGTGCGCTCCCTGCTCGACGGACCGGCCAACGGCCCCCGGCATGGCGGCTCACCTGCCAAACTGGGGTTATGAGTTTCCCGATGACTCCCGCCGAGGCACGGGTGGACCTCTCGGCGATCCGTGAGAACCTGGCGCTGCTCGCGAGCCACGCCCCCGGTGCCGAGATGATGGTCGCGGTCAAGGCCGACGCCTACGGGCACGGGCTGGTCCCCGTCGCGCACGCCTGCCTGGAGGCCGGGGCGGGACGGCTGGGCACCGCCTACGTCCGCGAGGCCCTGGAGCTGCGGGCCGCCGGGATCACCGCGCCGATCCTGGCGTGGATCATCCCGCCGGGCGAGCCGCTGGAGCAGGCCGTCGGGCACGACGTCGAGCTGTCGGCGGGCTCCGCCGCGACGGCCGACGCGATCGCCGGCGCCGCCGCCAGGGCCGGCAGGACGGCCAGGGTGCACCTGAAGGCCGACACCGGCATGTCGCGCGGCGGCGCGACGGCGGCGGACTGGTCCGCCCTGGTCGAGCGGGCGATGCGGCACCGGGCCGAGGGCACGATCGAGATCGTCGGGCTCTGGTCCCACTTCGCCTGCGCCGACATCCCGGGAGACCCGTCCATCGCGGCCCAGCTGGCCGCCTTCGAGGAGGCGCTGCTCATCGCGGAGAAGGCGGGCGCGGGGGGCTCCCACGTCGTCAGGCACATCGCCAACTCGGCGGCCATCCTGACGCTGCCGCAGGCGCGCTACGACCTGGTCCGCCCGGGCATCGCGACCTTCGGGCTGAGCCCGGTGCCCCGGCTCGGGGACTTCGGGCTGCGCCCGGCGATGACGCTCGCCGCACGGATCGCGCTGGTCAAGCGGGTCCCCGCCGGCTCGGGCGTCTCCTACGGGCATCTGTACATCACGGATCGGGAAACGACGCTTGGCCTCGTCCCGCTCGGGTATGCGGACGGGGTTCTGCGGCACGCCACCAACCTGGCGGAGGTGCTGGCCGGTGGCCGCAGGCGGCGGATCGCGGGCAGGGTCTGCATGGACCAGTTCATGATCGACGTAGGGGACGACCCGTTGGCGGAGGGTGACGAGGTGATCCTGTTCGGTGACGGTTCGCGAGGTGAGCCCACCGCTCAGGAGTGGGCGGATTCCCTCGGCACGATCACGCATGAGATCGTGACCAGGATCGGTTCGCGGGTCCCGCGCGTTTACCGGTGAAAGGCAGCTCAGGGGGTCGCATGAGTAGTACCAGACGGCGCAGGGTCGGTATCGCGGGCGCGATCGTCGGTGTCACGTCGGCAGGAGTGGCCGCCGGGGCCCTCGCCAAGCGGTACGCCGTCGGACGCATCAGGCTCCGCCCGGACCTGGAGGCGAGTGAGCCGCTCGGAGAGCTGCGCGGCCGCCCCACCACGGTCACCACCTCCGACGGTGTCCCCCTGTACGCCGAGGTCGACGGGCAGGAGGAGGCCCCGCTGACCGTGGTGTTCTGCCACGGCTACACGCTCAACCTCGATTCCTGGCACTACCAGCGGCGCGACCTGGGCGGCACGCACCGCCTGGTCCTGTGGGACCAGCGCTCCCACGGCCGCTCGCCGCGCATCCCGATGAAGGACTGCTCGATCGACCGGCTCGGCGACGACCTGGCCGAGGTCATCGAGGCGCTGGTGCCCGGCCCGTGCGTGCTCGTCGGCCACTCCATGGGCGGCATGACGGTCATGGCGCTGGCCGACCGGCATCCGGAGCTGTTCGGCGACAAGATCAGGGGTGTCGCGCTGATCTCCACCTCCACCGGCAAGCTCGGCGAGATCTCCCTGGGCCTGCCCGCGCTGCTGTCGAAGGCGGTGCACAAGGTCACGCCGGGCACGGTGTCGATCCTGAGGCGCGGCGGTTCGCTGGTCGACAAGAGCCGCCAGGTCGGCAACGACGTGGCCTTCCTCGCCCTGCGCCACCTGGGTTTCGGCGACTCCAGGAACGTCAGCCCCACGGTCGTCGACTTCGCCGAGTCGATGATCCGATCCACCCCCTTCGAGGTGATCGCCGAGTTCTACCCGGCGCTGATGTCGCACGACAAGCTGAGCGCGCTGCGCGTGCTGGACGGGGTCCCGACCTCCATCATGGTCGGCGACAAGGACTGGCTGACGCCCGTCGAGCACAGCAGGGCGATGGCGGCGGCACTGCCGAGCGCCCGGTTCACCGAGGTCGCGGAAAGTTCGCACCTGGTCCAGCTGGAGCGGCCTAACGTGGTCAACGACGCCCTGCACGAGCTGCTCAAGCGGGTGGACGCGGGCGACGAGGCCGACGCCGCCGACGCCGGTGACATGGACCGGTGAGCCGGGGGCACGCGCACGGCGTACGGTGAGCCCGAGGTCCGACGCAAGGACCGGGGGTTCGGGAGGGCGCCGAACGGCGCCACGGGGGGGGGTCGACGGACCCCGGGAAGCGTGGTGGGACACCGGGAAGCGCGGTGGGACACCGAGAGGCATCGACAGGAGTGACGAAGCGGTGAGAATCGTGGCGACCGCCGAGGAGATGCGGGAGCTGGGCGAGGAGCTGGCGGCGCTGCTGCGCCCCGGAGACCTGGCGGTGCTGTCGGGCCCGCTCGGCGCGGGCAAGACGACCCTGGTGCAGGGGATCGCCGAGGGGCTCAAGGTGCGCGGCCCGATCACCTCGCCGACCTTCGTCATCGCCCGGGTGCACCCCTCGCTCTCGGGGGGCCCGCCGCTGGTCCACGTCGACGCCTACCGCCTCGGGGGCGATCTGGAGGTCGACGACCTGGACCTGGACGCCTCGCTGGAGGAGTCGGTGACGGTCGTGGAGTGGGGCGAGGGCCTGGTGGAGGGGCTCGCCGACGACCGGCTGGAGATCCTCATCGGCAGGGGCGCGTCCGGCGAGCCGGGCGAGGAGCGGACCGTGACCCTCCGGGGGGTCGGGCCGCGCTGGCACGGTGTCGTCTGACCGGGGAGCCGGGCCGCGCCGGCACGGTGTCATCCGACTGGCGCGATGTCATCTGAACGGTGTCGTCTGATGTGCCTACGAAGCCGGGGAAATCCTGGCACGCTGGCACTACGCACCATTGGTCTAGATCGTCAGGCCTGATGATCGACTCTGGCGGGTTTGCCCATGTTTAATGGGGAACAGGTGGGAAATCGTGCCGGGCGAGGGTCGTCGGCCGGAGGGCGAAGTGGAGTTCGACGGTGCCAAGCGTCAAGCGTGTCGCGGTTCTGGGAGCCATCGTCCTTTTCGGACTGCTCGGGTGCTCGGCTGACGCCGACTCGGGCAACCCCACGGGCACTCCCACCCCAACCCCGCCTGATTCCGGCATCAGCCGGCAGGACATCGAGGTCCAGCTCCAGCCGGCCCGCGCCAAGGCCGGGCAGAAGGTGTGGGTCCTGGCGAACTGCCCGATCCCGCAGGGCGGTCCCGAGCATCGCGGTACCGCGTCCTCCCGGATCTTCCGCACCCCGGTGACCCTCGACCCGATCCTCGCGACGCCCACGCCCGACCCCGCCTCGACCGCGACCCCGACGCCGCGCCCGTGGGTCCGCGGCCAGGCCACCGTCGCCGCGGGCGTCGCCGCCGGGGTCCACGAGGTCAACGCCAGGTGCGAGGGGACCAACGACACCGGCAGCGCCAACCTCAGGATCGTGCCCGACACCGAGCCGAGCCCCACCCCCACCGACCCCACCTCCAGGCCGACCCGGACGATCATCAGCACCGAGGCGCCGGGTACGGGCGGTGGCGGCACCGCGGCCGGAGGCCCCGACGACTCGAGTGCCCCGATCGGCACGACCGGTGTCCTGCTCGCCCTCGCCCTGGCGGGCGGCATCGGCATCGCGGTCGTGCGTCGCCGCCGTTCGTAGTCCCCGATGGCCGATTCCACCCGCTGGTCCAGGATCGTCCTGGCCGGAGTGATCACCGGTGCCGTCATGGTCGCGTTCGGCAACAGGGGCGGCGACGTCAAGGAGGAGAAGGCGCCCGCCCGCACCTCGATCGTGCCCAGCCGCATCGACATCCCGTCCCTGGGGATCAAGGCGCCCCTGATGAAGCTCGGCGTGACGGACGGCCGGGTCGATCTGCCGCCGTACGAGAAGCCGAACGTCGCGGGGTGGGTCAAGGACAGCGCGGTCCCCGGCGACGAGGGTTCCGCGGTGATCCTCGGGCACGTGGACACCAAGACCGCGCCCGCGGTCTTCTACAAGCTCAAGGACATGCGGGAGGGGCAGGTCATCAAGGTCGTGCGCAGCGACGGCAAGGTGGCCCAGTACCGGGTGGACACGATCGAGCAGATCAGCAAGCACCGGTTCCCCGCCGACAAGGTCTATCTCGAGGACGGCCTGCGGCTGATCACCTGCGGCGGGGACTTCGACTGGGACAGCAACGAGTACGAGGACAACCTCATCGTCTACGCCACCCTGGTCAAGACCTGAGGTGTTCCGCCTGTCCGCGCGGCTCACTCGGGGGGAGTGCCCCTGAGCCCTCGCGGGACGGGATAGGCTAACTGTTCGTGCTGGTCCTGGCCTTTGACACCGCCACCCCCGCCGTCACCGCAGCTCTGCACGACGGTGAGAGGGTCCTCGCCGAGTCGACGACGGTCGACGCGCGCCGACACGGTGAGCTGCTCGTCCCCACGATCGAGACGGTCCTCCGGGAGGCCGGAGCCTCGCTCGGCGACGTCACCGCCGTCGTCGCGGGCTCGGGCCCCGGCCCCTACACCGGGCTCCGGGTCGGTCTGGTGACCGCCCAGGCGCTCGCGACGACGCTGGGCGTCCCGGCGTACGGCGTGTGCACCCTCGACGCGCTCGCGTACGGCAGCGGGTCGGCCGAGCCGTTCCTGGTGGCCACCGACGCCCGGCGCAAGGAGGTGTTCTGGGGCCACTACCGGGACGCGCGCACCCGGCTGTCGGGCCCCGCGGTGGACCGGCCCCAGGATCTGCCCGCCGAGCTCCCGCTGGCCGGCGCGGGCGCGCGGATGTACGCCGAGGTCGTCGGCGCCTCCCGGCTTCTCGACGTGCCGGAGTACCCCCACGCGGGCGCGATGGCGGCGCTCGCCGCCGGGCTGCTCGGCGAGCCGGGCGTCCGTGAGGCCGTGGAGAGCGGCACCCACCCCGTGCTCGGCCCGCCCCGCCCGATCTACCTGCGCCGCCCCGACGCCAAGGAGCCCTCGGCGCCCAAGAGGGTCACGGCATGACCGCCGTGCTGCGCCGGATGACCGTCGACGACCTGCCCGCGGTCATGGAGGTGGAGCGGAAGACCTTTCCCGCCGACGCCTGGAGCGAGGGCATGCTCCGCGGCGAGCTCGACGACCAGCCGAGGACGAGGCACTACGTGGTGGCCCTGGTCGACGGCGTGATCGTCGGCTACGCGGGCCTCGCCGCGGCGGGGGACCAGGCCGACGTGCAGACCATCGCCGTGCTGGCCGAGTGGCGCCGGACCGGCGTCGGCGGCGCCATGCTGGCCGAGCTGCTGGCCGAGGCCGCCCGCCGGGGCGCGGTGTCGGTCTTCCTCGAGGTGCGCGCCGACAACCCGGGCGCGCAGGCCGTCTACGACAGGTTCGGGTTCGAGCGGATCGGCCTGCGCCGCCGCTACTACGAGGACGGCACTGACGCGATCATGATGAGGAAGGATCTCCATGCGTGACGAACCGGTGGTCCTGGGGATCGAGACCTCCTGCGACGAGACGGGGATCGGCATCGTCAGGGGGCACACCATGCTGGCCAACGCCATCGCCTCCAGCGTCGAGCAGCACGCCCGCTTCGGCGGGGTGGTGCCCGAGGTCGCCTCCAGGGCGCACCTGGAGGCGATGACCCCGACCGTCGAGCTGGCACTGGGGCGGGCGGGGCTGCGCCTCGCCGACGTCGACGCGATCGCGGTCACCGCCGGGCCCGGCCTGTCCGGCGCGCTGCTGGTCGGCGTCGCCGCCGCCAAGGCGTACTCGCTGGGCCTGGGCGTGCCGTTGTACGGCGTCAACCACCTCGCCGCGCACGTCGCGGTGGACCAGCTGGAGCACGGGGCGCTGCCCAAGCCCTGCATCGCCCTGCTGGTCTCCGGCGGGCACTCGTCCCTGCTGCTGGTGCCCGACGTCGCCAGGGACGTCGTCTCGCTGGGGTCCACGGTGGACGACGCCGCGGGCGAGGCGTTCGACAAGGTGGCCAGGGTGCTCGGCCTGCCGTTCCCCGGCGGGCCGCACATCGACAGGGCGGCCCGTGACGGCTCCGGCGCGGCCATCGCGTTCCCGCGCGGCAAGTACGACGACGGGACGCTCGACTTCTCCTTCTCCGGCCTGAAGACGGCCGTGGCCCGGTGGGTGGAGGCCAGGGAGAAGACGGGCGAGCGGGTCCACGTGCCCGACGTGGCGGCCTCGTTCCAGGAGGCCGTCGTCGACGTGCTGACCCGCAAGGCGCTGCGCGCGTGTGCCAAGTACGACGTCCAGGACCTGCTGATCGGCGGCGGGGTGGCGGCCAACTCCCGGCTGCGCGCGATGGCCCAGGAGCGTTGTGACGCGGCCGGGGTCCGGCTGCGGGTTCCCAGCCCCGGGCTGTGCACGGACAACGGCGCCATGGTGGCGGCCCTGGGCTCCGACCTGGTGACGGCCGGCATCGCGCCGTCGCGGCTGGACATCCCCGCCGACTCCTCGATGCCCGTCACCACCGTCCACGTCTGACGGGCTCGCTCCTCGTGGGGGTGCGCCGGTCACGCGTGCCCCCTCGGCCGTCGCGCCCCCGTCGGGCGGCGGCTGCGCGGGCTCTTCCCGGCAGGGTGTCCCGGGCGGAGCGTGGGGTGTCCTGGGCGGCGTGCGCGGGGTGTTTCAGGCGGGGTGCAGGGCCAGCACCGGATAGTCGGTGTAGCCGCGGTGGTCGCCGCCGAAGGCCGCGGCGTGGTCGGGCTGGTTGAGCTCGGCGCCGAGGCGCAGGCGGATCGGCAGGTCGGGGTTGGCCATGAACGACGCGCCCAGCGCGATCAGGTCGGCGCCGCGCCCCAGCCACCGCTCGATCCGGGTCGCCGGGTCGCTGATCGAGTGGTCGTTGACGATCAGGGCGTTCGGCCAGGACTTGACGAGCCGCTGGTTGAGGTCGTCGGAGGTGCTGGGCAGCAGGTGCAGGTAGGCCAGGTCGAGGCCGGCGAGCTCGGAGACCAGCGCCGGGTAGACCTCGTGCACGTCGTCCTCGATCAGGCCCCCCGCGCCGCTGCCGGGCGAGAACCGGACGCCGACCTTGGAGGCGCCGATCCGGTCGGCCATCGCCCGCGAGACCTCCACGCCGAAGCGGATCCTGTTGGCCACCGACCCGCCGAAGTGGTCCTCGCGCAGGTTGGCGTTCTGCGACAGGAACTGGTGGACGAGGTAGCCGTTGGCACCGTGCAGCTCGACCCCGTCGAAGCCCGCGTCCATGGCGCGCTCGGCGGCGTCGGCGAAGTCCTGGATGGTCGACTCGACCTGGGCGGTCGTCAGCTCGAGCGGGGTGGGGTTGTCCTGCATGCCGGAGGGGGTGAAGATCTGGCTCTCAAGCCTCACGGCGGACGGCCCGATGGGCAGGTGGCCGCTGTTGTCGGGGTGGCCGATCCGGCCGGAGTGCATGAGCTGGGCGAAGATCCTGCCACCCACCGCGTGGACGGAGTCGGTGACCTCGCGCCACCCGGCCACCTGCTCGTCGGTGTGCAGGCCGGGGGTGTTCATGTAGCCCTGCCCCGCGGAGCTGGGCTGGATCGCCTCGCTGATGATCAAGCCCGCGGAGGCTCGCTGGGCGTAGTAAAGGGCGTTCAGCGACGAGGGGATCCCGTCGACGTAGGACCGCGACCGGGTCATGGGTGCCATCACCAGGCGGTTGGGCAGCTGGAGACCGGCGAGCGAGAACGGTGTGAAAGGCATGACGACTCCTTGGTTGGCTGGCCAATTTGGCTAGCCAATATGCAGTTTTACAACTTGGTCGGCCAACATGCAAGCCGGTAGTCTGAGAAGGACGGAAGGACCTGAACATGGCGGAGCCGCTGATCGACGAGAAGCGCGACGTGACCGAGGGCTTGGCGGCCTACGAGGACGCCACGGCCGGGGACGTGATCGAGCACAGGGCCGAGGGCGCGGTCGGGGGCGTGACGGGAGACGGCGGGGACGCCGCCGGGACGTACGGTGAGGCCACCAGGAACTGCGATGAGTACGACAGCGACCTCAACTGCCTGATGGCCAACGCGACGCGCGGCCACCGCGTGCTGCTCGCCAACCTTCTCGGGGAGATCGACCTCTACCCGGGCCAGGAGCGCGTGATGATCGCCCTGTGGGACAACGGCCCCCAGTCGCAGAACAGCCTGGCGAGGATCATCGGCATCGACGTGTCCACCATGACCAAGACCCTGCAGCGCCTGGAGCGCAGCGGGTTCGTCAGCCGCAGGCCCGACGTGGCCAACCGGCGGATCAGCATCGTCGACGTCACGCCCAGGGGGCACGCGCTCCGTCCCGAGGTGGACCGGGTCCTCGCTGAGGTCCATCGCCGGATGACCCGTGGGCTGACGGCCCGGCAGATCGAGGAACTGCTGGCCCTGCTCTCCGTGGTCAGGGGCAACCTGTGCTACGAGGCGAGAACCGTCGAAGGCGACGGGAGCCACAGGGGCGGCGCCGCGCGCGCCGGCTGACGACGGCAGTACGGGTCCGGGGACCGCTGGGAGCCGGGCGCCGATCGGAGACGGCGCGCGGGCCGGTGAGACGTGGCCCGTGGCGGGTCCGTGGCGGGTCCGTGGCGGGATCGTGCGCCTGACGACGGCCGTACGGGGCCCGCGCGGGCCGGTGAGGCCGGGGACACCCGGAGCGAGGGCCCCGGGAGTCAGTCCTTGTCGGCCCTGGTGGGCCTGAGCAGCGCCTCGGCCAGGGCCAGCATGGTCTCCTCCAGGGCGCCCAGGCGGCGGGTGAGGTCGGTGTGCGCGGGCTCCACGGTCTCGCTCAGCGCCTCGGAGAGCTGGTCACGGTCGGGCAGGGCTCGAAGCGTCTCGGCCAGCGGGGCCAGCGCGGCCTCGGCCCGGATGACGCGCTCGTCGAGGGAGTCGAAGCGCTCGCGCTGCTCGTCGGTCTGGACGCCGATGAGCGCGCCGACGCCGAGGACGGCGGGCAGGACCTCCAGGCGCTCGTCCAGGCTCTCCAGGCGCTCGGCGGACTTCTCCGCGTGCCCGTCCAGTGTGGACAGCCGGGAGTCGATGACGTCCATCCGGCCGGTGAGGCGGCCCTCGATGTCGTCGAGGCGCTCGTCGAGGGTGTCGAAGCGGCCACCGGCCGCCATGCGATGGCTCTCCAGCCGGTCGATGCGGCTGTCGACGCGGTTCTCGACGGCGGCGGCGCGCTCGTCGATCCTGGGCACGACCAGGTCGACCCTGGCGCCCACCTGCTCGACCCTGCCGCTCACCAGGTCGACCTTGCCGTTGACCTGCTCGACGGCGGCCAGCATCCGGTCGGCGGCGGTGCCGACGGCCTGCTGGACGCTCGCCGACAGGTCGAGCATCCCCGCCTCGATGCGCCCGGTGCGCTGGGAGAGGTCGGCCAGGGCCCTGTCCAGGCGGCTGAACCGGTGCGCCGCGATGCCCATGTCGGCCTGGAGCCTGCCGAGGTGCTCGGCCAGCTGCCGCACCTGCTCGTCGAGGCCCAGGGTGCCCTCGGAGATCGCCCGCAGGCGGGTGAGCGCCTCGTCCACGCTCTCGCCGACGGTGCCGAGGTCGGTCCACAGGCTCGGCAGCTCGCCGAGGGGGGTGACCCGGTCGCGGACGGTCTCGACCCGGCGGCCGAGGGAGTCGACCCGCTCGCCGACGGCGTCGACGTGGTCACGCACCGCCTCGACGTGCTGGGCCAGGCCCTCGGCCCAGGAGGGTGGTTTGGCGGCGATGTCGTCCAGGCGCCCGTGGACGGACTCCAGCGTGCCGTTCAGCCCGCCGATCTCGCGCTCCCTGACCTCGCGCAGCAGCCACTCCATGCCCTCCAGGCGCTGCCGGATCTCGTCGAGCACCGCGCCCTGGGTCCGCTGCTCGTAGACGTGGTCCTGCGCCGCGCGGGCGAGGAGCTCGCGCATCCGGTCGGAGATGGCGGTCTGGCTGCCTGCCTGGAGCAGGGTGTGGTCGGAGTGATCCACCGAGAGCTCCTTCACTCGCCGACGCTCAGCCGCGCGGTTGGATTTGATGGGATTTGCTGATGAACGATAGGAAACCGCAGGCGAGAGAGAACTCCCGCCTGGCAACCTTAGCCTCTGGATCAAGGTTTTCCGGCAGCGAGATTAAAAGAGAGGAATTGCCGGTTGGCTGGAAGAATTGACTATTTTGGCTGGTCAACCAGGACTGACTCCGGCTGGTCGAACGGGTTCGATCCGGCCGGTCAGCCGGGGCCGCACACGAAGGCGAAAGGCCGGTCGCCGATTCGGGTGAGAATGACGACCGCGGATTCCTCACCGGAAAGGCGGAGCTCTTTCCTGAGGCGGTCGACGTCCACCGCGGAGCCGCGCTTCTTGATCGTCACATTGCCCGCGCCGCGCTCGCGGAGCGCCGCCCGCAGCCGCTTGAGCGAGAACGGCAGCGTCTCGTGGACCTCGTACCGGGACGCCCACGGCGTCGGCGTCGCGACGTCGCCGGTGATGTAGGCGATCTGCGGGTCGAGCAGGTGCCCGCCGACCGCCGCGGCGATCTCCGCCACCAGATGGGCCCGGATGGCCGCGCCGTCCGGCTCGTAGATGTAGCGACCGGCGGGGCCGGTGCCGGGGGCGCCGAGGGCCGGATCGGGCGTCATCGTGGCGCCCGACGGCAGGATCGTCGCCCTGCGCGCCGTCTCGCCCGCCAGCGCGCCGCACCAGATCACGGCCTCCTTGACGTCGCCCTTGTACGAGACCCACTCGGCCTCCGCGCCCTCGGGGACGAACTCGTACGGGATCCCGGGGGCGACCTTCAGGCAGGCGGCCCGGGCCCTGGCCACCATCTCCAGCACGGCGGGCCAGGGCGGCGAGTAGCCCATCGGGTCGAAGGTCCTGCCCCGCGCGGTACGGCGCGCCGGGTCGGCGAACAGGACGTCGAAGGCGGCCGGGTCCAGGGCGGAGGCGTCGGCGGCGCGGACCGAGACCCGGTCGCCGAAGCCCAGGGCGTCCGCGTTGGCCTGGGCGATCGCCGCGGTGAGCGGGTCGGTGTCGACGGCCTCGACCGAGCACCCGGCCCTGGCCAGGGCGAGGAGGTCGCCGCCGATGCCGCAGCAGACGTCGGCGACCCGCGAGCCCGCGGGGACGCGCCGCGCCCGATGGTCGGCGACCTCCCGGCGGGTGGCCTGCTCCAGGCCCGTCCGGGTGAAGTACATGAGATCGGCGTCGGCCCCGAACTTCTCCCTCGCGCGCAGCCGGAGCGTGGCCTGCGTGAGCGCCGCCGAGGTCAGGTCCGCGTCGTAGGTCTTCCTCAACCTGGTCACCGCCGCCACCGGGTCGTCGCCGGCGATCCCGGCCGCCGCGCCCAGGGCCTCCTGGCCGCGCGGGGTCAGGAGTTCCCGGAATGCGTCGAGATTCACACCAGCCGACGCTACCGCCTCGGCCGTAGGGCTTCGCGAGGGGCTTCCACCTGCCTTGACGTTCGCGTGAAGCGGAGAAGGGGTGCTTCGTGTTGACTGTCAAGGCCACCTTGCATACTGTTCCGTATTGGCACTCTCCCGGTGAGAGTGCCAAATACATGCGACGAGGCAGGTCTGACACCCGCGACGGCAGACCGCTGGTCGCCTCTTCTAGATCATTCAAATCTGAAGGGGAGGTCCGACGTGACGACCGCCACCAAGGTTCCCGTTAAGCCGCTCGGCGACCGCATTGTGGTCCAGCCGCTTGAGGCCGAGCAGACCACCGCTTCCGGTCTGGTCATCCCGGACACCGCCAAGGAGAAGCCGCAAGAGGGCAAGGTCCTCGCGGTGGGCCCCGGCAACTGGGATGAGGACGGCGAGAAGCGGATTCCGCTCGACGTCAAGGAGGGCGACGTGGTCCTCTACAGCAAGTACGGCGGCACCGAGGTGAAGTACAACGGCGAGGAGTACCTCGTGCTCTCCGCTCGTGACGTGCTCGCCATCATCGAGAAGTAGTTCTCGCTTCACAAAGATGACGTATCGAGCCCCGGGTCGCGAGAGCGCCCGGGGCTTTGATGCGCCGACGTACTTATAGAGAGGATTGTCATGCCGAAGATCCTGTCGTTCGAGGAGGACGCGCGCCGAGCTCTCGAGCGCGGCGTGAACGCTCTCGCGGACGCGGTCAAGGTGACGCTGGGCCCGCGTGGCCGCAATGTCGTCATCGACAAGAAGTTCGGTGCGCCGACCATCACCAACGACGGTGTGACCATCGCCCGCGAGGTCGAGCTGGAGACGCCGTACGAGAACCTCGGCGCCCAGCTGGCCAAGGAAGTGGCGACCAAGACCAACGACGTCGCCGGTGACGGCACCACCACCGCGACCGTCCTGGCCCAGGCCATGGTCCGCGAGGGCCTGCGCAACGTGGCCGCCGGAGCGCAGCCGCTCTCCCTCAAGCGCGGCATCGACATCGCGGCCAAGGCCGTCAGCGACCGGCTGATCGAGTCGGCCCGCCCGGTCGAGGACAAGAAGGAGATCGCGAATGTGGCGACGATCTCCGCGCAGGACGCCAGGATCGGCGAGCTGATCGCCGAGGCGTTCGACAAGGTGGGCAAGGACGGTGTCATCACCGTCGAAGAGTCCAACAGCATGGGCCTGGAGCTCGAGTTCACCGAGGGCCTCCAGTTCGACAAGGGTTACCTGTCGCCCTACATGGTGACCGACCAGGAGCGCATGGAGGCGATCCTGGAGGACCCCTACATCCTGATCACCCAGGGCAAGATCGCCTCGGTCTCGGACTTCCTGCCGCTGCTCGAGAAGATCGCGCAGACGAAGAAGGCCCTGCTGGTCATCGCCGAGGACGTCGAGGGCGAGGCCCTCGCGGTCCTCGTCACGAACAAGATCCGTGGCACCTTCACCTCCGTCGCCGTCAAGGCGCCGGGCTTCGGCGACCGCCGCAAGGCCATGCTGCAGGACATCGCCATCCTCACCGGTGGCCAGGTCGTCAGCGAGGAGATCGGCCTCAAGCTGGAGCACGTCGGCCTGGAGGTGCTGGGCACCGCCCGGCGCGTCGTCATCACCAAGGACTCCACCACCGTCGTCGACGGTGCCGGTGAGGCCTCGGCGATCGCCGACCGCGTCAAGGAGATCAAGCTCGCCATCGAGCAGTCCGACTCCGACTGGGACCGCGAGAAGCTCCAGGAGCGCCTCGCCAAGCTCTCCGGCGGCGTCTGCGTGCTCAAGGTCGGCGCGGCCACCGAGGTGGAGCTCAAGGAGAAGAAGCACCGCCTTGAGGACGCCATCTCGGCGACGCGCGCGGCGATCGAGGAGGGCATCGTCTCCGGCGGTGGCTCCGCGCTCATCCACGTCTCCAAGGTCCTCGACGACCTGGGCCTGACCGGCGACGAGGCGACCGGCGTCTCCATCGTCCGCAAGGCGCTCGTCGAGCCGGCCCGCTGGATCGCGGAGAACGCCGGCCTCGAGGGCTACGTCGTGACGGCGAAGGTCACCGAGCTGCCCGTCGGCCAGGGCTTCAACGCCGCCACCGGCGAGTACGGCGACCTGATCGCCCAGGGCGTCATCGACCCGGTCAAGGTCACCCGCTCGGCCGTCCAGAACGCCGCCTCCATCGCCGGCATGCTGCTGACGACCGAGGCTCTCGTGGTGGACAAGCCCGAGGAGGAGGCCCCGGCCGCCGCCGGCCAGGGTCACGGCCACGGTCACGGCCACTGATCGGTCACCGACCGGCCCCCGATCGGCCACCGGCCGATCATCGGTTCCGAACGGCTCGCGTCTCCCCGGAGGCGCGAGCCGTTCGCGTTTCGCGGTAAACCGAAAAACGATCTCAAGCGTCGCGCCGGACAGAAGACCAAACGCGGTTCTAACGAATAGTCGACGTATTTGGCAATCGAATGAAATATTTGCACATTCTGTAGTCGTTGCAGTCGCCGTTCGATTACGCGCCGTTATCTCCGCCTCAATGTGACCAATCCGTAGCCGTTTGCGATGACGACAGTCACTACCAGGGCGGGCATCATGCCTAACGTGACCGAGGGATGCGTCGCCGACGCCAAAAATGGGGTGAGGCTTGCGACGAGGTCTGATGGGGTCGCCCACAGGGATGATCTCAAGGATCTGACGAGCCTCGCCGTTCAGGGGGATCGCACCGCGATCGAATCTCTGATCGCGCAACTGCGGCCGATGGTCGTCCGATATTGCCGTGGTCGTCTGGGCCGGGTTTCCGGTCAGTATCACATCGCGGACGACGTGGCCCAGGAAGTATGCATAGCGGTGCTGTCCGCACTGCCCCGCTACCGTGACATGGGACGCCCGTTCGCGTCCTTCGTCTTCGGCATCGCGTCTCACAAGGTGGCCGACGCGCTGCGCAGCTCCGTACGATCCGCCGTGCCCACCCAGGACCTTCCTGACGGGCCCGACGAGGGTCCGGGGCCGGAGGAGACCGTGGTGCGTTACATCGAGGCCGAACACGCCCGCCGGCTGCTGTCGAGGCTGCCGGACAACCAGCGCGAGCTGCTCATGCTTCGAGTGGTGTCGGGCCTTTCCGCCGAGGAGACCGGTAATGTACTTGGCATGTCACCAGGGGCGGTTCGTGTGGCCCAGCACAGGGCGCTGGCCCGGCTACGAGCGATGGCGGAGCTGGAGTCGATAGCTTGACCGCGGAGCTGTCGAGCAGGGGGCGCGAGCGGAGGCCCGAACCGCGGGGCGGGGCTCGCGACGACCCGGAGCGAGAACGATCATGACAACGGTTCACCCGCGACGTCCGGCTCGGAGATACGGGCCGGACGAGGACCCGGCGGTCGCCGAGACCGACGAACTCCTGGAGGCGCTCTCCGGCAGGAGGCCCGTCTCCGGCTCAGACGCCGCGGTCGCCCTGCTGGCGGCCCTGATCGACGACGTGGATCAGCGGTGTTCCTCGGTGTCGATCACGCCGTCCACGTAACCACGGGCGTATTCCCAGCTCACGTAGTCGGTGGGGTTGGGCTGGTAGGCGGGCTCGTGCACCTGGGGCTGGCCGTTCTCGATCATCTGGCGCAGGTTGCCGCGCAGCAGCTCCCAGTCGAAGTAGTGCTGCTCCCCGCATTCGGGGCAGTCGAGCACCAGGCCGAGCACCCCCTGAGGCTCCAGCAACGAGCGGAAGACCTCCACGTCGGCGAGGTCGGTCATGGCCTCGTCACGCTCGTCCGTCGTCAGCGGCTCGGGATCGTCGGGATCGCCCAGCGCCGCCGCCGGGTCGTCGGGGTCATCCGCGAACGGGTCGCGAGGGACATCGTCGAGCACGATCCCACCTTATGGCCTGGATGTGACAGACAGGTTCCGAACTGCACGAGTAGGACGCTCCGGGGCGGCACGGGCAGGTCAGAGGCCCGGCGGCACCGGCACGCGAAGGATTCCCGGCGTGGGGGAGGCGGAGATTCCGGCGGTGCGGGGGCCTGGACCCGGTGTGCCCGGGCCCCTGTCGCCCCGGTGCCGTGACGCTCCGGTCCCTGTCGCCCCGGGCCTCCGGCGCCCGAGGGGCACTAGACGAGCCAGCCGCGCCGGGAGGCCTCCACCCCCGCCTGGAACCGGGACTGCGCCCCCAGCTCGGCCATGGCGTCGGCGAACCTGGCGCGCACCGTGCGGACCGAGACGCCCAGCTGCCGGGCGATCATCTCGTCGGGGACGCCCTGGCCGGCCAGCCGCAGCACCCGGACCACCCCGTCGTCGCGGTGGGTCCCGGGCAGGCGGGCCCCGCGGGCCCACAGCTCCTCGAAGAGCGAGCGCAGCGCGGCCACCACGACCGGAGCCCTGACCAGGTGGAAGTTGTAGGCGTTCTCGGCGAGCGCGCCACCCCACTGGGCGGGCATGCCCGCGGCGTCGTCCCCCGCGACGAGGAACCAGCTGGGCACCGCGTCGAGGGTGCGCACCTCGGCCCCCGCCTGCTCGAACTGGTCCAGCTTGTCGCGCAGGCCGGGGATCTCCAGGGTGTGGACCGGGATGGTGACCCGGCAGGCGAGCAGGCCGGTGCGCTGGGCGCCGATCCACTGGTCGGCGTAGCGGTGCGCGAAGTCGCTCATCGTCCGCCGGTCGGGAATGCTCGACAGCAGTCTCAGCGGCGGGGCCTGGACCGCCATGCCGATCACGCTCTCGTAGAGCTCGTCGGCGCCTCCGACCAGGTCCACGGAGAACTGGCCGGTCTGGTAGTCGCGGCCGGCGTCGTACTGGTGGATGAAGCCGCGGATCGAGCCGAGCACGGTGTCGATCCGGCGGCTCTCGGCGGCCAGCCGGTCCAGCCTCTCCGCGATCAGATGGCCGAGGGCCGCGGCCGGGTGGCGGGCCAGGTACTCGCCCCCCTGCTCGTCGACCACGCCCAGCCGTACCAGGGTGGCCAGCTCGCGGCCGAGCGGCTCGGGCGAGCGGTTGGTGGCCTGGGCGAGCTCGGCGCAGGTGGCGCGGTGCAGGCGCAGGACCGCGTTGTACAGGGCCGTCTGGGCCGGAGTGAGCCCCAGGCTCTCCAGCGGGTCGGGCAGTGTGGGTGTGTCGGTACTCATCGGCGAGGGACTCCTGCAAGTGACACGAGGGTCTGGCGAGGATAACTCGGCGAATCGTCCCTGTCCGGGCGTTGCTCCTACTGGCATGCCGTGGTGTGCAGCTTCGTGCAATTGCACGTTTGGACATTGCGAGACGAACGCATCGTGACGCACTCTTGACGCAGCGTCGGCAGAAGGCGCGGATCACGCTGCCAGCCGGATGCGGAGGGGGGTTCGGTTGGCGTCAAGGCATCTCCGCGCCGATGCCGGTGATCCGGGGGACCGAGCGGGTCACCGACCGCTCGGTCCCCCGCTTTTCCCGGGTCCTCCGGGGGCCCGTCCTTCCTCCGGGCCCCCCGGGGCCCGTCTCTCCCAGGGGCCTCCGCGCCCCGCCTTTTCCCCCGGGTCCACCGGCTTTGGCGCCAGACTCTAAACTGTGACCCGGGGGTCGGCGCCTTTCCCCGTCATGAGAGCGCCGCGGCAGGAGGATCTCAGATGGCCAAGTTCACCGAGCCGGGGCTCACGTTCGACGACGTGCTCCTCGTTCCCGCGTATTCGGACCTGCAGCCGGGGCAGGCCGACACCACCACGCGGCTGTCGCGGGGCATCACCCTGCGGATCCCGCTGGTCTCCGCGGCGATGGACACGGTGACCGAGGCCCGCATGGCGGTGGCGATGGCACGCCAGGGCGGCATCGGCGTCCTGCACCGCAACCTGTCGATCGAGGACCAGGCCCAGCAGGCCGACCTCGTCAAGCGCTCCGAGGCCGGGATGGTCACCAACCCGGTCACCTGCTCCCCGGACGAGACGCTGGCCGACGTCGAGCGCCTCTGCGCGACGTACCGGATCTCCGGCGTCCCGGTGACCGACGAGACCGGCGTGCTCGTCGGCATCGTCACCAACCGTGACATGCGCTTCGAGACCGACGAGAACCGTCCGGTGCGCGAGGTCATGACCCCGATGCCGCTGGTCACCGCGCCGGTCGGGGTCTCCACCGACGACGCGTTCGCCCTGCTCAAGCAGAACAAGATCGAGAAGCTTCCGCTGGTCGACGCCGGGGGGCGGCTGCGCGGGCTCATCACCGTCAAGGACTTCACCAAGAGCGAGCAGTATCCTCTCGCCACCAAGGACGCCGACGGCCGGCTCGTCGTGGGGGCGGCCGTCGGCGTCGGCGGCGACGCGGAGAAGCGGGCGATCGCGCTGATCGAGGCCGGGGTCGACGTGATCGTGGTGGACGTCGCGCACGGCCACTCCAAGGGCCTCGCCGACATGATCGCCAAGATCAAGTCCAACAGCCGGGTCGACGTGATCGGCGGCAACATCGCCACCCGCGCGGGCGCCCAGATGCTGGTCGACGCCGGGGTCGACGCGGTCAAGGTCGGTGTCGGGCCCGGCTCCATCTGCACCACCCGCGTGGTCGCCGGTGTCGGCGCCCCGCAGGTGACGGCGATCCACGAGGCCTCGCTGGCCGCCGGTCCCGCCGGGGTCCCGGTGATCGGCGACGGCGGCCTGCAGTATTCGGGCGACATCGTCAAGGCCATCGCGGCCGGGGCCGACACGGTCATGCTCGGCTCCCTCCTGGCGGGCTGCGAGGAGTCCCCGGGTGAGCTGATCTTCATCAACGGCAAGCAGTTCAAGTCGTACCGGGGCATGGGCTCGCTCGGCGCGGTCCGCAACCGCGAGCGCGGCGGCGCCTCCTTCAGCAAGGACCGCTACGCCCAGGGCGACGTCGGCAACGAGGACAAGTTCATCCCCGAGGGCATCGAGGGGCAGGTTCCCTACCGCGGCCCGGTCGCCGCGGTGGCCCACCAGCTCATCGGCGGCCTGCGCCAGGGCATGTGGTACTCCGGGTGCCGTACGGTCGCCGACATGCACGTGCGGTGCGAGCTGATGCCGATCACGGCGGCAGGCCTCAAGGAGAGTCACCCGCACGACATCCAGATGACGGTCGAGGCTCCCAACTACCACGGTCGCTAGGGCGGGCCCGCGCCGGGCGCGCGGGCGAACGTGGCGTGCGCCGTGCACGCACGGGACGCCGCGCGCACGGCCGTACCGCATGGAACGCGGCGTGCATGGCGCACGCATGGAACGCGGCGTGCGCTGTGCACGCACGGAACGGGAAAGACAGACATATGACTCAGGTGGAGATCGGCCGCGGCAAGAACGGCCGTCGTGCCTACGCGCTCGACGAGATCGGCATCGTTCCGTCCCGTCGCACCCGCGACCCGGAGGAGGTCTCGATCGCCTGGCAGATCGACGCCTACCGCTTCGAGCTGCCCGTCGTGGTGAGCCCGATGGACAGCGTGGTCTCGCCGAAGACCGCCATCGAGGTCGGCAGGCTCGGCGGTCTCGCCGTGCTCGACCTCGAGGGGCTGTGGACCCGGTACGACGACCCGATGCCGCTGCTGGAGGAGGTGGCCGAGCTCAAGGGCGAGCCCGCCACGAAGCGGCTGCAGGAGATCTACGACGCGCCGATCAAGGAGGAGCTGATCGGCCGCCGCATCGAGGAGATCCGCGCCGCCGGGGTGGCGACGGCCGTCCGGCTGTCCCCGCAGCGCACGGTCCAGTACCACAAGGCCGTCATCGACGCGGGCGTGGACATCTTCGTGATCCGCGGCACCACGGTCTCCGCCGAGCACGTCTCCGGCAGGGCCGAGCCGCTCAACCTCAAGCAGTTCATCTACGAGCTCGACGTCCCCGTGGTCGTCGGGGGGTGCGCCACCTACACCGCGGCGCTGCACCTGATGCGGACCGGCGCGGCCGGGGTGCTCGTCGGCTTCGGCGGCGGCGCCTCGCACACCACCCGCACGGTGCTGGGCGTGGTGGTGCCGATGGCCACCGCGATCTCCGACGTGGCCGCCGCCCGCCGCGACTACATGGACGAGTCCGGCGGCCGTTACGTCCACGTCATCGCCGACGGCGGCATGGGCACCTCCGGCGACATCGCCAAGGCGATCGCCGTGGGCGCGGACGCGGTCATGGTCGGCTCGCCGCTGGCGCGGGCCGTCGAGGCTCCCGGCCAGGGCTTCCACTGGGGCTCCGAGGCGCAGCACCCCGAGCTGCCCAGGGGCAAGCGGGTCGAGTTCGGCACGGTCGGCACGCTGGAGCAGATCCTGCACGGCCCCTCCTCGGTCGCCGACGGCTCGATGAACCTGATGGGCGCGCTCAGGCGCACGATGGCCACCGCCGGATACTCCGACCTCAAGGAGTTCCAGCGGGTCGAGGTCGTCGTGGCTCCGCAGATCGGCTGACATCTCGCGGGGCGGGGCGGAACCTCATCCGGGCCGCCCTCCCGCGAGTCCGGGCCGCCCTCCCGCGAGTCCGGGCCGCCCTCCCGCGAGTCCGGGCCGCCCTCCCGCGAGTCCGGGCCGCCCTCCCGCGAGTCCGGGCCGCCCTCCCGCGAGTCCGGGCCGCCCTCCCGCGAGTCCGGGCCGCCCTCCCGCGAGTCCGGGTGCTCGCCGTCTCCCGTGCCGCCGATAACCGAAATGACGCGCTTGAAGAAATCTGTGAGCATTCGTACGTGCCAACTGATCGGGAGCTCCGGGTCGCCCTCAAGGAGGGGCCCTTCCACGTCGCGCTACGCGCCGCGGTGGAGACCCGCGGGCTGACGCTGACCGGGCTTCGCCGGCATCTCGGCGAACGCGGCCTCCGGGTCGGGATGACGAGCCTGAGCTACTGGCAACAGGGGCTGCGCCGCCCTGAGCGCCCCGAGTCGCTGCGCGCCGTGCGCGCCCTGGAGGAGATCCTCGTCCTGCCGCCGCGCTCCCTCATGGCCCTTCTCGGCCCGCCCAGGCCTCGCGGGCGGGACGCGGGGAAGCTGCCGGTGGGCGCCCTGCCCTACTCCGCGATCATGGAGTCCTCCCAGACGCTGTCGGCGATGATCCACGATCTGAACGGGGTGGCCGACGACCGGCGCCTGCACATCGCCGGGATGTACGAGACGCTGCAGATCGGTCCCGACCGCAGCACCGCGCGGCGCGAGACGCTCCAGGTGGTGCAGGCGCACGAGGAGGCCACCGACCGCTACATCATGGTCTACCGCGGTGACCTGGGATGCGACGTGGAGCGCGTGCGCGTCCGGGCCCTGGAGGACTGCCGGGTCGGCCGGGTGCGCCGCGACGGGCCGACCGCCCTGGTCGTGGCGGAACTGTTGTTCGACCAGATGCTGCGGCCCGGCGAGACGCAGATCATCCGCTACGAGCTGGCCGACCCGAGCGGCGTGGAGACCGTCGAGTACGAGCGGGGCTTCCGGCACCCGGCCGGGCAGTACGTGCTCCGGGTGAACTTCGCGCCGGAGGCCCTCCCGGTGCGCGTCCAGCGGTTCGCCCGGCAGGGCTCCGGCACCGGGGAGGAGGATCTCGGCGAGCTCTCCCTCAACGCCCACAACGCCGTGCACCTGGTGGCCGGGTCGCTGGAACCCGGCCTGGTCGGCATCCGCTGGGACTGGTCCTGAGCCGCCCGGATCCAGGGGTTCAGCGGGGCTCGGTGATCCAGGCGCCGCCGCGCATGACGCCGGAGACCTCCAGGTCGTCGGTGAGCACCACCAGGTCGGCCCGCTTGCCGACCGAGACGGATCCCAGGCGGTCGGCGAGACCGAGCACCCGCGCCGGGGTCAGGGAGGCGATCTCGGACGCCTCGGCCAGTGACAGGCCCACCTCGCGCACGGCGCGCCGGAACGCGACGTCCATGGTCAGGGTGCTGCCCGCGATGGTGCCGCTCTCGGCCAGGCGGGCCACCCCGTCCGCGACGTTCACCGTCATCGGGCCGAGCCCGTAGACGCCGTCGCCCATGCCCGCCGCCGCCATGGCGTCGGTGATCAGCGCGGTCCTGCCGGGACCCGCGACCTCGAAGGCCAGGCGCGTCATGGCCGGGTGCAGGTGCACGCCGTCGTTGATCAGCTCGACCGTGACGCGCTCGTCCTGGAGCAGCGCGGCGATCGGCCCGGGGTCGCGGTGGTGCAGCGGCGGCATCGCGTTGTAGAGGTGGGTCGCGACGCTGCCGCCCGCCTCGATGCCGGAGATCGTCTGTTCGTAGGTGGCGTCGCTGTGGCCGAGAGCGGCGATCACGCCGCCTGCCACCGCCTCCCGTACGGTGTCCAGCGCGCCGGGCAGCTCGGCGGCGATGGTGATCATCCGCACGTGGCCGCGTCCGGCCTTGAGCAGCGTTCTGAGCTCCCCGGGCGAGGGCTCGCGCAGCAGCGCCGGGTTGTGCGCCCCGCAGCGGGCGGCGGAGATGTAGGGGCCCTCGAAGTGGATCCCGGCCAGCAGCCCGTCCTCGCACAGGTCGGCGAGGGAGGAGGCGGCCCTGGCCAGGTCCTCGGGGGACGCGGTGACCAGGCTGGCCATGAGCGTGGTGGTGCCGTGGCGGGCGTGCAGGTCGACGGCCCGGCTCGCCTGATCCGGGTCGCCGGTGGGGAAGGAACCGCCCGCCCCGCCGTGGTTGTGGATGTCGACGAAGCCCGGCACGACGTACCGGCCGCCGAGACCGAGCCCTGCGCCGGGGGCCGAGCCCTGGCCCACGTAGGTGATGCGGCCGTCTTCGATGGTGAGCCAGCCTTCGTGGACACCTTCGGGGGTCACGACGCGGGCGTCGGCGAGTGTGATGCTCATGCTCCCCATCCTCGCGGGTCCTCGGGAGAACCGGCTCCCGGCACTCCAGCGGTGACCGTACGCTCCGGGGCGTGCGCGCCCGGTCACACGCCACGGGCGGGGCCTGGAGGGCGCGGTGGCGCGTCACCGCCGCCGTTGCCTACCGGTCGGTAATGGTGCCTAGGGTAGATGGGTAGATACCTCACGTAAGGCGACAAGCCGCACCCCAGGGGGTTGCACATGACGGCGCGAATGGGCACCGGACGGCTCGGTCCTGCCGAGCGGTCCGCCGCACTGGCGCAGATGAGCGCCGAGGAACTCGACGTGGTGGTGATCGGAGGCGGGGTCGTCGGAGCGGGAGTCGCGCTGGACGCGGTGACCCGGGGCCTGTCCGTCGGGCTGCTGGAGGCGCGTGACTTCGCCTCGGGCACCTCGTCCAGGTCGTCCAAGCTGATCCACGGCGGCCTGCGCTATCTGGAACAGCTCAACTTCGACCTGGTCAGGGAGGCGCTCCAGGAGCGGGCCCTGCTGCTGCAGCGGATCGCCCCGCACCTGGTGCGGCCGGTGCCGTTCCTGTTCCCGCTGACGCATTTCGGCTGGGAGCGGCCCTATGTCGGCGCCGGCCTGGTGCTGTACGACACGATGGGTTTCTCCACCGGGCTCGCCCGGGGCGTGCCGGGCCACAGGCACCTGTCGCGTACGAGGGCGCTGCGGCTCGCGCCCGCGCTGCGCAAGACGGCGTTCTCCGGCGCGGTGCAGTACTGGGACGCCCAGGTCGACGACGCCCGCCATGTGATGACCACGCTGCGGACGGCGGCCATGTACGGGGCCAACGTCGCCTCGCGGGCGCAGGTGGTGGGTTTCCTGCGCGAGGGGGAGCGGGTCACCGGTGTCCGGGTGCGCGACCTGGAGGGCGGCAGGGAGCTTGAGGTGCGGGCCCGCCAGGTGGTCAACGCCACCGGGGTGTGGACGGACGACGTCCAGGAGATGGTCGGCGGGCGCGGGCAGATCCACGTGCGCGCCTCCAAGGGGATCCATCTGGTGGTGCCGCGCGACCGGATCCACTCGCTCACCGGGATCATCCTGCGCACCGAGAAGTCGGTGCTGTTCGTCATCCCCTGGGGTCGTCACTGGATCATCGGCACCACCGACACCGCGTGGAAGCTGGACCGGGCCCATCCGGCGGCGTCGCGGTCGGACATCGACTACGTCCTCGACCATGTGAACGAGGTGCTCTCGGTCCCGCTCACCCGCGAGGACGTCGAGGGCGTCTACGCCGGGCTGCGCCCGCTGCTGTCGGGGGAGTCGGAGGAGACGTCCAAGCTCTCCCGCGAGCACGTGGTGGCCCACCCCGTCCCGGGCCTGGTCATGGTGGCCGGCGGAAAATACACGACATATCGTGTTATGGCGAAGGACGCGGTCGACGCCGTGGCGCACGGCCTTGACCAGCGGGTCCCGCCCTCCTGCACCGACCGGGTCCCGCTGGTCGGAGCCGAGGGCTACCAGGCGATGTGGAACTCCCGGCAGCGGCTGGCCCAGTCCTCCGGGCTGCACGTGGCCAGGATCGAGCACCTGCTCCAGCGGTACGGGTCGATGATCGACGAGGTGCTGGCGCTGATCGAGCGGGACCCGTCGCTGGCCAAGCCGCTGACGGGGGCCGACGACTACCTCCGGGCGGAGGTGGTCTACGCGGCGACCCACGAGGGCGCCCGGCACGTGAACGACGTGCTGACCCGGCGTACGCACATCTCGATCGAGACCTTCCACCGCGGGGTGGGCGTGGTCGAGGAGACGGCCCAGCTGCTCGCCGAGCCGCTGGGCTGGGACGCCGAGCAGATCAAGCGCGAGGTGGAGTACTACACCAAGCGCGTCGAGTCCGAGCGCCTCTCCCAGGAGCAGGACACCGACCAGGAGGCCGACGCCATCCGCCTGGGCGCCCCGGAGATCGTGCCGGTGGCCAGTCCCGAGACGAACCCGGTCTAGCCCCCTTCGGGAGCCGGAAGCGGAACGCGCCGGAAAACGGAAGGCCCCGGAACGGAAAGGTCCCCGGGCCCCGAGAGACTCGGGACCCGGGGACTCCTCCGGAGGGACTGACGGGCTCCGGAGGGGCTGGGCGGGTGTCCGGAGGGCCTGCCGGCCCCTCGGGAGAGGCCGGCAGGAGACTCCGGGAGGACTAGCGGGTGAAGGCCTGGAACTCGGCCGCGCGCAGGTGGTCCCTGGCGGGGCTGGCGGTGGCGCAGTCGGTGGCGGAGTTGGGGTCGGCGTCCTGCTCGCCGGCGTAGACCGGGTTGCCGGTGCACTGGGTGGAGATGGCCCGCAGGGTCAGGTGGGTCGCGGTGGTCGTGGGGATCTTGAAGGACTCGATGAGCAGGTCGGCGCCGCGAGGACGCGGCCTGCGCGTGTCGAAGGCGTTGGGCGGGCTGGTGTAGACGACCGAGAAGGACGCGGGCGAGGAGCAGTCCTTCCTGGTGGCGTCGCAGGCCAGGACCTCGAAGGCGCGCAGGGCGCTGAAGCGGTTCTGGGTGCCGGGGTCGGCCGGGTCGGTGGCGGCGGGGGGCCTGAGCATGGCGCTGACCTGCACGCGGCGGATCTTCTCCGGCTTGGTCCCGGCCAGGTCCACGGTGACGGCCTTGCCCTTGACCGGGCCGGTGAGCGAGGCCCAGTTCGTGGCCTCCGTCTCGTCGATCAGCTTGGCCTGGTTGACGCCGTCGCCGGTCGCGGTGGCGCCCAGCGCCGCCGAGGCGAGGTTCTTCGGGATCGCGAGCGGCAGCGGCAGCTTCAGGCCGGGCAGCACCGCGAACTTCACCCGGGTGTGCCCGAACCCGTTGCCCGCGACCACGAAGTCGTAGATCCCCGGGGTCATCTCGACGGTGTCGCCGAGCTCGGTCGCCGGGTCGGTGTCGGCCACCGGCACGACGCGGCCCTCGTAGTCGCCGACGTACAGCCGCAGCGCGGCGTCCTTGGCCTCGAGCAGCGGCTTGAGCTGGATCTTCCCGTTCTTGCCGGCCGGGTCGACGAAGCTCGGCGTCGGGTCGGGGTCGTTGGCCCCGGCGCTCGCCGCGCCCTCGCCGAGGCCGTGCTCGGCGAACGCGCGCCACATGATGGCCTGGTTCGCGCCGCCGAAGCGGATGGCGTCGGCCGCGAGCAGCGCGTCGCGGTGGTCGACGTAGCTGACCGCGCCGGAGGCCATCAGCAGCAGCGCGTCGAAGGAGACCTGCGCCCAGCGGCGGTTGCCGGGGCACTCCCCGAGCGGGGTCTTGCCGTCGGCGCACGCCTTCTGCTTGGCCGGGGTGCCCTGGCCGTACTTCTGGACGAAGGCCCTGCGCACGTCGTACTGGGTCGCCGACCAGATCTCACCGTCGGCGTGCACCTGCTGGCCGACGATGTCGTACGCGATGTCGCTGTAGTTCAGCGGGGATTTGGACATGTCGTAGTTGCGGATGCCCGCCTTCTTGTCGCCGGTGACGTAGCCGCCGGTGACGTACGGGGTGTCGCCCGCGGGGCGGAAGCCGTACTCGGAGAGGTACTCCATCGCGAACAGGTCGGAGGTGCTCTCGTTCATCGCCCCGGCCTGGGCGCCGCTCCACCCGGCGTTCGGGCCGCCGATCATGCGGCCGGAGATCGCGTGCGTGTACTCGTGCCCGATCACCGACATGTCGTAGTCGCCGTCCACACAGGGCGAGTAGAACGCGCCCGCGATCGGCTGCCACATGTACATGTTGGTGATGGGCGCGATCCCGTCGGGGCCGGTGATCTGGTTGGCGTTGTCGCGCACGCTGAGCACCCGGGCGCCCGCCTGGGCGTTGCCCTGCTCGGGGTCGCCGCCGAGGCCGCCGCGCTCGCCGTTGTCGTTCTGCATGTTCCAGGCGGTCTCGGTGAAGCCGAGCCGGTAGGACCAGTCGTGCATGCGGTTGTGCATGACGTGCAGGTTGGAGATGGCGGCTTCGAGGTCGGCCTCGCCGGGCTGGTCGAGGACGGCCGGGTCGCACTTGGCCGTGTACCACTTGTTGGTCCACGGGTAGACGTACTCGCGGTTCGGCGTGGCCACGTTGCTGCGGGTGCCGACGGAGAACGCGTCGCCGCTGGCGCGGTTCTCCACGGTCTTGGCGGCGTTGCCGACGCTCGTGTTCGTCGGGGTGTCCGTGGCGTGGTCGACGTCCCACGCCTTGCCGGTGGCCGGGTCGGCCCCGACCAGGTCGCAGCCGGGTCCGGCCGTGGCGCACCACGTCGCGCGGGTGTCGGTGGAGGAGTAGTCGGCCGGCGGATTGGCCGGGAACGCCTCCCAGCGGGGGTCGTCCGGCGCGCTGTGGTGGTCCACCAGGTTCTCGCGGGTCAGGATCTCGCCGCTGACCGCGTCCACGTGCGTCGTGTACGCGGCGGGCTCGCCCTCGCCGCCGCCGATCAGGGTGATCTGGAACGCGTTGTGCGTCCCGTCGGGCGCGGGCACCGCCGTGGCGGTGGCCTTCTTGACGGTGGCCGTGGCCAGGTCGATCCCGCCGTCCCTGGCCGCGATCTCCAGCGCCTGCTGCTCGGTGAGCCTGGCGGCGGGAGGCGCCTCGGAGGAGCGCGAGAGGGTCGAGGTGACGTGGAGGACCTTGCCGCCCTTCACGCCGACCACGACCTGACCGTCCACGCCCGCGGGCAGGCCGCCGAACCTCTGCCGCAGGAGTACGGCGTACCCGTCGCCGATGGGGTTGGCGGCGATCTTCTCCAGCGCGTCCACGGCCTCGCCGGAGAGGCCGAAGAGGCTCTCGTTCGCCTTGAGGTAGGCCCGCGCGGCCCGCTCGGGGTCGGCGTCCAGGCCCTCGGCGAGGGGGGCGGAGCCGGTGACGACGGCCGGGGTGCCGAGAGCGTTCCACCGGATCGTCGCGGCGCTCGCCGTCGCCGACCTGGAGAGGGAGGTGGGGGGTGCGACGCTGCCGCGCCGGTTGTCCAGGTCGGGCTTGGCGCCGTGTTCGGCCTGGAAGTCGTGGACCTTGGGGGGCCGGCCGCCGGGTTCGCCCTGGGCGACCCCCGGCAGGGGAATGACGAGCGCCGCGGTGGCGGCGGCGATGACGGTAACGCGTGACCAGGGTTTGGTCGACACCGATCCTCCTGCGAAAGATGGCCGTCGCCGGCCATGCACACGCGGATCACGTGTGTTGCGCAAGAGGTAACACCGATTCAAGTGTCATGACAAGATCTTGTAAAGGTGTATATGTCGGTGTTATAGGGCGGTCTGGACCGTGCAAACGGCTGCGCCCCCGGCGGTCGGGCCGGGGGCGCGGGCTCTGGGGCTCGCCGGGTCGCGAGGGGGTCAGGAGAAGGGGATCCAGGCCTGGTCGGCCAGGTCCTTCATGTCGCTGACCTTGAGGCCGAGGTCGGAGACCGTCCACAGGCTGTCGCCGATGACGACCGAGCGGCGGATGCCCGGGTCGTACGAGGCCACCCGGGTGTTCTCCGCGGGCTTGGGCCTGGGGTGGGTGATCGTGCCGGTCCTGGTGACCGCGGAATCATCGATCTTGAGGACCAGGGCGGTCCCGTTGCTCTGCTCGGTCCCCGTCCACGAGCTCACCGGGATGACCGCCATCCCCGTCCTGGCCCAGTACAGGAAGGCGTGCGGGTCCCACTCCGCCTCCGAGCCGGAGTCCTTCTGGAACATCTGGGACAGGCGGCGGGGGTTGGCCGGGTCGCCGACGTCGAACAGCGAGACCTGGGTGCCGAGCGTGCGGCCCTGCTCGCTAGCCTCCTGGCCCACGCCGATCAGCCGCCCGTCGCCCGCCGGGTGCAGGTACGCCGAGTAGCCGGTGATCTTCAGCTCGCCCGTCATCCTCGGTGCCGCCGGGTCGCGCAGGTCGAGCGTGTAGAGCGGGTCCACCTGCCTGAACGTCACCACGTAGCCGACGGGACCGATGAAGCGGACCGAGTAGATCCGCTCGCCCTGTCCGAGCCCGCCGACCTCGCCGGTCTTGGCCAGGGTGCCGGCGTCGAGCACGTAGACGGCGCTGGAGGTGTCCGGCGCGGCTTCCGGGGAGCCGGTCGAGGCGTCCCGCGCGGCGGTCGAGGTGGTGGCGACCCGCAGGTGCCCCTCGTGCTCCGACAGGGAGTACTGGTTGAGCAGCCTGCCGGAGACCTTGCCCGAGGCGACGTAGCGGGGTGCCCCGGCCGCGGTGATGTCGAACCGGTGGATCTCGGTCTCCTCCGGCGGCGGCTCCGGGGCCGCCGTCGCGGTCGGTGTCGCGGTCGGCGTCGGGGTGGTGGACGGTTCGGGGAGGAGGGTCGGGGCGGGCTCGGCGGCCGGTGTCGCCGGGGCGTCCTCGACGATCACCCGGTCGACCGGGCGGGGCCACCACCAGTGCGGGTTGCTGGCCACGTACAGGCTGGTGCCCGTCCCGTAGACGGTGTCGCCGTCGGCCGCGACGCCGATCGGGGCCGTCTCGGCGAGCGCCTGCGACAGGTCGAGGCTGTGCACGGTCAGCATCGACGTCCCGCTGTACTCCGCGGGGTGGCTGACCTGCCCGCAGTCGACCTTGCGGTCCGAGGTCGTGCCGTCCGCGGACGTCAGCTCGTACTTCGGCAGCCACGCCTCGATCGGCGCCCTGGCGACGATCTCCGCGTTGCGCCGGGTGCGCTCGTCGTCCGACAGTCCTTGGGTCCCGGTGTCGGGGAACTCGATCCGCGGCTGGCTGCGGACCACGATCCGCACGGTCGAGCCGACCATCCTGGCGTCCACGTGGGCGCCTTCGGGGGTGAGCGCGCCGATCACCTCCGGCTTCCCCGACAGGTCGACGAGGACGTAGCGCGGTCCCGGGCTCGCCGCGCGCTTGGCCGTCGCGCCGTACGGGATGATCCCGCCGCCGGAGAACAGCACCAGCGCCCGGTCGCCGCTGACCAGCAGGTCGGCCGGGGCCCACGCCTGCTCGGCGTCCACGAGCCTGAGCGTGCCGGTGACCTTCCTGGTCGCGGTGTCCACCACCCGCAGCACGCCGCGGTTCACGGTGATCACCCGGTCGCCGTCGGTCTTCACCAGGTCGGGCTCGTCGACCCCGGCCTCGTGCGTGTTCGTGGTGGAGTGCTCGGGCGCGCCGGACGCGCGCTTGGCGGAGCCGGCGTCCGCCGTCGTCTCCGCGTACATGACGACCGGGCCGCCGATGCCCCAGGGGCCGACGTTCCTCGCCGTCGCCGCGCGCAGGCCGGCCAGCATGTCGTCGCAGCCGCCGTAGGAGACGAGCTTGACGTTCCCCAGATCGACCGGCGCCGTCGTACGGCCCGCGGCGGTCCTCGTCTCCGTCGGGGTGCACGCCGTGGCGAGCAGGGCGGCGGCGAGGGCGACCGCGCCGGCCGTACGAATCGATGTCCTCATGCCCCTACGACGGATCGGGAGGACGCGTGGTTCAACACCTCGCTACCCGCCGGTAGCCACGGCACGCCTCCCACGATTACCCTGCGAACATGGCCGTTCCCCCTGAAATGACACGGGCCGAGATGACACGGGTCCTCGCTCCCCGCATGATCGAACGCGTCGTGCGGCACGTGACCTCCGACGGCAAGACGCGGGAGATCACGGCGCCGTTCACCGGCGAGGTCCTCGCCGAGATGCCCGTCTCCACCGCCGACGACGTCCGCTCCGCCCATGCCGTGGCGCGGGAGGCACAGCGGGCGTGGGCGGCCCGGCCCGCGCGGGAGCGTGCCGAGCCCTTCCTGCGGCTGCACGACGCCATCCTCGACCGCCGCGAGGAGATCCTCGACGTGGTCCAGTGGGAGACCGGCAAGGCCCGCAGGCACGCCTTCGAGGAGGTCCTCGACGTCGCCGGCTGCACCCTCTACCACGCGCGGCGGGCCCCCGGCCTGCTGGAGCCGAGGAGGCGCGCCGGGATCCTGCCCGTCGCCACCAGGACGGTCGAGACCCGCCAGCCCCGGGGGACGGTGGCCCTGATCTCGCCGTGGAACTACCCCCTCTCGCTCGGCGTCACCGACGCCGTCCCCGCGCTGCTCGCCGGGAACGCCGTGGTCCACAAGCCCGACACCCAGACCGCGCTGTCCACGCTGTGGACGATCGACCTGCTGGTCTCCCTCGGCATGCCCAGGGAGATCTGGCAGGTCGTCCTCGGCGACCCCGCGGAGGTGGGCGAGGCGCTGCTCGACGGCGCCGACTACGTGGCGTTCACCGGCTCCACCCGGGCCGGCCGGAAGATCGCCGAGGAGGCGGCCCGGCGGCTGATCGGCTGCTCGCTGGAGCTCGGCGGCAAGAACCCGATGCTCGTGCTCGACGACGCCGACCTGGACGCGGCGACCCAGGGCGCGCTGCGCGCCTGCTTCACCAACGCCGGGCAGCTGTGCCTGTCCGTCGAGCGGCTCTACGTCCACGACTCCGTGCACGACGCCTTCCTGGAGCGGTTCGTCCGGCAGGTCGGGAACATGAGGCTCGGCGCCGGGCTCGACTGGAACGTGCAGATGGGCTCGCTCTCGTCCCAGAGGCAGCTGGAGGCGGTCGCCGCCCACGTGGACGACGCCGTCGCGAAGGGCGCCCGGGTCCTCGCCGGGGGGCGGGCCCGCCCCGACCTCGGCCCGCTGTTCTACGAGCCCACCGTCCTGGCCGACGTCGACGAGAGCATGGACATGTGCCGGGCCGAGACCTTCGGCCCCGTCGTCGCGATCTACCGCTTCGGCGACGACGACGAGGCGGTCGAGCGGGCCAACGACACCGCGTACGGCCTCAACGCCTCCGTGTGGACCCGCGACGTGCCGCGCGGGCGGGCGCTGGCCTCCCGGATCAGGGCGGGCTCGGTCAACATCAACGAGGGGTACGGCTCCGCCTACGCCTCCTACGACGCGCCCATGGGCGGCATGAAGTCCTCGGGCCTGGGCCGCCGCCACGGGGCCGAGGGGCTGCTGAAGTACACCGAGGGGCAGACCGTCTCCAGCCAGGCGTCCTGGCTGGGCTTCGAGCCGATCCTCGGCATGGCGTACGAGAAGTACGCCGACACCCTCGCGACCGCCTTCAAGGTCATGAAGACGCTCCACCTGAAGTGAGGGGCTCCGGGGCCGCCGGGAGGTCGTCGAGGTCACCGAGGGCCGCCGGGGTTGGCGAAGGTCGTTCGAAGGGAGCCGCCGTGTTCGACTACGACGTGCTGGTGATCGGATCGGGGTTCGGCGGGAGCGTCTCTGCGCTGCGGCTGACGGAGAAGGGCTACCGGGTCGCCGTCCTGGAGGCCGGACGCCGCTTCGACGAGACCACGCTCCCCAGGACCTCCTGGCGGGTCCGCGACTTCCTGTGGGCCCCGGCGCTGGGCCTGAAGGGCATCCAGCGCATCCACGTGCTCAGGGGCGAGAAGGGCACCGGAGTGATGGTCCTGGCGGGCGCCGGGGTCGGCGGGGGCTCCCTGGTCTACGCCAACACCCTCTACGAGCCGCCGGGCGCGTTCTTCCAGGACGCCCAGTGGTCGTCCATCACCGACTGGAAGGCCGAGCTGGCCCCGTACTACGACCAGGCCTCGCGCATGCTGGGCGTGACGCTCAACCCGACGGTCACCCCGGCCGACGAGGTGGTGCGCGCGGTCGCCGAGCGGATGGGCGTGGGCGACACCTTCCACCTGGCGCCGGTCGGCGTCTTCTTCGGCACCCCGGGCGTGGAGGTGGACGACCCCTACTTCGGCGGCGCGGGGCCGCGCCGCAGGGGCTGCACCGAGTGCGGCGAGTGCATGACGGGCTGCCGCCACGGGGCCAAGAACATGCTGATCAAGAACTACCTCTACCTGGCGGAGAGGGCAGGGGCCAGGGTCCTCTCCGAGACCACGGTCACCTCGGTCGTCCCGGTGGACGGCGGCTACCGGGTCGAGACGCGCGGGACGGGCGCGCCCTGGCGCCGCCGCGCGCTCACCGCCGAGCACGTGGTCTTCGCGGCGGGGACATACGGCACCCAGCGCCTGCTGCACCGGCTCAAGGCCGCGGGCACGCTGCCCCGGCTCTCCGACCGCCTGGGCACCCTCACCAGGACCAACTCCGAGGCGCTGCTCGGGTTCGAGCGCCTGTCGGTCGAGGGGGAGAAGCTCAACCGGGGGGTGGCGATCACCTCCTCGATCCACCCCGACGCCCGCACACACATCGAGCCGGTCCGCTACGGAGACGGTTCCAACGCGATGGGCATGCTCCGCACCCTGCTCGTCGACGGCGGCGGCGCCCCGCGCTGGCTGAGGTTCCTCGGTGAGGCCCTGCGCGCGCCCCACCGGGTGGCGAGGCTGTTCGACCACCGCCGCTGGTCCGAACGCGGCATCATCGCGCTGGTCATGCAGGCGAAGGACAACTCGATCACCCTGTCCGCGCGCCGGGGGCCGTTCGGCCTGAGGCTGCGCTCGGGACGGGGCCACGGCGAGCCCAACCCCACCTGGCTGCCCGCCGGTCACGAGTTCGTCCGGCACGCGGCCGAGGAGGTCGGCGGCATCCCCGCGGGCTCCTGGCTCGACCTGTTCGACATCCCGGCCACCGCCCACTTCCTGGGCGGATGCGTCATCGGCGCCGATCGCGACACCGGGGTGATCGACCCCTACCACCGCGTCCACGGCCACGAGGGCCTGCACGTCGTCGACGGCTCCGCGGTCTCCGCCAACCCGGGCGTCAACCCCTCCCTCACCATCACCGCCCAGGCCGAGCGGGCGATGGCGCTGTGGCCCAACCGGGGCGAGCCGGACCCGCGCCCCGCCCCGGGCTCCCCGTACGCACGCCTCGCGCCCGTCGCCCCCAAGAACCCCGCCGTCCCGGCCGCCGCTCCCGGGGCCCTGCGGCTGCCCATCGTGGAGATCACCTGACGGGAGGCGCCGGGTTCCGCCGTGGGGTCGATTACGGCGAGGTCGCCGCTCTTTCGACGGGCGTCGTGCTGTCCGGGACGGTAGGGGGCACACCGGCCCGGTCCTCGCCTTCGCTCCCCATGGCCGGGGATCCTTCACCGCTGCCGTCAATGTCCGGATGCCCGACCGGCGCGGCGGCCGAATATGTCCTGAGATCTCATATCGCTACAAACCTCATACCACCAGGCCAGGCTCCAGAGGACATGGTAATCCTGTGCTGGCATCTGTTGAGAGGGCGTCATAGGCTGTTACGTGCAGGTTCTGTGCACCAAGATGTAGATGACAGTGCGGAAAGCCCTGTCTCGGTAGGAGGTCTACGGTGCTTATCCGTTTCCGGCTGGCCAACCACCGGTCCATCCGCAATGAGTATGAGCTGTCTCTGATCGCAACTGAGTTCGATGAGAGTGCAGGACGCAGGACTGGCCTCAAACACCGGGGACGAGATGTTTCAGCGCAACCCGTAGCGGGTGTGTTCGGAGCCAACGCGTCGGGGAAGTCGAACCTGCTCAGCGGTTTCCAGCTCATGCGCGACGCGGTGCGAGACTCTTTCGCCGACTGGGCCAAGACGCCGGAGGTGGTTCCCCGGCAGCCCTTCAAGCTCGATCCCGCCTCTCGCGAGGAGACGACCCTGTTCGAGGTGGATCTTGCCCTGGGGAGGGATCCCGTCCGCTACACCTATGGTTTCGAGCTGTCGGATGAGCGGGTGGAGGCGGAGTGGCTTCACTCATACCCGCATGGCCGCCGCAACGTCTGGTTCGACCGGGAGGCGGGCCGTCCTGAGTCGGAGGGAGGGGAGTTCGTCTTCAGGGGAGAGGGCTTCAGGGGAGAACGGGATCCGCTGGTCAGGTTGACCCGCCCCAACGCCCTGTTCCTGTCCGTCGGTGCGACCCTCAACGATCCCCAGCTGTCGGCGGTGCACAGGTGGTTCCTCAACAACCTGTGGCTGGTGACACCGGGCAGAGATCTCAATGCCCGAGTGGACTGGACCAAGCGGCTCCTCATGCGCTCGGATCAGGAGGAGAGCTACCACCAGCGGATCACGCGGTTGCTGCAGTCGGCCGATTTGGGGGTCACCCGCCTTGATACGGACCCTGAGACCGGCGAGATCAGATTGTGGCATCGCACACCGAATGGTGGAGAGACGGCGTTGGACTTTCGCACGGAAGAGTCCCTGGGCACCCATGCCTGGTTCGCCTTTCTCGGGCCCATGCTCACCGTGCTGGATCAGGGATCGGTCCTGCTGGTGGACGAGCTGGATTCGAGCCTGCACCCCACGCTCGCGGCCGAGGTCGTACGGGTCTTCCAGGACCCCGCGTCCAACCCGCGCGGCGCACAACTGATCTTCACGACGCATGACGCGACCTTGCTGGGCAGCGAGGTGCTCGACAGGCCGCTCAACCGTGATCAGGTGTGGATCACGGTGAAGCAACGCTCAGGAGAGACCGAGCTGTACCCGCTGACAGAGGCCAAGCCACGTAAGGAGGAGAACCTGGAACGCGGTTACCTACGTGGCCGCTACGGCGGAGTGCCTCGGGTCACCGCCGGAAAAATCGTCCGTGAACTGTCCAGGCAAGAGGCGAAGGCGACGGCGTGAGCAAGCGGGCGGGGAAAGAGCGGGAACCGGGAAGGCGGAGAAGACGCGGGAGTCTGGAAGACGAGCGTCCGCTGGCTCCGAGACTCGGCTCGCATTCGCGTGAGGTACGGGTGCTGTACGTGGCCTGCGAGGGCGAATCCACCGAACCGGACTACCTGGACTACCTGAACGACCAGTTCGGGGACGGCGGAGGTCAGGGTCGGCAATCGTTCCGAATCCAGCTCGTCCCCCGCAGGGATGGAAGGACGCCTTCGGGGATCGTCGAAGCCGTACGGAAAGTCGCGGGTGAGGATGAGGCATGGGCGCTCTTCGACCGTGATCGGTGGAATGACATCCCACAGGCGGTCAAGGCCGCCGCCGAGTCCAGGGTCGAGCTCGCGTTCTCGCACCCGTCGTTCGACCTGTGGTTACTGCTGCACTTCCAGATGTTCGGAGGGGCACAGAGTGGCAGCGGCAAGATCGTGGTTGAGAAGCTGCGGCAGGCCAGGGGCGCGGACGCCTTCAAGGACTATGGCAGGAAGGGGGAGAAGAGCATCAAGGGCGCCCGGCGCGATGCCCTGAAAGGACGGGAGGGCAAGGCGGTGGCGCATGCCCGAAGTCTGGTGGCCTCCTGCGCTCAGGGGTTCTGCGAGCCCGATCGTGCGAAGATCGGGCCAGTCGACCTCAAGGCCGAACCGGAGTCTCCTCAAGCGTGGGCGGCCCGTTCCGGACATGCCCTGGAGTGTCAGGTCCTCCAGCGTGATCCGTCCACCGACGTGTGGCGGCTGTTGGCCACGCTGGGTATCGACGGGCGGAAGCCCGGCAAAGGCGCGCCGGCGGAGATGGCTCCCTTCATTGTTGATTTGTCGTGAACTCGACCAGGATCCCAGTGTGCCGCCGCCCCCGGGGCCCTGCGGCTGCCCATCGTCGGCATCACCTGAGGGGGTGGCGGGGCAAGGGCTGCGCGGCATGACTGGGTTCCGACCATAGGGCTGGCAACCGGATGTCAGCCGTACCCTCGCTCTCACTCAACAGGACACAAAGGCCACACAGGTCAGCGCCGATGGCCGATGGCGACGGCCAGCGTCTGCACACCGGCCACCCGAGGATGTTGGTCGATCAGGGTCACCGCCATCGCGCGGATGCTGGGCCGGGCGCGGACTTCGTCGGCCGATTGTCGGAAGGCGTTCAACAAGGCAGTCGCGGTCTGTTCGGGTTTGCCCCATTGCCACCATGCTCGTGCCAGGTCGGTGTACAGGCGTCCGCGTCGTTCAGGGGGGCTCGCCCCGAAGTGTGGACACCGGTTGTTATGCGGCGAGCAGCACCCTATCGATGGTCTGCTACTCGTAGT
>NZ_JBPXMC010000019.1:0-171259 GCF_051918885.1 Streptosporangium sp. OZ121
TGATAGGCTGGAAGTGGAAGCGCAGTAATGTGTGGAGCTGACCAGTACTAATAGGCCGAGGACTTGACCACAAAGCAACATGCTTGGTCTGTGCAGCGCTCTGTCCCTTCGCCGGGTCCGGAGCAGCGCCAGACCAAGGTCTTGCTCGCGTCCACTACGCAATTCTGAGACAACAAACAGTAGTGTTTGTGTGTTTCATAGAGTTACGGCGGTTATGGCGAAGGGGAAACACCCGGTTACATTCCGAACCCGGAAGTTAAGCTCTTCAGCGCCGATGGTACTGCACCGGGGACGGTGTGGGAGAGTAGGTCACCGCCGGACAATCTTTTGAAGGCCCCCACCGTTGGTGGGGGCCTTCATGCTTTCACGGGTTCTTCCCGCTCATGGCCCGCTCAGGCCCTCACGGCCTTACCCGCGGCTCGCTCACAGCCCGTTCACGGCCTTGCTCGCGACTCGCTCACGGTCTTCTCGCAATCGGGCCTCTCGCGATCTTTTCACGGGGCTTTCTGGAGTTCACCGGCCTTCCCGAAGTCGCACCGGGTTCCGGAAAGACGGCCTCGTAATCGGGAGCCCGGTAACCGGGAACCCCGACAACCGGGAGCGCTGTGAACGAGAATTCCGGACGAACGAGAATCCTGGACGAACGAGAGCCCCGGACGATGAGAGTCCCGGACAACGGAGAAGCCCCGGCCCAGAAGGGCCGGGGCTTCTCCGTTTGATCACCCTCGTCAGGGCGTGATGAAGAGACCGTCGCCCACGGTCCGCTCCGCTCCGTCCGAAGGCCGGTTCACGGCCTTGTGACCGACGACCATCACGCTGGAGCCGCCACCGTCGAAGTTGATGGCCTGCTTGGCTCCCAGCCACCGCATCAGCTGGGCCGCCTCCACCATCGAGGCGCCCACGGCGACGCCCGGGTTGCGCCCGTCGACGGTGGCCAGGATCAGCCCGCCCGACTTGTCGATACCGACCATCGTGCGCGGGTGGCGCCGGAGCATCATGTTGATCGAGGCGTGTCCGTCGGCCGCCGCGGTGATGCGTACCCGCCCGTTCCTGACCAGCCCGACCCCGCCACCCATGACATGTGTCTCCGGGGTGAGCGGTATGGCCCGCTGGGTGCGCAGGTCGATGACCTTGCTGTCCACCTTCATCCAGGTTCCCTGCGCGTGTTCCTGGAGCCAGACGGCCATGAGGCCGGTGCCGTGGAGCAGGTAGGTGCCCCGGGCGACGATGCCGCCGGCCTGGCGAACCTTGATGACCTTGCCCTGGGCGGCGTCGACGACGACCTCGATGCCGCCGTCGGCGGCCGTCTTGCCGCCGAACTCCTCGGTGTAGAGGACGAGCTCTTCGGCTCCGGCGGCTCGGTTGATGCCGTTGACCTCGGTCTTCGTCCCGTCGGAGGAGATCGCGGTGACCGTCGTCTTCAGCTCGGTGATCCGCGCCTTGCGGCCCTGGGTGATGACGAGACCGCTACGGCCGGGCACGGCCTCGCTGAGGAGCCTGCCGCCCACGACGGACACGCCGACCGGGTCGCCCTGCAGCGCCTTGGCCGTGTGGATGTTGAAGAAGCCGCCGTTGACCCCGGCGATGGCACCGGTCAGCTTCGACATCGAGCTGGTGCTCTCGCGCTTGGCCACGCTCTTGCCGACGCTCGTCTTGAAGGACCCCCTGAACACCTTCGGGTTGACCATCAGCACGCGCATGTCCCAGGGGCCGGTGGTCTCGGTGCCGTCGTCGCCGAGATAGTCGGTCTTGGCCCGGACGTCGAACTCCTTGAGCTCCTTCACGACCTTGTCGGCCTTGGCCCGCTGGCCGAACGACCAGAGACCGGTCCGGACCATGTAACGCTCCACGGCGGGCGCGTCCGAGGCGGCGGGCTGCACGACCTTCAGGATCTCGGGAGTGAATCCCGCGGCCTCCACCGCCTGGGCCACCGTCTGTGCGGTGACAAGGGAACCGGCATCATGCCCGTTGGGCATGAGAGCGGAAACTGTCCATCCTTGGGTAGATTTGCCGTGTTTCACCCTGAAAAGGGTAATTCCTGGCGCCACGCTCTGCTGGTTCTTCACCGGGGCCATGCTCACGCCCAGCGGGAACGCGGAGGAGGGAAACCCCGAACTCGCCTGCTCCGCCGCGGCGGGAATCGCCACGGCGGTGAGTGTCAGGGCCGTCAATCCAGCGACAAGGTGTCGCGACATGTGCATCTCTCCCCGTTGGTCTCCGACTTCGTGCACCATCGTGCCGAGATCCATGGGTGCAGGGGAGCGAAACACGCGAAACATCCCAAGAAAGTGTCATTACTCACGCGAGGCCGTGTAGCCGGAGGGGAGCGCCGAAAAGGCCTCGGCCAGGTCAATGGGCCTGGTCAATGGGCTGATAGGCCTGGTCAATAAGGATTAGTCCCTTGATGTTTCGCCACGCGGGCGGGAAAGCGGCGCTACGGTGCGGTAGGCCGCATTTCCTCAGATCAAGCGGCACATCTTTACGAGAGGCAGCCGTCATGGGGCTGAGCGTTCTCATCGTGATCACCGCAAGTGTGTTCCTCGGTGTCATCCTCGGAGCGATCCTGACGCGTCCGCGCCGCTGGGATCTCCACATCTGCGCGGACGATCCCGTCGACCACGTCCACATGGACACCGCGTCCGACAGACACGGTTAACCGGACACCACGGTTAACCGGACACCACGGTTAACCGGACACCATCGATTCAGGCGGGTCCGGTCGCGGGGAAGCCCGGACACCCGCGGGTCGTACGGCGTCGAGGCGCCGTACGACCCGGGTCGCCGATGCGGGTCAGCCCACGCAGTGATACACCTTGCGCAGGGTCTCGTGGACGATCCAGACGGTCTTGGCACCTTCGGCGAGCAGGCAGACCGACCCGGGGACGAGCTCCAGGGTGGCGCCGCCGTCGACCTCCAGCGTGGCGCGACCGGACAGGACCACGAACATCTCGTCACGTTCCACATCGATCACCGTGCCCGGCGTGATCTCCCAGATGCCCCGGCTTTGCTTACCGTCCGGCGAGGACCACAGCTCGATCGACGAGACGCGCGGGGAGCCCGCCAGGATCTGGTGGGGCTCCAGCTCGCCGGGTGACAGCCGTACCTCGTCGGTGGGGACGGAGAACGCCCCGGCGGCGGTGACCATCCGGGACAGATCGGCGGTCTCGGGGACGAAGATCTCGGTCATGGGGGCCTTTCAGGAACGGGGACTGTCTCTTCGGAAGGACTCCAGCGCCAGGAGGGCGACATGGAGGGAGAGACAGGATTCGACATCGTCCAGATCGGTGTCGAGGACGCGCTCCAGCCTACGGAGGCGGTCGTAGAAGGCGGGCCGGGACAGGTGGGCCCGCTGGGCGGCGACGGCCTTGTTACGGCCCGCGTCGAGATAGACCCGCAGGATCCTGGTGAGATCGCCGCCGCGCTGGGCGTCGTGGGCGAGCAGCGGGCCGAGCTCGCGCTCGGCGAAGGTCTGCAGCCGGGCGTCGTCGCGCAGAAGATGGAGCAGGCCCCTCAGGCGGAGGTCGGGCAGCCGGTAGAAGGGGCGGCCGTCGGGCTGCCTGACGGCGACGTCGGCGACCTGCTCGGCCTCCAGGAAACTCCTCCGCACGTCGCGGACCGACTCGACCACGGAGCCGGCGGCGAGGACGAAGGGGGTCGTGAAGGCGACGCGCAGGTGGTCGGAGAGCGTGGTCAGCGCGGACTCGGGCAGGACGCGCGGCGGCAGGGGGAGCAGGACGCCGACCCGGTTCTGGTCCAGCGCGCCGATCAGGGCGGGAAGGCGGGCCTCGCGGCAGGCCGCGGAGGCCGCGTCCGCCAGCTCGCCCAGCTGGGCGAGCTGTTCCTGGCCGTCCGGCATGTTCTCCGACGGCTCGGCCAGGCGGAGCACCACGCTGACGAGCTTGCGGCCGGTGAGCGGCACACCGACCGCGCGGGCGCGCGCCGCGGCCTCCTCGGGGTCGGCGTACGCGTGGGTCAGGATGCCGGTGATGATCGTGCCGTGCGCCTGGCGTTCCAGTGACTCCTGGTGGCGCTCCAGCAGGCGGCCCAGGGCGAGAGTGGTCGCGGCGCGCTCGGCGAGCACGATGTCGCGCGGCCCCGGCTCCGTGTCGCAGAGCAGGATCAGGCGGCCCCAGTCCTGGCCCCGCGCGCCGACCATGGTGACCAGCCAGCCGGAGGCCGCGTCGTAGGCGGTGCGCAGGTCGGGGGCGACCGCGCGGGAGCGGGTCTCCCAGCCCGCCAGCAGCGATCCGGTGTCGCGCCCGGCGGTCTCGCAGGCCAGCACCTGGTGCGCGAGGTTCTCCAGCAGCGCCGGGTAGCCGGACAGCCGGGTGACCTGGCCGAGGACCTCCGCGGGGGAGGCGCCCTCGACCGACAGCTCGGTGAAGACCTCGTGCAGCTGCTCGGAGGCGCGGAGCTCCTCCAGCTGGGCGTCGATGATCCGGGCGTGCACCGACTCGGTGATCTGCACGAACGGTGTCTCCCTGGCCAGGGTGACCAGGGGAAGGCCGTGATCCTCGGCGGCGCGGACCACGGCGCCGGGCAACTCGCCGATGAACTTGCGGCCCAGCTCCACGATCAGCCCCGACGCGCCCACGGAGACCAGCTCGGCGATGTAGTCGGCCAGCTTGCCGGGGTCGTCGGGCAGCGCTATGCCGGTGGTGAGCACGAGCTCGCCGCCGCGCAGCAGGTGCGCGATGTCGGTGACCTCGCCCACGTGCACCCAGCGCACCCGGCTGTCCAGCCGGTCGGCTCCCGCCACGACCCGCGGATTGCCCCGGCGGACGGTGTCCAGAGCGAGGACGTCGGCGACAGTAGGGAGCACCCGCCAAGAATATCCGATCAGCGTGTAAGCGCGAGTGGCATGTACTTTACAGCCTGTTTGCTCCCTGCCCGTTTCCCGGCTGCCTTCTCGCCCGTATGTCCCCGTTTCCCCGTTTCCCGCTCGCTTTTCGCCCGCCTAGGATTACCTCACCTTTTACGGCCGAGGGCGCGAGGGTGGACATGGTTGAGACCGCCGGCACGGTGCGGAGCAGGGCCACGAAGGGCGCTTCAGACGTGGAGGAGCTCGATCTTCGGCAGCTCCTGGCGGGCCTGACCGCGGTGCGCGACGGAGACTTCGGCACGCATCTGCCCGAGGACGGCGACGGGCTGCTGCAGGAGATCGCCACCGTCTTCAACGGGATGGTGGACCAGCTGTCGCTGTTCACCTCCGAGGTGACCCGGGTGGCCCGCGAGGTGGGCACCGAGGGGCAGCTGGGCGGGCAGGCCGAGGTGCCGGGCGTCTCGGGCACCTGGAAGGACCTCACCGACTCGGTGAACGCCATGGCGGGCAACCTCACCGACCAGGTGCGCGACATCGCCCAGGTCGCGACCGCGGTCGCCACCGGCGACCTGTCGCAGAAGATCACCGTGGACGTGCGCGGTGAGATCCTGGAGCTGAAGAACACGCTGAACACGATGGTGGACCAGCTGTCGTCGTTCGCCGACGAGGTGACGCGGGTGGCCCGCGAGGTGGGCACCGAGGGCAGGCTGGGCGGGCAGGCGGAGGTGACCGGCGTCGCCGGCACCTGGCGTGACCTCACCGACTCCGTCAACTTCATGGCGGGCAACCTCACCGACCAGGTGCGCAGCATCGCGCAGGTCACCACGGCGGTGGCGAAAGGCGACCTGTCGCAGAAGATCACCGTGGACGCCCGGGGTGAGATCCTGGAGCTGAAGAACACCATCAACACGATGGTGGACCAGCTGTCGTCGTTCGCCGACGAGGTGACGCGGGTGGCCCGCGAGGTGGGCACCGACGGGAGGCTGGGCGGGCAGGCCGACGTCAAGGGCGTATCGGGCACCTGGCGTGACCTCACCGACTCCGTCAACTACATGGCGGGCAACCTCACCGACCAGGTGCGCAACATCTCGCAGGTGGCCACCGCCGTCGCCCGCGGCGACCTGTCGCAGAAGATCACGGTCTCGGCGCGGGGTGAGATCCTGGAGCTGAAGAACACGCTGAACACGATGGTGGACCAGCTGTCGTCGTTCGCCGACGAGGTGACGCGGGTGGCCCGCGAGGTGGGCACCGACGGCAGGCTGGGCGGGCAGGCCGACGTCAAGGGCGTATCGGGCACCTGGAAGGCGCTGACCGAGTCGGTGAACGTGATGGCCGACAACCTCACCGCCCAGGTGCGCAGCATCGCGCAGGTCACCACGGCGGTGGCCAAGGGCGACCTGTCGCAGAAGATCCGGGTCGACGCCCGCGGCGAGATCATGGAGTTGAAGGAGACCATCAACACGATGGTCGACCAGCTCTCGGCCTTCGCCGACGAGGTGACGCGGGTGGCCCGCGAGGTGGGCACCGAGGGCAACCTCGGCGGCCAGGCCACCGTGCGAGGGGTCTCCGGTACGTGGAAGGACCTCACCGACAACGTCAACTCGATGGCCAACAACCTGACCAGCCAGGTGCGCAGCATCGCGCAGGTCACCACGGCGGTCGCCCGCGGCGACCTGTCGCAGAAGATCACCGTTGAGGCGAAGGGCGAGGTCGCCGCGCTCGCCCAGACCATCAACACCATGGTCGACACGCTGAGCGCGTTCGCCGACGAGGTGACCCGGGTCGCCCGCGAGGTCGGCACCGAGGGCGAGCTGGGCGGCCAGGCCCGCGTGCCCAACGTGGCCGGCACCTGGAAGGACCTCACCGACAACGTCAACTCGATGGCCAACAACCTGACCAACCAGGTGCGCAACATCGCGCAGGTCACCACGGCGGTCGCGCAGGGCGACCTGACCAAGAAGATCGACGTGGACGCCCGGGGCGAGATCCTGGAGCTGAAGACCACCATCAACACGATGGTCGACCAGCTGTCGTCGTTCGCCGCGGAGGTCACCCGGGTGGCCCGCGAGGTCGGCAGCGAGGGGCGGCTGGGCGGGCAGGCCGAGGTCGAGGGCGTGTCCGGCACCTGGAAGCGGCTGACGGAGAACGTCAACGAGCTGGCCGGAAACCTGACCCGCCAGGTGCGCGCGATCGCCGAGGTGACCAGCGCGGTGACCTCGGGCGACCTCACCCGCTCGATCACCGTCGACGCCTCGGGCGAGGTGGCCGAGCTCAAGGACAACATCAACTCCATGGTGAAGTCGCTGCGCGAGACCACCCTGGCCAACCAGGAGCAGGACTGGCTCAAGTCGAACCTGGCCCGCATCTCCGGGCTGATGCAGGGCCACCGCGACCTCGCCGTCGTGGCAGAGCTGGTGATGAACGAGCTGGCCCCGCTGGTCTCCGCCCAGCACGGCACGTTCCTGCTCGCGGAGGAGAAGCCGGACGGCTCGGAGCTGCGGGTGGTCGGCTGCTACGGCCACCGGGAGACCGCCCGCCGCCACTTCTTCGGGGACTCGCTGGTGGGACAGGCCGCCGTGGCCAAGCGGTCCATCCTGGTCGAGGACATCGCCGCCGGATACATCACCGTCTCCTCGAGCCTGGGAGCGGCCGGCCCGGTCAACCTCATCGTGCTGCCGATCATCGTCGAGGACCAGGTCCTCGGGGTGATCGAGCTGGCCAGTCTCAACCGCTTCACCCAGGTGCACCGGGCCTTCCTGGAGCAGCTGGTGGAGACCATCGGCGTCAACGTCAACACGATCGTCGCCAACGCCCGTACCGACTCCCTGCTCACCGAGTCGCAGCGCCTCGCGACCGAGCTCCAGGTCGGGCAGGAGGAGCTGCAGCGCTCCAACGCCGAGCTGGAGGAGAAGGCGGAGCTGCTGGTCCGGCAGAACCACGACATCGAGACGAAGAACAGGGAGATCGAGCAGGCGCGGCAGGAGCTGGAGGACCGGGCCAAGCAGCTCGCGCTGGCCTCCAAGTACAAGAGCGAGTTCCTGGCCAACATGAGCCACGAGCTGCGCACCCCGCTCAACTCGCTGCTCATCCTGGCCCAGCTGCTGGCACAGAACCCGGCCCGCAACCTCACCGCCAAGCAGGTGGAGTACGCCAACGTCATCCACTCGGCGGGCACCGACCTGCTCCAGCTGATCAACGACATCCTCGACCTGTCGAAGATCGAGGCGGGCAAGATGAACATCAGCCTGGAGCCGCTGCCGCTGCGCCAGCTCCTGGACTACGTCGAGGCCACCTTCCGCCCGCTGACCACGGAGAAGGGGCTGCGGTTCGACGTCGTGGTCGCCCCCGACGTGCCCGAGGAACTGCTCATGGACGAGCAGCGGCTCAGGCAGGTGCTGCGGAACCTGCTCTCCAACGCGGTGAAGTTCACCGAGAAGGGCTCGGTGGAGCTCCGCATCGAGCGGGTGGGCACGATGAACCTGCCGGGGGCGTACGGGCAGGAGGCGCTCGCCTTCCAGGTCGTCGACACCGGCATCGGCATCGCCGAGGAGAACCTCTCCCAGATCTTCGACGCCTTCCAGCAGGCCGACGGCACGACCAGCCGCAAGTACGGCGGCACCGGGCTGGGGCTGTCCATCAGCCGCGAGATCGCCGCGCTCTTCAACGGCGAGATCCGGGCGGTCAGCGCCCTGGGCTCCGGCAGCACCTTCAGCCTCTACCTGCCGATCGCCGCCCTCACCCCGGCAGCCGCCCGCGCGCGCACCGGAGGCGACCTCGGCGCCGCGTCCGCCCCGGTCCCGCCGGCGCATCCCGCGCCGGCGGCCGTGCCTCTCGAGAGATTCCCCGGGGCGGAGGGGCGGCGCCTGCTCGTCGTGGAGTCCCGCCCCAACGGGCTGCTCTCGCAGCTGGCCGAGAGCGTCGTGGCCGACCTGCCCGAGACGCACGGTCCCGTCCAGGTGTCGACCGCCAACGACCCGGTCTCCGCCCTGGAGATCCTGGCCGCGGACGACCACCACTGCATCGTGCTCGACCTGGGCATGCGCCAGGACGGGGCGGCCGACTTCCTGCGCATGCTGGACGACGACCCGGCGCTGCGCGGGCTGCCGGTGCTCGCCCACCACACCCGCACGCTCACCCGGCCGCAGGAGAACCTCCTCAAGGGGCGGTCCAACACCCAGCCGCTGGAGCGCCTGCCCAGCCTCGACGAGCTGCGCGAGCGCATCACCCTGCACCTGTCCGCGCCGGAGCCCGGTGACGTGCTGCCCCTGGTGCAGGCCAGCCCCGACGAGCGGCCGCAGCCGGTGGAGGAGGTGGACGCCGTGCTGGTGGACAGGAAGGTCCTGGTCATCGACGACGACGTCCGCAACGTCTTCGCGCTCACCAACATCCTGGAGCTGCACGGCATGCAGGTCCTCTACGCGGAGAACGGCCGCAAGGGCATCGAGATCCTGTCGCGCAACGAGGACATCGACCTGGTCCTGATGGACATCATGATGCCGGAGATGGACGGCTACGCCGCGACCGCCGCCATCCGCAAGATGGCCGACTTCGCGGATCTGCCGATCATCGCGGTGACCGCCAAGGCCATGCAGGGAGACCGGGAGAAGACCCTGTCCGCGGGGGCCAGTGACTACGTCACCAAACCCGTCGACGCCCAGGAGCTGCTCCGCCGCATCCAGCGGTGGCTGGAGATCTAGGGCGAGGGCGGCGTCCCGCGTACCGTCGGCGTCCCCTGGCGCCCGGCGTCCCCCGGGTTCACCCCCGGTGTCCCCCGGGGGCACTGCCGGCCTCGTCCCCGGCGGCGGGGCTGCCCGGCTCCGGGGTGCCCGGCTCCGGGCGGCCCCGCGACGCCGGAGGTGACGCGGCGCGGTTCAGGCGGGCCTCCAGGCCGTCGAGGAGGCAGGTCAGGCCGAAATCGAAGTTGAGCGCCCTCGTGGTGTCGACGTCCATGCACCTGAACTCGGCGTAGCGGGCGGCCAGCTCCGGATGATCGGCGGCGGCCTTCTCCACCATGGGCTGGATGGACTCGTTCAGCTCGTTGGAGGTGAGGCCCGTCCGGTCAAGCATGGACCGCCAGGAGAGTTCGGGCGCGGTGATCCCGAGCACGTAGGCCATGAGCGTCGAGGCGGCGTAGTCCTGGTCGAGGCCGCGGAACCCCGCGTGGTCGAAGGTGGCGACGAGGCCGCTCATCATCCGCATCGCGTTGGGGCCGATGGCGGGGGTCGTCCCGATGAAACTGATGACCCAGGGGTGTCTGAAGAGCGCCTGGCGGATGCCGTACGCGAAGGAGGAGGCGGCGTTGCGCCAGGTGGTCTCCTGGACGTTCAGGACGGTGAACTCGCCGTAGACCTCGTCGAGGACCAGCTCGAGCAGCTCGTCCTTGTTGGCCACGTGCCAGTAGACGCTGGTCGTCCCCGAGCCGAGCCTGGCGCCCAGGCGGCGCATGCTCAGCGCGTCCAGCCCCTCGGCGTCGAGCAGTTCCATCGCCGCGCGCACGATCTGCGCGCGGCTGAGGGTGGGGCTTTTCGCGGTGCGCTGCTCGCGCGTCCAGACGGAGCTGAAGTGCTCTTTCACCGTTCAAGCATAAATCCGCTGGCACGCTGTTCGAGGTTATCGTACAGTGTGCGAGTGGAATCGAACACTGTACGAGTCGAACGCGATCCGAGGCGCTGGTGGATCCTCGGAGTGCTCTGCCTTAGTCTGCTGGTCCTCGTGGTGGACAACACCGTCCTGAACCTGGCGATCCCCGCCCTCATGGTCGACCTGGGGGCCAGCCCGTCGGACATCCAGTGGATCATCGATGCCTACGTCCTGGTCTTCGCCGGGTTGCTGCTCACCTCGGGCAGCCTGTCGGACCGCTACGGCCGCAAGCGCTTCCTGATCATCGGCCTGGTGCTGTTCGGCGGCGCCTCGCTGCTCGCGGTGCTGGTCACCGAGCCCTGGCACCTGATCGGCGCCCGCGCGCTGATGGGCGTCGGCGGCTCCATCCTGATGCCGAGCACCCTGTCGATCCTGATCACCGTCTTCGACGAGGAGGAGCGCCGCAAGGCGATCGCCGCGTGGAGCGCGGTGGCGATGGTCGGCGTGATCGCCGGTCCGACGCTGGGCGGCTTCCTGCTCGAACACTACTGGTGGGGGTCGATCTTCCTGCTCAACGTGCCGGTCGCGGTCGTCGCCGTGATCGCGGCGGCGCTGCTGATGCCCGAGTCGCGTGGCCCGGCGAGAAGGCTCGACCCGGCCGGCGTGGTGCTGTCCACGGCCGGCATGAGCGCCCTGGTCTACGTGGTCATCTCCGCGCCGACCGCGGGCTGGACCTCGGCGGAGTCGCTGGTCGCCGCCGGGGTGGCGGTGGCCGCGCTGACGGCCTTCGTGATCTGGGAGCTGAAATCGGAGCACCCGATGCTCCCGCTCGAACTGTTCCGCAACCGGAACTTCAGCGGGGCGTCGTTCTCGATCGTGCTGATGTCGTTCGGCACGGGCGCGCTGCTGCTGATGCTCACCCAGTACCTGCAGTTCGTGCTGGGCTACGGCCCCATGCAGGCCGGTCTCGCGCTGCTGCCGTACGCCGTGGCCGCCGCGCTGTTCAACGGGGTCGGCGCCGGGCTGGGGCAGAAGGTCAGCAACCGGGTGCTGGTCGCCGTCGGTCTCGCCGTGATGGCCGGCGGTTTCGGGGTGCTCGCCTTCATGACCGCCGACACCGGGTACGGCCTGCTGATCACCGGTCTGATGCTCATGGGGATCGGTGGCGGCCTGGCGGGCCCCGCGGCCTACGCGACGCTGATGGGAGCGGTGCCGCCAGCGCACGCAGGTGTCGGGTCGGCGCTCAACGACACCGTCCAGCAGGTCGGCATGGCGCTGAGCATCGCCGTGCTCGGCAGCGTGCTGGCCGGGGTCTACACCTCGTCGATGCCCGCCGACGCCCCGGCCGCCGCACGCGAGTCGATCGGTGAGGCGCTGCGGCTGGGGGACGCGGGGCTGATCGGGACCGCGCGCGAGGCGTTCGTCTCGGCCATGTCGTTCGGCTCCTGGGTGGGAGTCGGCTTCACCCTCGCCGCCGCCACGCTGGCGTTCCTGGTGCTGCGCTCCGCACCCGCACCCGCGCCCGGGCCCGGGGCCGGGGCCGGTTCGGACACGGACTTGGTGAAAGCGGAGAGCTGAGAGGTTTCCCGGTCCGTCGATCCCGTGCGTTCGCTCACCGGTGGCCGTACCCGCCCTGGCGGGCCGGCCACCGGCGCGTCGCGGCCGTACCCGAGGGCTGTCGATGCCCGGGGTCCGGCCGTGAAGCCCGGACGGCGGGACCTGACAGTGTGATGGGTTAGACGCGAACATCCCGACATGTTGCAGGTATGAGCGGTGGCATCGAGAGGTGATACTCGATGTATGTCGGACCTCCTTGCGCGCCATCGCGCGGTAATGCCCAACTGGCTGGCCCTTTACTACGACGAGCCCATCGAGATCGTCTCGGGCAAGGGAAACCGCGTCGTCGACGCGTCGGGCAAGAGTTACCTCGACTTCTTCGCGGGGATCCTGACCAACATGATCGGGTACGACGTGCCCGAGGTGCGGGAGGCCGTCGAGCGGCAGATCGCCACCGGCGTGGTGCACACCTCCACGGTCTACCTGCTGCGCGGCCAGGTCGAGCTGGCCGAGAAGATCGCCAGGCTCTCCGGCATCCCGGACGCGAAGGTCTTCTTCACCAACTCCGGCACCGAGGCCAACGAGACCGCGCTGCTGCTGGCGACCTACGCGCGCAGGTCCGACCAGGTGCTCGCCATGCGGCAGAGCTACCACGGCCGCTCCTTCGGGGCGGTCAGCGTCACGAGCAACCGCGCGTGGAAGAACAACTCGCTGTCGCCGCTGAACGTGCACTTCCTGCACGGCGCCGACCGGCACCTCGCCCAGTTCCGCGGCCTGTCCGACGACGGCTACATCGCGGCCTGCGTCGACGACCTGCGCCACGTGCTCTCCACGGCCGTCGCCGGCGACGTGGCGGCACTGATCGCCGAGCCGATCCAGGGGGTGGGCGGCTTCACCATGCCCCCCGACGGGCTGTTCGCCGCCTACAAGGAGGTCCTCGACGCCGAGGGCATCCTGTTCGTCTCGGACGAGGTGCAGACCGGCTGGGGGCGCACCGGCTCGGCCTTCTTCGGCATCCAGAACCACGGCGTCACGCCCGACATGATGACCTTCGCCAAGGGGCTGGGCAACGGCTTCGCGGTGGGAGGCGTCGTCGCCCGCGGCGACCTGATGGACAACCTCCACGCGGTCGGGCTGGCCACCTTCGGCGGCAACCCGATCTCCATGGCCGCCGCCAACGCCACCCTGGACTACGTCCTCGACCACGACCTGCAGGCGAACGCCGCCAGGACCGGCGCCCTGATCATCGACGGGCTGCGCGGGGCCGCGCCGCGCCTGCCGGTCGTCGGCGACGTCCGCGGCAAGGGCCTGATGTTCGCCGTCGAGCTGGTCGACCCGGCGACCGGCGAGCCCTCACCGGCCCTCGCCGCCCGGTTCATGGAGGAGACCAGGAAGTCCGGCCTGCTCGCGGGCAAGGGCGGCCTGAAGGGCAACGTGCTCCGGATGGCCCCGCCGCTCACCCTCACCCTCGACGAGGCCGCCGAGGGACTCGGGATCATCGTCAGCGCGCTCGAAACCATCAACGCCGAGGTCGCCTCGTGAAGAACGTCACCCACTGGATCGGCGGCGGCCCCGTAGAGGGCTCCGGCCGCACCTCCGAGATCTTCGACCCCGCGACGGGAGAGGTCTCCGGGCGGGTTCACCTCGCGTCCGTGGACGAGGTCGACGCGGCCGTGGCCGCCGCCGCCGCGGCCTGGCCCGCGTGGCGGGACGCCTCGCTGGTCAAGCGCTCGCAGGTGCTGTTCCGCTTCCGCGAGCTGATGTACGCCAACCGCGACGAGCTCGCCCGCCTCATCTCGGAGGAGCACGGCAAGGTCCACTCCGACGCGCTGGGCGAGGTCGCCAGGGGCCTGGAGGTCGTGGAGTTCGCCTGCGGCATCCCGCACCTGCTCAAGGGCGGCTTCTCCGAGGGCGTCTCCACCCGGGTCGACTCCTACTCGATCCGGCAGCCGCTGGGCGTCGTCGCCGGGATCACCCCGTTCAACTTCCCGGCCATGGTGCCGATGTGGATGTTCCCGATCGCGATCGCCGCGGGCAACGCCTTCGTCCTCAAGCCGTCGGAGAAGGACCCCTCGGCGTCGCTGCTGATGGCCTCGCTCTGGAAGGAGGCCGGGCTGCCCGACGGCGTCTTCGGCGTCGTCCAGGGTGACAAGGTGGCGGTGGACCGGCTGCTGGAGCACCCGGACGTGCGCGCGGTCTCGTTCGTCGGGTCCACGCCCATCGCCAGGTACGTCTACGAGACCGGCACCGCCCACGGCAAGCGGGTCCAGGCGCTCGGCGGCGCCAAGAACCACATGCTGGTCCTGCCCGACGCCGACCTCGACCTCGTCGCCGACGCCGCGGTGTCGGCCGGTTTCGGTTCGGCGGGGGAGCGCTGCATGGCGATCTCCGTGGTGCTGGCCGTGGACCCGGTCGGGGACGAGCTGGTCGACAGGATCGTCTCCCGGGTCTCCGCGCTGACCGTCGGCCCCGGCGACGACCCCTCCTCCCAGATGGGCCCCCTCGTCACCGGGGCCCACCGCGACAAGGTCGTCTCCTACCTCGACCTGGGCGTCTCCGAGGGCGCGAAGCTCGTCGTGGACGGCCGGCTGACCCCCGTCCTGGGCGGCGGCGCCGCCCAGGAGACCCCCGGCTTCTGGCTGGGGCCCACGGTCCTCGACCACGTGCCCGCCGGTTCCCGGGTCCACCGGGAGGAGATCTTCGGCCCGGTTCTGGCGATCGTCCGCGTCTCCTCGTACGAGGAGGGTCTGGAGCTGATCAACGGCGGCGAGTTCGGCAACGGCACCGCGGTCTTCACCAACGACGGCGGCGCGGCCCGGCGCTTCCAGAACGAGGTGGAGGTCGGCATGATCGGCATCAACGTGCCGATCCCGGTGCCGATGGCCTTCTACAGCTTCGGCGGCTGGAAGTCCTCGCTCTTCGGTGACACCCACGTCCACGGCACCGAGGGCGTGCACTTCTACACCCGGGGCAAGGTCGTCACCTCCCGATGGCTCGACCCGAGCCACGGCGGCGTCAACCTCGGCTTCCCGACCAACGGGTAATCTCCGGACCGCGAGCCCGCGCCCCTCCTGCCGGGGCGCGGGCTCGCGTATTCTCCGGCCTTTTTCCGGAATCTCCGGCTCCTCCGGTGCGGCGTGCGGATTCCGCGCGTCCACGGACCCCCGGGGCGGGGGAGGGCCGGTAGGCTCCCGGGCAGATCGGTGGCGACGTCGGGAGGAAACCTCGTGGGCCTCGTGGGCAGGGACAGGCTCCGCCGGGCGCGTCTCGGAGCGCTGCTGGGAGCGGGAGGGCTGGCGCTCGCCGCCTGCGCCCAGGCGGGAGCCGTGAGCGTGGCCGGGCCGGCGCGCGGCCCCTCGCCCTCCGCCACACCCGTGACGCCCGCCGAGACGCCCACCTCCGGGTCCGGCGCGGCCCCCGGCTCGACACCCACACCGGCACCGACCCCCGCACCGACACCGTCGGCGTCCATCGGCAAGGGCGAGGGCACGCTCCAGGTGCTGACCTTCCAGGGGTACGTCGAGTACGGCGGGACCAGCTCGCGGGCCAACTGGCTCGCCCCCTTCGAGCAGGAGACCGGATGCGTCGTCAAGCTCGACCGGGTCCGTACGAGCGAGGAGATGGCCGCCAGATTCGCCGCGGGCTCCTACGACGCCGTCTCGCCCGCCCCCGACCTGGCCGGTGAGCTGGTGGCGCGGGGGAAGGTGGCGCCGCTGGACACGGCGCTGGTCGCGGGCTACAAGCACATCCCCAAGCGCCTGCGCGAGCTGCCCGGCCTGCGCGTGGACGGCAGGGTCTACGGGATCCCCTACCTGTGGGGGGTCAACCAGGTGGTCCACGAGGAGGGCGGGCCCAAGGAACCGTCGGCGCTCTACGGAGCGGCTCCGGCGGCGATCAGGAACAGTCCGCTGAGCATCGCCGACGCCGCGCTCGCCCTCGGCGGGACGCGTCCGGAGCTGGGGATCGAGGATCCGTTCCAGCTCACCCCCGCCCAGCTCGACGCCGCCGTGAAGCTCCTCGCCGAGGACGCCGGTCCCGACCGGGTCTACTGGGACAGCTCCCTGGAGCTGGTGAGAGCCCTGTCGGCGGGGCCGGTGCGGATCGCCCAGGCCCTCCCGTACCACCTGGACCTCTTCCGGCGCGCGGGCCGGCCGATGAAGGCGTCGGAGGCGCCGGTGACCGGGTGGGCCGACGCGTGGATGCTCGCGGCCAGGCCCGCCAGCCCGAACTGCGCCTACCGGTGGCTGAACTGGATGAGTTCGGCGTCGGCGCAGCGCCCCGCCGCGGCCTGGACCGGGCTCGCCCCGGCCAACCCGGAGGCGTGCGGCGGGCACGCCCGCCGGATGTGCGAGATCTACCGCGTGCGTGACAGCCGGTGGCTGCGCGACGTCCGCTTCGCCACCCGCCCGACGCGCGATTGCGGGGGCCGGAGCGGGGAATGCACCGACTACGCCGACTGGGTGGAGCGCTGGAAGCAGCTCGTGAAGTGACCGGTTCCCCTCGGGGCCGAGCCTGACAGATCAGGTTTCGGCGGGGCCGGATTGGAGCCTGACGGGTCCTGGGCCCGTCCCCTTCCTCGCGGGGTCCTTCCTCTGGCATGTCCGAATGTCTCGCGTATGGCCACGCTTTTCGTTGTATTGATCGCTTTCAACGATGGATTCGGTGGGAAAATCATGGCTCGTCTATCGACTGGTCAACCAGTCAGTGGGTAGGCTACCCGCTATGAGAATCCTTCTTGTCGGAGCGGGCGGCGTCGGGTCCGCCGTCGTGCCGATCGCCGCACGCCGAGATTTCTTCGAACACATCGTGGTCGCCGACTCTCAACAGGACCGGGCCGCCGCCGTCGTGGCCAGGATCGCGGATCCGCGCTTCAGCGCCATCGGGCTGGACGCCTCCGACCGGGCCGCGGTCGAGGCCGCCCTCGCCGAGCACCGCTGCGACGTGCTCTTCAACGCGGTGGATCCCCGCTTCACCATGTCCCTGTTCGAGGCGGCGCTCAACGCCGGCGCCCACTACCTCGACATGGCGATGTCGCTGTCGCGGCCCCACCCGCGCAGGCCGTACGAGCTGACCGGGGTGAAGCTCGGCGACGAGCAGTTCGCCCTCGGCGAGACCTGGCGCCGGAAGGGCGGGCTGGCGCTGGTCGGCATGGGCGTGGAGCCGGGGCTGGCCGACGTGTTCGCGCGCTACGCCGCCGAGCACCTGTTCGAGACCATCGAGGAGATCGGCGTCCGTGACGGCTCCAACCTGGTGGTCGACGGCTACGACTTCGCGCCGACGTTCTCCATCTGGACGACCATCGAGGAGTGCCTCAATCCGCCGGTGATCTGGGAGAACGGCGACTGGCACACCACCGAGCCGTTCAGCGAGCCCGAGGTGTTCGACTTCCCCGAGGGGATCGGGCCCGTCGAGTGCGTCAACGTCGAGCACGAGGAGGTGCTCCTCGTGCCCCGCTACATCGACGCCAAGCGGGTGACGTTCAAGTACGGCCTGGGCGAGGAGTTCATCGGGGTGCTGAAGACCCTGCACAAGCTCGGCCTGGACAACGCGAACAAGATCAAGGTGGGCGGCGTCGAGGCCTCGCCGCGCGACATGGTCGCGGCCAGCCTCCCCGACCCGGCCACGCTCGGCGACCGGATGCGGGGCAAGACCTGCGCCGGGACCTGGGTGAAGGGCGTGGGCAAGGACGGCGCGCCGCGCGAGGTCTACCTCTACCACGTGGTCGACAACGAGTGGTCGATGCGGGAGTACGGCTGCCAGGCCGTGGTCTGGCAGACGGCCGTGCACCCGGTGGTCGCCCTGGAGCTGCTGGCCACCGGCGTCTGGTCGGGCAGCGGGGTGCTCGGCCCCGAGGCGTTCGACGCGGTGCCCTTCCTGGAACTGCTCAACGCCTACGGCTCGCCGTGGGGCATGCGCGAGGAGACGGTCAGGACGCTCCTGCCGGCCTGATGCCCGCCTCGTGAGCTTACTTCGTAAAGGCCGCCTAGGGTTCCGGCCCTGCCAGCCGTGCGGCCCTGCCCTCCAGATAGCGCTGCTCGGGGAGGCTGGTGGTGCGGCGCGCGGCCTCCCGGTAGCCCGCGCGGGCGGCCTCGCGGTCACCGGCCGTCTCCAGCAGGTGCGCGCGCACCGCGTGCAGGCGGTGGTGCCCGGCCATCCGGTCGTCGCCCTCCAGGGTCGTGAGCAGGTCGAGCCCGGCCTTCGGGCCCCGCACCATCGCGAGCGCGACGGCGTGGTTGAGCGTGACCATCGGGTTGGGGGCGAGGCGTTCGAGCAGCCGGTACAGCGCGAGGATCTGCGGCCAGTCCGTCTCCTCCGCGCGCACCGCCTCGGCGTGCACCGCGGCGATCGCGGCCTGGAGCTGGTACGGGCCGAGCGGGGCCCGCGCCAGCGCGCCGGTGACGAGCGCCACCCCCTCGGCGATCGACGTCCCGCTCCACAGGCTGCGGTCCTGCTCGGCGAGCGGGATGAGCGCGCCACCGGGGCCGGTGCGTGCCGGCCGCCGGGCGTCGGTGAGCACCATGAGGGCGAGCAGCCCGGTCACCTCGCCGTCGTCCGGCAGCAGCCCGTGAACCGCGCGGGTGAGCCTGATCGCCTCGCCGGTCAGCTCGCGGCGCTGCAGGTCCGGGCCCGAGGTGGCCGTGTAGCCCTCGTTGAAGATCAGATAGAGCACGTGCAGGACCACCCGCAGCCGCTCGGCCCGCTCGGGCTCGGGAGGCGGCGCGAAGGGGATGGCCGTGCTCTTGATCCGCTGCTTGGCCCGGCTGATGCGCTGGGCCATGGTCGTCTCGGGGACGAGGAACGCGTGGGCGATCTGCGCGGTGGTCAGGCCGCCGACGGCCCGCAGGGTGAGCGCGATCTGCGATGCGGGGGTCAGGGCGGGGTGGCAGCACAGGAACAGCAGGGTCAGGGTGTCGTCCTGCCCGCCGGCCGGCTCGGCGTCGGCGGCGGGCGACAGGAGCTCGTCGGCGGGCGCCCGCGCCGCGACCATGTTCTCCCTGCGGCTGCGCGCGTACTCGCTGCGCAGCTCGTCGGTCAGCCTGCGGGACGCGACCGTGATCAGCCAGCCTCGGGGGTTGTCCGGCGGGCCCTGCTCGGGCCACTGCAGGGCGGCGGCCAGCAGCGCCTCCTGCACCGCGTCCTCGCACGCGTCGAAGTGCCCGTAGCGCCGGACGAGCACGCCGAGGACCTGCGGCGCGAGCTCGCGCAGCAGGTCCTCGGCCTCGGCGGAAACGGTCATGCCTCGGTGCCGGCCCCGTCCATGATCGGTCGTACCTCCATCGCGCACAGCCGGGCGTCCGGCCAGCGCGCGGCGATCTCGGCCGCCCGCTCGGGGGTCTCGCAGTCGATCACGCAGTATCCGGCCAGGTGCTCCTTGGCCTCCAGGAACGGCCCGTCCGTGGTCGCGGGGACGCCGTCACGCACCCGCACGGTCCTGGTCTGTGACGGATCGGCCAGCGCCTCCCCGCCGACCCACTCCCCGGAGTCGGCGAGTTCCTTCATGAGGGCGTCGGCCTCGCCCATCAGGCCGTCGAGCTCCTCCTTGGAGAGGGTCTCCCAGATCGCGGTGTTGCTGTAGATCAGCAGCATGTACTTCACGGTCTCGCTCCTCGTGCTCGCGGCACCCGGTGCGGGCGCCTCTCACAGGCATGTCGGAGCGGGGGAGCCGGTCTCGACATCCGTCCGCGCGGGAGGGAGGGTTCTCGCCCCCCAGGGGGTGCGGATACCGTTCCCGGCAGTACGGCGGCTCGATCCCGGGCGTGTGGGCGCGCTCCGCTGCTCCGATGTCTCGATGTGGAGAAACTACCGGAGTGGGCCGCTTCGGATGGACTGCCGGGTGGGACGTCTCAGGCGGGCCGCAGGGCGAGCCGGTTCCCGGTGGATCGCTTGCGGCGGGCCGTCGGGTGAGCCGGTCTCGTGGCCGGCGCGGGGCCGGCGCGGGGCCCGCGGGCCCGCACCGGCGGTACCGGGAGGTTCGGCGTCAGGGAAGGTTCAGAAGTTCGGGAAGGTCAGAAGAAGGCCACGCGCCGGGGGCGGGAACGGGTGTCGTCCTGCTGCGGCAGCAGCGCGTCGGCGCACTCAGGGCAGGCGAAGAGGGCTGTGCCGTCGGGAAGGCGGCCGATCCTGGTCCGCGGGCGGGGCCACTTCTTGTGGCAGGCCACGCAGGCGTCGCCCTCACGCTGGGTGCGGGTCAGCCCTTCCGGATCGAAGGTCATCGTGACGTGTGCCGTTCTGGGCGGCCCCCAGTTCATGCTAAATACCTCCAGCGTGGTGACCCCTTGTTTTCTCCCGTGGCTCGGCCGCGGGGAGGACGTCGACACGTTTCCTGTGTTGATCGCGCACTTTCTTATCGGAACCGTTATAACGCGGTCGCAGCCCGTGATCGCTGTGGCGGATGTCAAGCGGGGGTTAAATCACGACCTACATGCGAGCCGCATAACGGCAAAAGGGACACTCGGCATCAAGCCGGGTGCCCCTTTTGGTGCGTTCTAAACGATCAGACCTCGTTCACGGCCTTCTCCAGGATCGCGAGCCCCTCCCCGAGGAGGTGGTCGGGGATGACCAGCGGCGGCAGGAAACGCAGCACGTTGCCGTAGGTGCCCGCGGTCAGCACGACCAGGCCCTCGGCGTGGCACCTTCTGGCGATCTCGCCCGCCGCCGTGGGGTGCGGCTCCTTGGTGCCGGGGACGACCAGCTCGATGGCGATCATGGCGCCCCGGCCGCGCACGTCGCCGATCACCGGGTTCCGCTCCGCCATGGCGCGCAGCCGGGGGAGCATGGTCTCGCCGATGCGGCGGGCCCTGCCGGTCAGGTCGTCGGCCTCGATGCTCTCCATCACGCCCAGCGCCGCCTCGCAGGCGAGCGGGTTGCCGCCGTAGGTGCCGCCGAGGCCGCCCACGTGGACCCTGTCGAGGATCTCGGCGCGGCCGGTGACGGCGGCCAGCGGCAGGCCGCCCGCGATGCCCTTGGCGGTGACGATGATGTCGGGCACGATGCCCTCGTCCTCGCAGGCGAACAGGTGGCCGGTACGGGAGAAGCCGGTCTGGACCTCGTCGGCGACGAAGACGATGCCGTTGGCGCGGCAGAACTCCAGGATCCTCGGCAGGAAGCCCCTGGCGGGCTCGATGAAGCCGCCCTCGCCCGCGATGGGCTCGATCACCACGGCGGCGACGTTCTCGGCGCCGATCTCCTTGGTGATCTGGTCGATCGCCTGGGCCGCGGCCTCCTCGGCGCAGTTCTCCGGGCCGGTGGGCCAGCGGAACGGGTAGGCCAGCGGCACCCGGTAGACCTCGGGGGCGAACGGGCCGAAGCGGTGCTTGTACGGCATGTTCTTGGCCGTCAGCGTCATCGTCAGCAGGGTACGGCCGTGGTAGCCGTGCTCGAAGACGACGACCGCCTGGCGGCCGGTGGCGTGGCGGGCGACCTTGACCGCGTTCTCCACGGCCTCGGCGCCGCTGTTGAGCAGGAAGGTGCGCTTCTCGTGGTCGCCGGGGGTGATCTCGTTGAGCTTCTCGGCGACCCGCACGTACGACTCGTACGGCGTGACCATGAAGCAGGTGTGGGTGAAGTCCGCCACCTGCCTGCGCACCCGTTCGACGACGCGCGGGGCGGAGTTGCCGGCGCCGGTCACCGCGATGCCGGAGCCGAAGTCGATCAGCGAGTTGCCGTCGGCGTCGACCACGACACCGCCTCCCGCGTGCGTCACGAAGACGGGCAGTGTGGTGCCGATGCCCGGGGGTACGGCGGCCTGCTTGCGCGCGAGCAGCTCGCGGGACCTCGGGCCGGGAATCTCGGTGACGAGGCGGCGCTCCTGCGGAAGCGAGGGGCCGCCCTCGGTGACGGTGCTCATGATGTGAAGCTATGTCGCGAATGCCGGTGTGCCGATGATGCACTATGGCAAAATTGCAGGGAGCAGAATAGACATAACGTACAAAATGGGGGTGGTGGTGGCGCCGACGCTGAACACCGTCGTACGACGGCTGCCGCTCGGGCTCGTCGTGCTCGCCGGGCGGGAGGCGCTCGACCGGCCGGTGCGCTGGGTGGCGGTCAGCGAGCTGGAGGACCCCACCCCGTTCCTGGAGGGCGGCGAGCTCGTCCTCACCACGGGCATGCGCCTGGACGCCCGCAACGCCGGTCCCTACGTCGAGCGCCTGGTCGCCAGGGGGGTCGCCGGGCTCGGGTTCGGCGTCGGGCTCGGGCACGAGACGATCCCCGAGGCGCTGGTCGAGGCCGCCGCGCGGGCCGGGCTGCCGCTGGTCGAGGTGCCGCGCGACACCCCGTTCGTCGCCATCGGCAAGACGGTCAGCGAGCTGATCGCCGCCGAGCAGTACGACGAGCTCAGCAACGCCTTCGCCGCCCAGGGCCGCCTCACCCGCGCCGCGCTGCGCCCGGAGGGCCCGCGCGCGGTGATCGACCGCCTGGCCCGCGAGCTGGGCGGCTGGGCGATCCTGCTCGACGAGGCGGGGACCGTACGGCACCTGGCGGGCAGGGGCGCGGCGGCGGCCGCCGGAGACCTCGGCCCCGAGCTGGAGCGGCTGAGAAGGATCACGAGCCAGGGCGCTCCCGCGAGCGTGGCCCTCTCCTCGCCCGAGGAGCACGTGATCGTGCGGCCCCTCGGGGCCCGCCGCGTCAGGGGATTCCTCGCCGTCGGCATCGGCCGGTCCTTCACCCCGGTCGCGCACACCGTGGTCAACGCCGCCGCGTCCCTGCTGACGCTCGCCGTCGAGCACGGCGGGGAGCACCTGGCCGCCGAGCGCCGGGTCCGCTCCGCGGTGCTGCGACTGCTGCTGGCCGGGCAGGCGGACGCCGGGCGCGAGACGCTGGAACGGCTGGGGGAGCGGCTCGACGACGGGCCGCTGGTGGTGGTCGCCTGCGCAGGCGAGCCGGAGGCGCTGCTGGAGGCCGCCGGGAGCGAGTTCGCGGCGGCCGACGGTGACGCCGACGGTGACGCCGACGGTGACATCGACGGTGACAGGGTGGTCCTGCTGGTCCCGGCCTCGCGGGCCGGTGCCGTGGCCGCGGCGCTCGGCGAGCACGGCCTCGTCGGCGTCGGTGATCCGGTGGGTCTGGGCGACCTGCGCGCGGGGCTCGACCAGGCCGACCGGGCGCTCGCCGCGGCCGGGCGCGGCACCGCGCGGGTGGTGCGCTTCGCCGACCTGGCGGGTCAGGGACTGCTCTCCCTGCTCGACCCCGGCGCGGCGGAGGCGTTCTCCTCGGCGTTGCTCGCCCCCCTCAGGGCGTACGGCTCGCGCGCGGACCTGCTGGGGTCCCTGCGCGCCTACCTGGACTGCAACGGCCACTGGGACGCGGCGGCGCAGCGGCTCGGGGTGCACCGCCACACCCTGCGCTACCGCATGCGCCGGGTCGCGGAGCTGGTCGGCCGCGACCTCGAGGATCCCGCGGTCCGCGCCGAGCTCTGGGTCGCCCTGGCCGTCGCCAGGTGACGGGCGCGCCAGAGTCCCCGGGAGGGGGTCCGTCGGGATGGGGGCGGGACAGGGGTGGCTGGCGGCCCCGTCCGGAGGGCGCCGTCAGGATCGGTGGCGGTCGACGACCAGGTAGCGGGAGATGACGGCGTAGGTGACCGTGTCGTAGGTGTTGCCGTCGCGCAGGTGCCCGGCACGTTCCAAGCCGATCGCGCCCTGGGCGGCGGCCCACACGGCGTCGGCGATCTTCCTGGGCTGGGTGGGGACGATGTACCCGGCCGAGATGCAGTCGGCGATCACCCGGTCGACGATGTTCAGCGCCGCGCGGGCGAGGGTCCTGGCCCGCTCGCTCGGCATGAAGCCGGGGATCGCGCGCTCGAACATCAGGGCGTAGTAGCCGGGCTCGTCCAGCGCGGCCTCCCGGTAGGCGGGGCCCAGGGCGATGAGGTGCTCCAGCGCGTCCTTGCGCGAGGGGACGGCCTCCAGGCGGCGCCGGAAGCGCTCGAAGCCCTCCAAGTAGAGTGCCTCGGCCAGGCCCTCCTTGCTGCCGAACATGGTGTAGATGACGGTCGTCGAGCATTCCGCCTCGGTGGCGATGCGGCGCATCGACAGGCTCTCCGGCCCGATGGTGACCAGCAACTGGCTGGCGACGTCGAGCAGCCTGGCGCGAAGCTGGTCCTGGGACGCCCGTTCACCGATCAGATAGGCACCCTGAAGGCCGCGCGGCGCCGAGGAGGTCATGCGCCCACGCCCTTCCACTCTCATCGTCCAACCGGTGACTTAGCCACGCCCGGGATCATTCAAACCGGCACCTGTAAGGAATATCCCCGAATGCCCCTGTTTTCGTTACAGGGGTTGGGGGGCGGGTTTTATGCGGAACGGTGTACCGCCACGGGGCTGTTGTGCGGAGTGGAGTAAGGCCGCTTCCGCGCCGGTGACATAGCGTCGGAACATGGACGTGCGCCCCTTCTGGCTCGCCGGACGCCCCGCCACGGGCGAGGCCGAGCTCACCGTGACCAACCCGCATGACGGCCGCGTCGTCGCCGTCTGCTCCGTGCCGACCGACGGCCAGGTCGAGGAGGCCGTCGCCGCGGCGGCGGCCGTGCGCAAACAGGCGGCCGCGCTCCCGATCCACGTGCGGGCCGAGGCTCTCGCGCACGTCTCGCGCCGCCTGGCCGAGCGGGCCGACGAGATCGCCGCCCTGATCACCGCCGAGAACGGCAAGCCGATCTTCTGGGCCCGCGGCGAGGTCACCCGCGCGGTCTCCACCTTCAGGTTCGCGGCCGAGGAGACCCGCCGCCTCGGCGGCGAGACCGTGCGCCTGGACACCGAGGCCGCCTCCGCCGGCCGCCTCGCCTACGTCTCGCGCGTCCCGTACGGCCCGATCCTGGGCATCAGCCCGTTCAACTTCCCGCTCAACCTGGTGGCGCACAAGGTGGCCCCCGCCATCGCCGCCGGGGCCCCGATCGTCCTCAAGCCCGCCCCCGCGACGCCGGTGTCCGCGCTGGTCCTGGGCGAGATCCTGGCCGAGACCGACCTGCCCGAGGGCATGTTCTCCGTGCTCCCGGTGTCCAACGACCGCGCCGCCGCGCTGGTCGAGGACCCGCGCCTGCCTGTCGTCTCCTTCACGGGCTCGGCCCCCGTGGGGTACGCGATCATCGATCGGGTCCCGCGCAAGCACGTGACCCTGGAACTGGGCGGCAACGCCGCCGCGGTCGTGCTCGCCGACGCCGACCTCGACTGGGCCGCCTCGCGGATCGCGCTGTTCTCCAACTACCAGGCAGGTCAGAGCTGCATCGCCGTCCAGCGCGTGATCGTCGAGGAGTCGGTTCACGACGACTTCGTGTCCCGGCTCGTCCCGGCCGTCGAGGCACTGGTCACCGGTGACCCCGCGGACGAGAAGACGCAGGTCGGCCCGCTCGTGTCGGCCGAGGCCGCCGAGCGCGTGGAGCGATGGGTCGGCGAGGCCGTCTCGGCGGGGGCCCGCCTGCTGACCGGCGGCACCCGCGACGGCGCCACCTTCGCGCCGACCGTGCTCGCCGACGCGCCGGCCGACGCCAAGGTCTCCCGCGAGGAGGTCTTCGGCCCGGTGATGGTCGTCCAGAAGGTGTCGGGAGTGGACGAGGCGTTCGCCGCGGTCAACGACTCCAGGTACGGGCTGCAGGCCGGGGTGTTCACCCGCAGCCTCGACAACGCCTTCCGGGCGAACCGGGAGCTCGAGGTCGGCGGTGTGATCATCGGTGACGTGCCGTCGTACCGTGCCGACCAGATGCCCTACGGAGGGGTGAAGGACTCGGGGGTCGGCCGCGAGGGCCTCCGCTCGGCCATCGCCGACCTCACCTACGAGAAGGTCATGGTGCTCACCGGCCTGACCCTTTAGAACCGGCCGCGCCTCAGCGCCGCCTCCGCGCCGGGGTCACGACGCGGATGCGGTGGCGTAGAGGGTCTTGGCGGAGGCGCCGAAGTAGGGGCCGTACATGGTGTGGCGGTCGTCGCTGTATTTGAAGCTGCTGACCGAGACGATCGTGCCCCGGCCGGTGGAGGCGTTGAAACCGCTCAGCCACGGGCCTCCGCTGGATCCGGCGGTCATGTCGCAGCGCATGCCCTGGTCGCCGGTCTGCCCGTTCGGGTCGTCGCGCAGCGGGCCCGCGCAGTAGACCAGGTGCTCGCCGTCGTAGGGCGAGTCGGCGGGGAAGCCGAAACCGCTGGCGAGGCGTCCCCGGGGGGCGCCGAAGGCGATGTCCTGGCCGCCGACGGCGTCGCCGAGGTGCTTGCCGCCGCTGGTGTTGACCGCCACCATGCCGATGTCGTGGCTGTCGTCGCCCTCGCGCGACCAGGGGCCCGCGACGAACATGCGGCGTGCGGTGTACTGCCCGTACGGGCGGCGGCCCTGGCTGTAGCCGGGGACGAAGGTCCAGTTGTCGGCCCAGGCGCCGGTGCCGTCCTTGACGCAGTGGCCGGCGGTCACCACCAGGTCCTTGTTGGCGCTCCTGACCGAGCTGGCCGAGCACACGAAGTCGCTGCCCTTGATGGTGAGGAACACCCGCCCCGTGGTGCGCCCCACCGCCCCGCCGGAGGTCCAGCGGGCGCCCGCGGTGCGGGACGCGGCGCCGTGCGGGCTCCGGCGGGGGGCGACCCCCCGCCCGGCGGCGGAGAGCCGCCCGAGCATCCCGGTGACCTTGGCGAGCCGGTCGACGGGGAGCGCCGAGGCCATCCGGCGAGGGGTCCAGTAACCGAGCACGCGCTTCCGCTCCGACGCGGTGAGAGCGGTCGCGTGCCCGACGACGTCCGGCATGCCGGACGTCGCGCCTGTTCTCTGGGTGAGGGGTGTGGCGAGGGTCTTCACGGCCCGCTGCCCGGACGCGGCGGCCGTCTGCCAGGTGGCCGTCGCGCCGGTCGCCGGGGCGCTCAGCAACCCGGCGACGAGCGGGGCGGCCGCAAGCAGGGGGAGGCTTGAGGTCATGAAACCCGAGTTTGCACTACGAGGGGTGTTCTTGTGATTACTTCTGGTGAATATCAGGGGGCGCCGGTGGTCTGGGCGGCCTCGTAGACGGCCTGCGCCTCGGCCCCGAAGTAGGGGCCGAACATCCAGCCGGTGGCGAAGGCGTACTTGAAGCTGTTCACCGAGTTGAGGGTGCCCAGGCCGGTGCTCTCGTTGAAGTCGAGGAACCAGGGCCCGCCGCTCGACCCGCCGGTCATGTTGCAGTTCAGCCCGATGTCGCGGGACATCAGGAAGTCGTCGAACGCCCGCCCGGCGCAGTAGATCAGCCTGGAGCCGTTGTACGGTGCGGCCGCCGGGTAGCCGAAGGAGTGCATCTGACGGCGGCGCGCCTGGTTGAAGGAGACGCCCTGGCCGCCGACCACGTCGGTCAGAGACCTGCCGTTCAGCGGGGCCACCACGGCCGAGGCCACGTCGTAGTTGACGTCCTCGCTGTTGTTCCACTGCGGGGTGGTGTAAAGGGTGGTCGCCACCCAGGTGCCGTGCGGCCGGTCGCCGTTCTCGTATCCCGGCACGAACACCCAGTTGCCGTGGAAGGCGCCGCCCATCCGCACGCAGTGCCCCGCGGTGATCACGGTGCTCTTGTTCTCGCTGGTCACAGCGTTCGCCGAGCACGAGGCGTTGCGGCCCTGGTAGGTGAAGAACACGCGTCCGGCGGTCTTGACGATCGCCCCGCCGCGGGTCCACGCCGCGCCGGTGGAGGCACGGGCGGCCGCCGAGCCCTTGAGGGCCGTGACGGTGTCGCCGCCGGGCTCGGTCGCGGGGACGGAGACGGGGTCGGCCGCGGCCTGCGCCGCGATCGCCCCGGCGGTGAGCCGGGCGCCGTCCTTCTCGGGGACGAGGGCGGCGAGCGGCTTGGCCGCCTCCATCTTCGCCTCGGTCCAGTAGCGCTGGACGGTCTGCTGCTCCTTCCTGGTGTCGGCCGCCTCCTTCTCGACAGGCTGGGGAACGGCCCGTGCCGAGGTGACGCCGCCCGCGCCCGCCGCGCTCGCCGCGCCCGCTGTGCCCGCCGTGCCCGCCGTGGCGCCCGCGCCGGCGTCCGCCGCGGCGCCGTGCGCGATCGTCGTGGAGAGCAGGGTGCTTCCCGCGATGGCGGTGAGAATAGGGACGAGCCGTGCCTTGCGCCGCATATGTACCTCCCGAGGGCCTGTTGCTGTTCCGGGAAGCTAGTGCGCCGTACGTACGCATTTCTCAGGCTTTACAACTATTGATATGACGAAATTCGGACTTAAATACTGACTTTTATCCCGTGTTCCACGCCTAACAGATTTTCGCCATGATCCAGCCTGATCATGAGGGGTACGGCCCGGTACGGCCGATTCGACAGCGCGGTCCGAGCCGGGAGAATGGGGCGGTGCAGCCAGACACCGTCCGTTCCGTCGTCCTGCTCGGCTCGACCGGGTCCATCGGGACCCAGTCCCTCGACGTCATCGCCCGCAACCCCGGCAGGTTCCGGGTGGCCGCGCTGGCCGCCTACGGCGGCCGGATCGACCTGCTCGCCAGGCAGGCGGCCGAGTTCCGGCCCGACGTGGTCGCCGTCGCCGATCCCTCCGCCGTGCCGGAGCTGCGCGAGGCCCTGACCGCGCACGGGGTGGGCGCGCGCGTGCTGGCCGGGCCCGAGGGGGTGGCGGAGGCCGCCGCCTGGCCCGCCGACGTCGTCCTCAACGGCATCACCGGGGCGCTGGGGCTGACCTCCACGCTGGCCGCGCTGGAGGCCGGCCGGGTGCTCGCGCTCGCCAACAAGGAGTCGCTGATCGTCGGCGGGCCGCTGGTGAAGCGCCTGGCCAAACCCGGCCAGCTGATCCCGGTCGACTCCGAGCACGCCGCGCTGGCCCAGTGCCTGTGGGCCGCGGGGCCCACCGGCCCCGACGCCTCCGCCGTGCGCCGCCTGGTCGTCACCGCGAGCGGCGGGCCCTTTCGCGGCAGGTCGCGCGCGGACCTCGCGGACGTCACCCCCGAGCAGGCCCTCGCCCACCCCACCTGGTCGATGGGACCGGTCATCACGGTGAATTCCGCCACACTCGTCAACAAGGGCCTCGAGGTCATCGAGGCCCATCTGCTCTTCGACATCGGCTTCGACCGCATCGAGGTCGTCGTCCACCCGCAGTCGGTCATCCACTCGATGGTGGAGTTCGTCGACGGCTCGACCATCGCCCAGGCCAGCCCGCCGGACATGCGCCTGCCCATCGCGCTCGCCCTCGGCTGGCCCGAGCGGGTCGCCGACGCCTCCCCGGCGGTCGACTGGACCACCGCCCACACCTGGACGTTCGAGCCGCTCGACGACGAGGCCTTCCCCGCCGTCGCGCTGGCCCGGCGGGTCGGCGAGGCCGGCGGCACGGCCCCGGCCGTCTACAACGCCGCCAACGAGGTCTGCGTCGAGGCCTTCATGGCCGGGCGCCTGCCGTTTCCCGGCATCGTCGACACCGTGGCGGCGGTGGTCTCCGAGCACACCGTGACCGAGGCCGGTTCGGTGGCCGAGGTCCTCGACGCCGACTCCTGGGCGCGGATACGGGCACGCGAGCTCACTGGGACTGCCTAGACTGATGAGTGTCGTCGACTCTTCAAGGGCTGAAAATGACTTCTGTTGCTCTCGGAATCCCGTCCGTAAGGACCAGGCCGATCGCCGAGCGACGCATATCCCGTCAAATCATGGTCGGCTCCGTCCCCGTGGGCGGGGACGCGCCGGTCTCCGTCCAGTCGATGACCACCACGGTCACCGCCGACGTCAACGCGACGCTTCAGCAGATCGCCGAGCTGACCGCCTCGGGCTGCCAGATCGTCCGCGTCGCCGTCCCCTCCCAGGACGACGCCGACGCGCTGCCGATCATCGCCAGGAAGTCGCAGATCCCGGTGATCGCCGACATCCACTTCCAGCCGAAGTACGTCTTCGCCGCGATCGAGGCGGGCTGCGCGGCGGTCCGGGTCAATCCCGGCAACATCAAGAAATTCGACGACAAGGTCGGTGAGATCGCGCGCGCGGCCGGCGAGCGCGGCGTGCCGATCCGGATCGGCGTCAACGCCGGCTCGCTCGACCCCCGCCTGCTGCAGAAGTACGGCAAGGCCACCCCCGAGGCGCTGGTGGAGTCGGCGCTGTGGGAGTGCTCGCTGTTCGAGGAGCACGGTTTTCGCGACATCAAGATCTCCGTCAAGCACAACGACCCGGTCGTGATGGTCCAGGCCTACCGCCTGCTCGCCGCCCGGTGCGACTACCCGCTGCACCTGGGCGTCACCGAGGCGGGCCCGGCCTTCCAGGGCACGATCAAGTCCGCGGTCGCGTTCGGCGCCCTGCTCGCCGAGGGCATCGGCGACACCATCCGCGTGTCGCTGTCGGCTCCTCCGGTCGAGGAGGTCAAGGTCGGCAACCAGATCCTGGAGTCGCTCAACCTGCGCGAGCGCGGCCTGGAGATCGTCTCCTGCCCCTCCTGCGGGCGCGCCCAGGTCGACGTCTACACCCTGGCCGAGCAGGTCCAGGCGGGGCTCGAAGGGCTGAAGGTCCCGCTGCGCGTCGCGGTGATGGGGTGTGTCGTCAACGGCCCCGGCGAGGCCCGCGAGGCCGACCTCGGCGTCGCGAGCGGCAACGGCAAGGGCCAGATCTTCGTCAAGGGCGAGGTCATCAAGACCGTCCCCGAGTCGCAGATCGTGGAGACCCTGATCGAGGAGGCCCTGCGCCTCGCCGAGGAGATGGGCGTGGAGGTCGACCTCGACGACGACGCCCCGGGTCCCCAGGTCGTCGTCAGCTGACCGCTCGCCCGGCCGCTCGATCCTCCGGTCCCTCCGGCCGGGCGGCCGGAGGGATTTCCGCCCGCCCCCGGGATCGCTCCGGGGTGCGGGCGGCTCCGTGTGGCGGCCTCTCCTCCACCGGATCCGTACCGGGGAGGGCCGGGCCTTTCGCGAGGTCCCCGCGCGTGACCCGTACCGGGACGGGCCGGCTCTTCCGCGACGCCCCCGCGTGTGACTCGCACCGGGGTGGACCGGTCCTTCCGCAGCGCCCCCCGCGCGGGGCCTTCGCCCGGACCTCGCGTCATTACACTTAGCAATCATCTGACTACACTTTGCCAGGCATCCGGCTGTGTTCCGGATGATCGCGCCGCCCCCGGGAGACCATCGCCTCTGCCGTACGAGTAGGGGGATCACACAGTGAAGAAGAGGGTCGTCGGGATCGCCGCGAGCATCGCGATGCTGGCCGCGGCGGTGGGGGTGCCGCAGGGGGCGGTGGCCCAGGAGAGACAGGAACTGGTCTGGGGGCCCTGCGAGGGGGCGACCCCGGTGACCGGGGCGGTGCCCGCTCCCGCCGGACGGGTCGACAACCCGATGGAGTGCGCCACCGTGAGGGTGCCGCTCGACTACGCCAACCCGCAGCAGACCGTCGGCATCGCCCTGAACCGGATCAGGGGGAAGGCCGCCCACGACCGTCTCGGCGCGCTGCTGGTCAACCCGGGTGGTCCCGGGGCGTCGGGCCGGGACCTGGTCAGGGGCGTCGCGGCGGGGCTTCCCGAAGGCCTGGCCGACCGGTTCGACGTGATCGGCTTCGACCCGCGCGGGGTGGGGGCGAGCGAGCCCGCGCTGAGGTGCGTCGACCCCGAGAAGTATTACCAGGCGCCCCGTCCCGACCAGGTGCCGGTAACCAGGCGCGACGAGAGCGTGCTGATCGCCCGGGCCCGCAAGTACGCCCAGGCGTGCGGCGAGCGGTGGAGCTGGATGCTGCCGCACATGACCACCGAGAACTCCGCCAGGGACATGGACGTGATCAGGGCCGCGCTCGGCGAGCCGAAGATCAGCTTCCTGGGTTACTCGTACGGGACCTACCTCGGCGCGGTCTACGCGACGCTCTTCCCCGGCCGGCTCAAGCGGCTCGTCCTGGACAGCGTGGTCGACCCGCGCGGCATCTGGTACCGCTCGAACCTCGACCAGAGCATCGCCTTCCAGGACAGGCACAGGGACTTCCTGAAGTGGGTCGCCCGCCACAACCCGGTCTACCGGCTCGGGGCCACCGAGAGGGCGGTCTCCTTCGCCTGGGACGCCATGCGGGACCGGCTGGGCGACCGCCCGGCCGGAGGGGTGGTCGGCCCGAGCGAGCTCGACGACGTCTACACCCTGGGCGGTTACTCCGACGCCGTCTGGCCGCAGCTGGCCAAGGCCTTCTCCGCCTACGTCAAGAAGGGTGAGGCGACCCCCCTGGTCAACACCTACCGCAAGCACGCGGTGAACGACGCCAAGGACGAGAACAGCTACGCGGTCTACCTCGCGGTGCAGTGCCGCGACGCCGCCTGGCCGCGCGACTGGGCGCGCTGGCGGGCCGACATGACCAAGGCCAACGCCAAGGCGCCCTTCCTCACCTGGCCCAACGCCTGGTACAACGCGCCGTGCGCGTTCTGGCCGCAGCAGGCGGGCAGGCCCGTGCAGATCCGTGACAACGCCGAGCTGCCGCCGATCCTGCTGATCCAGGGCGAGCGCGACGCCGCCACCCCGTACGCCGGGGCGGTGCGGATGCGCGCCATGTTCCACCGCTCCCGGCTGCTGGCCGTGCCGGGCGGCAACCACGGGGTCGCGCTCAACGGGAACGCCTGCGTCGACCGTCGCCTGGCCGCCTACCTCAGGGAGGGCACCCTTCCCGGCGGTCGCCAGGGCTCCGGCACGCCGGACGCCCGGTGCCCCGGAATCCCCGCGCCCGTACCGGTGGTCGCCCCCGCGACCGTCCGCGTGCCCGCCGGGCACACGGCAGGACGAGGTGACCAAAGCAGGTAGATGAGAGGCTCTGTGTTGGTTCCTGCCAAATTCGAGGGGGTCGCGTAGGCTGAGCACGTGATGCTGCGCACAACGGCGTCGCGCGTGCTCGACGACAACGATCGAGACGAGGTCCTGGCGCTTCTCGACACCGACCCCGTCGGCAATGTCTTCGTCGCCTCCAGGGTCCGTTCGGTCGGGCTCAATCCGGCCAGGCTCGGTGGCCAGATGTGGGGGTTCGGGCCGCGCGGCGGCCTGACCTCCATCTGTTACGCCGGGGCGAACCTGGTTCCGGTCAACGCCGGTACGGACGCCGTCTACGCCTTCGCCGATCGCGCGCGCAAGCAGGGCCGCCGCTGTTCCTCGATCGTCGGCCCGGCGGACGCCGTGGAGGTGCTCTGGGAGCGGCTGGAGCCGTACTGGGGTGCCGCCCGCGCGATCCGCTGGGCACAGCCGGTCATGGTGATCGGCGAGCCGTCGCCCGTCCCCGCCGACCCGCTGGTGCGCCGCGTCCGGCCCGACGAGTTCGACATCCTGCTGCCGGCCTGCGTGGCGATGTTCACCGAGGAGGTGGGTGTCTCCCCGGAGCTCGGGGACGGCGGCGCCCTCTACCGGTCCAGGGTCGCCGAGCTGATCAGGATCGGCAGGTCCTACGCCCGCATCGAGGGCGGCAAGGTCGTCTTCAAGGCCGAGATCGGCGCGGTGACGCCGCACGCCTGCCAGATCCAGGGCGTCTGGGTCCACCCCGACATGCGCGGCCGCGGCCACGCGGTGGCGGGGATGGCCGCGGTGATCAAGCACGCGCTCGACTACTTCGCCCCGGTGGTGTCGCTGTACGTCAACGACTACAACGCCCCCGCCAGGGCCGCCTACCGCAGGGCCGGTTTCGTCGAGGTCGGCACCTTCATGTCGGTGCTCTTCTGAGGTCTCTCGCGAGGCCGGGACTCAGGGGCTGCGGACCAGCCGGGTCACGAGGTGCTCCAGCTCCGCCTCCGGATCCGCGGTGAGGCCGGCGTGGACCGGGCCGGTCTGCACGATCGTGCTGCGCGGAGCGGTCAGCCAGCGGAAGCGGCTGCCCAGCGGTTCCTTGGTCAGGGGTCCCGAGTCACCGCCGCAGGAGCGCTGGTAGGCGCCGAGCGCGTGCCGTACCCCGTCGAGGTCCACCCCGGTGTCGAGGGCGCGCAGGCGCGCCTCGTCCAACTCCACCCGGGCGCACAGGTAGCCGCGGGACTGGCAGTACAGCAGCACGCCGGCGTTGATCAGCTCGCCGCGCTCCACGCGGGGGATGACCCGGATGACCGCGTACTCGTAGACGTCCTTCACCGGTTGTCCTTCCAGAACGCGCCCACCGAGCCGGTCTTCCTCTCCTGGTCCTGACGGGGCTCCTGGCCCGAGGGCCGCGGCAGCCAGGTGCGCGGTCCCTGGGCGCGGGCCAGCAGGTGCTCGACGTACGCCTGCCGCACGGCCTGCGCCCCGTCGAACCCCGGCTCGTCCTCCAGCCACTCGTCGGGGACCTCGTCCACCACCCCGTCGAGCAGGTCCCTGGTGATCAGCTCGCTGAACTCGGCGTCGGCCTCGGGCATCCGGGTGGCGAAGGGCGCCATCACGTGGTCGCCCGCGTCGAAGTCGCGCAACGGGTTGGCCGAGGGCCAGTTGTGGTGGAACCAGAGCGCCGCGCCGTGGTCGATCAGCCAGGTGTCGCCGTGCCACAGGAGCAGGTTCGGGTTGCGCCAGCTCCGGTCGACGTTGTGGATCAGCGCGTCGAACCAGAGCAGGCGGGAGGCGAACCCGGCCTCGGGGGACCAGGCCAGTGGCTCGAAGCCCAGCGCGCCCGGCAGGAAGTCGACCGCCAGGTTGTTGCCCTCGCTGGCCTTGAGCAGGTCCTGGATCTCCTCGTCGGGCTCGCGGGCGCCGAGCTGCGGATCCACGTCGATCACCTTCAGCTCGGGCGTACGGAATCCCAGGCGCCGGGCCAGCCCGGCGGACACGACCTCCGCGACCAGGACCCGGCGACCCTGCCCGGCACCGCGGAACTTCACGACGTAGGTGCCGAGGTCGTCCGCCTCCATGATCCCGGGCAGCGAGCCGCCCTCGCGCAGCGGCGTCACGTAACGGGTGGCTTTGATCGCTTCAAGCACCTCGCCAGGCTACCGGGTCGGCTCGCGCCTCCCGTCCAGGCGGGGAACGGTCCGCACGGGGCGGGAGGCGCAGAGAAAGGGCCGGGAGAAGGGGGGAGGTCCGTGCGGCGCGGGAGACGGGAAAAGAGTAAGGAGGGTGAAGAGAAAACGGCACGGTGGGCCGGAAGAAAAGGCGGCCGCGTATTCGGAGGATGTGTTGTGTCTTGCCCTGACCTGAGCATCACATGAGTGTCACGGTGAGGAAGACAAGACCTTCATTCCCGTTGACTGTCGGCGATGCTTCTTCTTGAGTGAGAAGGGTGGCGGCGAGGGGAGGCTCGCGTGCCGTATGCGCAGCCGCTCAAGACGGGGGATCCGGCGGCGCTCGGTGAGTACGAGATCATCGGGCGTCTCGGAGAGGGTGGGCAGGGGGTGGTCTACGTCGGGGTGCGCCCCGACACCGGCTCCGAGCCCTACGCGGTCAAGCTTCTGCACGGTTCGGTGGGGGAGGACCCCGAGGTCTTCCTGCGCGAGGTGGAGCTGGCGAAGCAGGTGGCCCGGTTCTGCACGGCCCAGGTGATCGACGCCGGGCTGGACGGCGACCGCCCCTACATCGTCAGCGAGTACGTCGACGGCCCGTCGCTCCACCGCGAGGTCGCGGTCAGCGGGCCCCGCGAGGGAGGCAGGCTGGAGCGCCTGGCCATCGGCACGGCCACCGCGCTGGCGGCCATCCACCGGGCCGGGATCGTGCACCGCGACTTCAAGCCGCAGAACGTGCTGCTCGGTCCCGACGGGCCGAGGGTCATCGACTTCGGGCTGGCCAGGGCGCTGGACGCCGCGGCCACCCAGAGCGGGCGCGGCGCGGGCACCCCCGCCTACATGGCGCCCGAGCAGGTGGAGGGCGCCGAGATCAACCCGGCGGCCGACGTCTTCGCCTGGGGCGCCACGATGTGCTTCGCCGCCAACGCCCACGCGCCCTTCGGGCAGGACTCGATCGCGGCCGTCCTGAACCGGATCCTCACCGCGGCCCCGCAACTGGGCCGTCTCGACGGGCTGCTCGGCGCGCTGGTGGTCGACTGCCTGGACAAGAATCCCCGCAACCGCCCCACCAGCAGGGAGTTGCTGCTCGCGCTGCTCGGTGACGACGGGGGCCGGTCGGTGGCCGAGTCCCGGTTCTCGCCGGTGCCGGGATTCCCGCCCGCGCCCGGCGGGCCCGACGCCTCCGGCACTCCGGTCTCCTCCGGCACTCCGGTCTCCTCCGGCACTCCGGTCTCCTCCGGCCCTTCGGTTCTCTCCGGCCCTTCGGCTTTCTCCGCTCAGCCCGGTGTCACGGGCCTTTCCGGCAGGCGGGGCGCGACGGGGACCGGTTGGCGGGCCGGGCTCGGCGGGACCGGTGAACCGGGCGGCGCGTCCTCGGCGGGCGCGCCGCCCGGCGGGCGCGCGTTCCCCGCGGGGGGCGAGGACTTCGACGAGCCCAGGACCCACCCCGGGCAGGCGGCCACCAGGGCCTCGGTCGCGGTCTCCGGTGCGCTGCTCATCAGCGCCGCCGTGCTGGTGGGAGTCCTGGTCCCGGCGCTGAGCGGCGTCGCGCCGGGCGGCGCGCCCGTCCCGCCGGTCGTCCCGGCGGTGGAGTCCACCCCCCAGGACGACACCACGTCGCACGAGGGCAGGGCGAGCGCTCCGATCAAACCGCTCCCGAACCCGCCGACGGTCCCGGCCAAGCCCCCGCGTGCGGAGGGCGTCAGATCCTCCCCCCTGCCGCCCCCCGCCGCCACGGTGGTCGTGCCCGCGCTCGTCGGGCTGGATCGTTCCGAGGCGGCGCGTCTGATCAAGCAGGCCGGGCTGGTCACCGGGGCCGTCAGGGCGGTCACCTCCGACCGGCCGCTCGGTGAGGTGCTCGCGAGCAGCCCGGCGCCGGGGACCGCGCTGCCGAAGAGGGGCAGGGTCGACCTGCGGGTCTCCGGTGGCACCCAGGTGCCCACGCTGGTCGGTCTCGCCAGGAGAGCGGCCCAGGCGGCGCTGGCCCAGGCCGGGCTGGTCGCCGGCGGGGTCAGCACGCGCTGCTCCGACCAGCCGGCCGGGCGGGTGCTCGCCAGCACCCCCGGCGCGGGCAGGCGTGTCTCCCCGGGGAGCGCGGTGGAGCTCGTCGTCTCCAGGCACGGTGTCCCGGTGCCACCGGTCACCGGCCAGAGCGCGACCGACGCCTCCAACACCCTCGGCGGGGCGGGGTTCGCCGTACGGACGCGGGCGCGGCTGGTCACCGGCGCGGGCCAGGACGGAGTGGTGCTGGCGCAGAGCATCGCGCCCGGCACCTGCGCCAGGCCCGGTGCGACGATCGTGATCACGGTCGGTGTCGGGGGCCAGAGCGGACCCGGACCGGGGCCGGGGGAGAGCACCGAGCCTCCCGATCCCACGGTCCCGCCGGTGCCCGTTCCCGGGGAGGCCGCCCCTTCCGGATGAGACGTCCGGGGTGACCGGACGCGAGGAGCCCAGGGAAGGGGTGCCTCGGAATCAGAAAGAGGCCAGCACGAAGGCCAGGAGGGTCTTCCTGACCTCTTCCTCGGGAAGTTCGATCGTCTTGACCACCGACTGGAGCGAGCCGAGTACGGTCCAGGCCCAGATCCGGCGGGCGGGGTCCGGGTCGGGCCCGGCCAGGCGGTGGTAGATCGCGTCGCGGAAGGCGCGGATGGCCTCGCCGGGGGAGCCGGGGGGCGCGTCGTCGGCGCCGCTGATGTCCTCCATGATCAGCCGGATGATCGCCCGATGCCTGACCGTGAAGGTCACCAGGGCCTCGACGAAGGCGCGGTCGTCGTCGAAGTCGTCTTCGATCAGGGCCACGATGTCCTGGCCGGCGGGTGCGATCAGCTCCGTGGCCAGGCGGTCCTTGGGATGGAAGTGGTAGGCGACCGCCGTCTTCGTCAGGCCGACGGCGGAGGCGATGTCGGCGAGCGAGGTCGCCGCGTAGCCGCGCTCGGCGAACAGCTGGCGGGCGGCGTCGAGGATCCGCTCCCGCGTGTCGTGCCCGTGCTCGAGTGTGGTCATCGTCTCAGTCCCACGCCGCCTAGAGCATTTCCGGATTTGTCCCCCTACTCTTATACCGTAGGTTCTGTACGAGCGTACAGTACGGCTTTTCAGGACGTTTGACACTCTAAAGCGGGGCGGTCACCGATGTCTGGTTTGCTGGGGCGGCTGGGAAGCTGGTGCGCGCGGCACGGCAAGGCCGTGCTGGCCCTGTGGGTGGTCGCGGCGGCGCTGCTGACAGCGGGATCGGTGTTCTTCCCCGGCCCGGTCAGCAACGACGTCAGCATTCCCGGCACCGACGCCCAGCGGGCCGTCGACCTGATGAAGGACGGCTTCGGCCCCGGCTACGGGGTGGGGAGCTCGGCCCAGATCGTCCTCTACTCGCCCGACGGCTCCCTCATCTCCGAGGACAGGAAGCGCGCGGTGGAGCGCGCCGTGGACCGGATCCGCGAGGTGCCGCACGTGGTGGAGGTGAAATCCCCCTACCAGGTGGGCGGTCTCGCCCCCAGCCTGGAGATCGGCATCATCGCGGTCAAGCTGGAGGGGAACGACACCACCAAGCTGCCCGAGACCACCAGGCTCCTCTCCGAGGCGGCCGAACCCGCACGGGCGGCGGGCATCGAGGCGGTGCCCGCCTCCTCGGGCAGCCCGGCGGACAAGGAGATCAAGACCGGGACCAGCGAGATCATCGGCGTGGTCTGCGCGCTGCTGGTGCTGCTGCTCGCGTTCGGCACCCTGGTCGCCGCGATGATCCCGATCTTCACCGCGCTGGTCAGCATCGCGACCGGGCTCGGCGTGGTGAGCCTGCTCGGCCACCTCGTGGACGTGCCCAAGCAGGCGTCGATCATGGCGACGATGATCGGCCTCGGCGTCGGCATCGACTACGCGCTCTTCCTGCTCAGCAGGCACCGCAAGCTGCTGGCCGACGGCGTGCCGGTCCGCGAGGCGGTCCGCCGGGTGGTCGCCGGCTCCGGCGGCGCGGTGGTGTTCGCCGGGGGCACCGTGATCATCGCGCTCAGCGCGCTCATGCTCGCGGGTTTCCCCATGCTGCAGACGCTCGGCTGGATCACCGGCATCTCGGTCGTCTGCGCGGTGTTCACCTCGGTCACGCTGGTCCCCGCGCTGCTCGGCCTGCTCGGGCACCGGGTCAACGCGCTGCGCCTGCCGCTCACGGGACGGCGGGGCAGTCACGGCTCCTCCGGCTGGGCCTCGCTGGGCAACTGGGTGGCCCGGCGGCCGTGGAGCGTGCTCGCGCTCAGCGTCGCCCTCCTGGGCGCGCTGGCCGCACCCGCGCTCGCCCTCAAGCTGGGCCCGCTCGACAACGGCTACGCCGACCGCGGCACCGACACGCGGCGCTCCTACGAGCTCCTGCAGGCCGGGTTCGGGCCCGGCATGAACGGCCCGCTCGTCGTGGTGGCGGACCTGGACACCAGGGTCGTCGACCGGGAGCCGAGCCCGGCCGTGCTGCGGAACCTGAAGGATCGCGTCGCGGACGTCGAGGGAGTGGTCCACGTCGGCGACCCGGTCCTCAACAGGGGCGGTACGGCGGCGCTGGTGCAGGCGATCCCCGCCTACGCCCCCGGCGACCCCCGGGCGCTCGAGGTGGTCAGGGCGGTGCGCGCGCTCGACGTCGAGGGAGCCCAGGTGCACGTGGGCGGGCAGGTCGCCGGCATGGCCGACGCCGGTGACAGGATCGCCGGACGTACGCCCCTGGTCGTCGGCGTCGTGGTCCTGCTGAGCGCGCTGCTGCTGCTCCTGGCGTTCCGCTCGCCGGTCGTCGCGATCAAGGCCGCGCTGATGAACCTGGTCTCCCTCGGCGCCGCGTTCGGCGCGCTCTCGCTGGTCTTCTCCCTGGGACTGGGCAGCCGCCTGGTCGGCATGGACCCGCCGGTCAGCGCGGACGGCTCCTACCTGAGCACGGTGTTCTTCACGGTGCCGATCGACAGCTACATCCCGCTGATGCTGTTCGCGATCCTGTTCGGCCTGTCGATGGACTACGAGGTCTTCCTGCTCACCGCCGTGCGGCAGGCGTACCTGAAGCACGGCGACAACCGCAGGGCGGTGGCCGAGGGGCTGGGGTCGACCGGCAGGGTCATCACCTCCGCCGCCCTGATCATGGTCGCGGTCTTCGTCGCGTTCGTCGCCTACCCCGATCCCATGGTCAAGATCTTCGGTGTCGGCCTGGCGGTGGCCATCGCGGTGGACGCCACGATCATCCGGGGCCTGCTGGTCCCGGCGACCATGGCCCTGCTCGGCAGGGCCAACTGGTGGTGCCCCGCCTGGCTGGACCGCATCCTGCCCGACCTCTCCGTCGAGGGCCACGAGGAGGACGAGGAGAGGCCGGAGAGGCCGGAGGAGCCGCGCAGGGAACTCGTCGGCGCCGGCCGCGGCTGACGGGAGCGGGCCTCCGCCCCGTGCCGCCGGGAACGCCGCCGGTGTCCCAGTCGCTTCCAAGTCCTCCCCAAGCGGCCTCCGCCATGCTCTCGCCCGGGAAGCGAGTTTGGGGAGAGTACGAAGATGTGGGGAAGAATCGGCGCCGTCGCCGGCCTGGCGCTGGCGAGCACGCTGGCCCTGCCGGGCACCGCGATGGCGAAACCCAAGGAGGTGGACGTCCCCGTCGGGACGTGGCTGGCGGCCAGGACCCATCCGGCCGTCCAGCTGACCTCGGTGTCCTACACGGCCGACGTGGCCGTGCCGACGCCCGAGGCGAACCTGGAGGCGATCAGGACCCTGACCCAGCAGGGGGTCGACGCCGTGCAGAGCGGCAAGATCTCCTCCGACGAGAACAGCATCTACCGCTGGGTCGTCCAGCAGATGGCCAAGGACCCGGGCCGTTACTTCTCGCCCGGCGGGCGGGAGCGGGTCGTCGAGGCGACGGCGGGCGGGCTGTGCACCGGCTGGTGGGTCACGCCGGACGGCTACATGGTCACCGCGGCGCACTGCGTCGGCCAGGAGGAGACCGAGCTGGCGCGGACCTTCGCGGCCCAGGCCCTCACGAAGATCAACGAGAAGGACGCCGCCGACCTGGTCGCCGACCTCGGCGACATCGCCTCCGACGAGGAGATCCTCAGGACGGCGACGAAGATCTTCCAGGTCTGGAACGCGGACAACATCAAGATCCGCAACGTCAAGAGCTCGCTCTCGCTGCTGCAGAGCCTGCCGGGCGGGGGTGTCGACAAGACCACCAAGACGGTGCCGATCGAGCTGGTCGCCAAGGGCACCGTCTACCCGGGCAAGGACGTCGCGATCCTCAAGGCCAACGGGCAGAGCAACCTGCCGACCGTGCCGCTGGGCGAGGACTCCGACGTGCGCGTCGGCGACACCCTGTACATCAGCGGATTTCCCGGTACGGTGACGCAGACCTCGATCTTCAACCTGGAGTCCAAGCTCGATCCGGCGTTCACCGAGGGCCCCTACAACGCCGCCCGCCAGACCCCCGAGGGGGTGCCGTACATCCAGACCCAGGCGCCCTCGTACCCGGGCAACTCGGGCGGTCCGGTGTTCAGCAAGGACGGCAGGGTCATCGGCATCCTCGTCGGCGGCCTGATCCAGCAGGACGGCGGCTCCACCGAGGGTGAGAGCTTCGTGCTGCCGGTCAGCATCGTCAAGGAGAAGCTGAACGAGAAGAACATCAAGCCGGCCGAGTCGTCGACGACGAAGGCCTACAACGAGGCGCTCGACCTGTTCTTCCAGAACCGGTACTCCGACGCGCTGCCCAAGTTCCGCGAGACGCAGGCGCTGCAGCCGAACCACCCGTACGTCGCCAAGTACGTCAGCGACTCCCAGCAGGCCATCACCGCAGGCAAGGACGAGAGCGGCACGCCGATCCTGCCGTGGCTGCTGTGGGGCGGCGGCGGCCTGATCGCCCTGTTCGTGATCGGTACGATCGCCTCGGTCGCCAGGGGCAGGCGCCGTGCCAGGGTGCCGGCCTCGTTCCCGCCCGTTCCGTACGGTGCGCAGCCCGGCCACCCGGCGCACGGCGGCCAGTACGGCCCGCCGCACTACGGGCAGCAGGGACAGCCGTACGGTGCGCCGCAGCAGTACCAGCAGCGGGCGCCCTACCCGCTCCCGGCCGCGCCCGAGGACACCCGGGCGGTCCACCCGCACTCGCCCTACGGCCCGCCGCAGCCCCAGCGGGGCCCGAGGGGTTCCGGAAGGCCGGGAGGTCCGGGGGCCGACACCCGGATCGCCGGGCTGGAGGCGGAGCTGGAGCAGCTGCGCCGGACCATGGGGCGCCCGCCCGAGCAGCGCTGAGCACTCTCGCCCCGCCGAGGCCGCGACGGCTCCCCTCAAGGGGCCGGCCGTACCGGCCACAGAGATTGAGCACGGCTAGACCAGCTGGACCAGCGCCTCCGCCCGGCGGCGTCCCCGGTAGCCGCTGTGGACCAGGATGTCGCCCGGTTCGGCGAGGGGCGCGGCGGAGCGGGCCGCGGCGGCCGGGCCGGCCGGATCGCCCTGGCCCGCCCGGGCCGCCGGGACGGGAACGGCCGCTCTCGGGCCGGTGACCGGGCGGGCGGGCGCGGTAGGGCGGGCGGGACGCGCGGGGACGACCGGGATGGCGGTGGTGGCCACGGGGTCGGCCCGGCGGTGGCGGCGACCGCGCGGCGGGGAGTCCTGGACCAAGGTCGACGACTCCACCACGGCATGCTCGTGCAGGCGACGCCTGCCCCGGTAGGGGGCGCGGGGACGGTCGTCGCGACGGTCCGGCACGCGGGGCTCCTCGACGTGGGCGACGGAGGTCGTGAGTGAGGGGAACCCGGTGCTCGCGGCCGGGGCGAACGTGCTCTCGGGAGCGAGCTCCCGGGGGGTGACGGACCCCCGGGCCGGGGCCGGTGCGTACGAGAGGTCGCGGGCGGGGGCGTTCCCGGGCATGCGGCGGCGGCCGGGTGCGCGGCGGCGACCCGGGGTCCTGCGGACCGAGCCCGGGGTCCTGCGGGCCGAGGGTGAGAGAGCCGAGGCGGGTGCGAGGAGCCGTACCCGCGACTGCCGGGCCTTGCCGTGCGCGAGGATCGCGACCGCGGCGAGCAGCACCGGCGCGAGTACGGCGGGGGCGTCGAACCCCGGGGCGGGCGTGGCGAGGTCGCGGACGGCGGCGGTGGGCGTGACGGCGAGCGCGCTGGTGTCGGCGGTGGAGGCCTTGGCGTGCTTGCCCGGCGAGGTGCGGCCGGCGGAGGCCGGTTCCTGGGTCCTGACCGGCGCCTTCGCGGTCGTCCGATCGTTCTGCGGGGCGCTCGCGGCGGGGCTCTTCCCGGACGCGGTCCTGCCGTCGTTCCCCGAGGCGGCCCTGGCGTCCCCGCCGTCCTTCCCGGTTCTGCCGGTCGTCGTCCCGGCGGCGTGCCCGGGGGCGGCCTTGGGCCTGCCCGGACCCGTGTCCGGCCCGGTGGGCGTGCGGGTCTCCCGTGCGGGTACGGGGGCGGGGAGCATGGCGAGCAGGCCGGGTCCTGGGCCGATCACCACCGTGTTGTCCCCGGCCGCGTCGGCGGGCCTGACGAGCGTCTGCTTCTCGGTCGCCTCCCGGTCCAGCCTGGCCTTGATCTTCTCCGGATACCCGTAGCCGACGACCTTGCCGGTGTCGCGCTCCTTGCGCTTGGCGATCCCGCCGTCGATGTTGCCCTCGATCGTGTGGATCCTGCCCCCTTCGACCCCGGTGACGATCCCGACGTGGTCGATGTGGTCGATCCTGTTCGAGCCGCTCCAGTCGAAGAAGACGATGGCCCCCGGCTTGGGGACGGTGCCCCAGGCGTCCTGCCGCCGGAACCACTGGGCGTGGTGGACGGTGTAGGCGAACTGGCCGACCCACTCCTGGTAGCCGAGCTTCTCCGCCGCCCACGACAGGTACATGTCACACCAGGGGGCGGCGGTGTAGTCGGCGTCGAACTCGACGTTCTTGCCGTACCAGTCACCGAACTTGGTGTAGCCGCCACTCTTCTCGGAGTATCCGAGCTGGCTCTCCAGCAGCTCGATGAACTTGCGCATCTCAGGTGTCATTGAGGATTTCGGGGGACCCCCGGCGGCCGTGCGGGCATGGTCGCTCCGCCTCGCGACCTGGCCACCGGGAGACGAGGTTGAGCGACGGCGCGTTCACGCGAGCCCACCGGGGGGTGTGGAGGGACGCGTGTGGCGGCACCACTGGCCAGTTGTCTTCCGTGCCGAGGGAGGCTACCCGGCCCCAAGGACAGGTCACGACATGCTAAAGGACGCGTCAAGGAGCTCGGTGTCACACATGCGGATAAAAGACGATGTCAGGGGGCCTCCGGATGATCTCCGATGGTAAACCGTCCGGGAAAAAGATCTACTGGGTCGCCGCGACCGGGGCCGGGACCGCCGTATCCGCCCCGTTCGATCTTGCCGATCGTTCTTTGCGCCAGCGCCTGGTTTCTTTACCTTTTCGGCGAAATGGGTAGACATATGGGTATTTATCCCGCTATGCACGTATGGGTGCTGAGAGATGCTGGTCACACCAGGAAAGGCTCAACAGCAACCAGTGAAGGTAAAAAGGTACGAGCCATGTGTCAACACCAGCCGCGCTGCCCACTCGCAAGCGCACCCGATCACGAAGCCGCGTCCCTCGTGGCCTTCCACCCCGAGCAGGGGTGGGGCCTGCTCTGCAACGGCGTGGTGGTCTTCGACGACACCGGAGCGCTCCTGCCTGACGGTCGCAGCACTCCCGTCCACGGCATGCCTCTGCACCGCGTCTCCTTGGGGCAGGCGGCATGATCTCGTCGCGCGTGCCCGCCGGACCGGGACCGAACACGCCACGCGGGCGGACTGCTCCGCGGCGGCCTGAGGTCTCCGGCGGCGGACGCGCGTGCGAACCGCGCCCGACCGAGGTAACCGCCGACCACGTAGGTGAACGCTCATGAACGCTCTGCTCGGAGCGCCGTACGGCCAGGAGACGTCGTGCTCCTTCGCACCCGAGTCGGCATCCGTGCCCCAGGCACGCCATCTGACCCGCGCCTGCCTGGCGGACTGGGGACTGCACGAGCACAGCACGGTCGCCGAGCTGCTCGTCAGCGAGCTGGTCACCAACGCGCTGCGCCACTCGCGGGGAACCATCGGATTCGCCCTCTCCTTCCAGGACGGCCTGCTGCGCTGCGAGGTCGAGGACGCGGACCCTGACTGCCACCTGCCCCGCGTGTGCCGGGCACGCGACGACGAGGAGCGGGGACGAGGGCTGCAGCTGCTCGAGCTCCTGTCCTGCTGCTGGGGCAGTGCCCGTACGACCGACGGCAAGGCCGTCTGGTTCGAGCTCATCGCGAACGCTCCCGAGGCCTGACCGCGAGGTCGATCGACGCGCCGCCTCCGCGCCGGCCGTACACGCCGAGAGCCGACCGCGCGAGATCGGCCGCACGCGCCGCCCCGGAGAGCCACCCGGAGATCTGCCCTGAGGCCCCGGCTGAGAAGCCCCGCCCGCGCCGTCCCGGGGGTAAAAGACCGCACAACCCCGGCCACGGGTTGCAGGACCACCGCCCCGGGCCCCGCCGCCCGGTTCCACGAGGGCCGGGCGCACAGACCACCTCCGAAGGCCGGAGCCGAGTCCCCCGACCCGGTTCCAGCCGGACGCCGGAGCCGACGGGATCATCGCACTCGTCGGCTCCGGCGTCCTGGCTTTCCCGTCGTCTCCGTCTTGCCCGTCAGCCGTCGGGCGTGCGGTTCCCGTCCGCGTTCCGGATGCGCTCGCCGGTCCAGACGGCGATCTGGGCCCGCGAGTGGAAGCCGAGCTTGGTCATGATGTGCTCGATGTGACCTTCCGCGGTGCGCTGGGCGATCGTCAGCGAGGACGCGATCTCCTTGTTGCTCAGCCCCTGGGCGACGAGCTTGGCGATCTCCGTCTCCCTGCGGGTCAGCGGCGACGGCTCCTCGGCCTCGCCGGAGGGCTCGCCGCGGGGCGCCTCCTCTTCGAGAGCGAAGGCGAAGGCCTCGTCGCACCGCATCTTCGAGCCCTGCCTGACCAAGGTGTCGAAGGCCTGCTTTCCGAGAGCCTCGCGCGTGCGCTCCTCGCATTCGTCGTGGTAGCGCGTCAGGTGCCCGTAACCGGACAGCGGCGCCCCGATCACCTGCCAGGCCGTCTCCAGCACCCCCAGCAACCTGGCCGCTCGCCGGTGGTCGCCGTCCGCGGCGGCGATCCAGGCCAGCACCTCCACGTTGACGCCGACGCCCAGAAGATCGTCGAGTGAGCGGTTGAACCTCAGGCTCTCCTTCTCCAGCTCCGTGGCGCGCGGGGCGTCGCCCTGGCACCAGACCCCGACGCCGAGCGCCATCATCGCGTACGCCCGGTGCCAGCCCTCCCCGTGGGCGTCGCACAGCGCGATGCACTCCTCGCCGGCGGAGACGGCGCTCGGCCAGTCGCCCCGGAAGGAGTGGGCGAGGCAGAGCCGGACGAGCGCCAGTGCCTGGCCCGCCGGGTCGTCGTCGGCGCGGTGGCGCGTCACCGCCTCCTCGTACAGGCTGATCGCGAGATCGACGTCCCTCCGGAACATGGCGATCATCCCCGAGTAGAGCGCGACGTAGGCCAGGACCGGCTCGTGCCCGGGACGCCAGCCGAGTTCCCTGGCCTCCTCCAGCATCGTCGCGGCGGAGACGATGTCGGCCTGGATGACGGCCAGCCAGCTGTTGGACCACAGCGCGCGGCCCCGGACCTCGTCGGAGCCGGTACCGGAGAGGAGGCTCAGGTCCAGCCAGTGGCGCCCCTCCCTGAGGTAGTGGCTCGTGATCCAGTGGTAGAGCAGATCGGTGGCCATGCCCAGGGCCGTGGAGGTCTCCCCGGACTCGCCGAAGCAGTACTCCAGCGCGGTGCGCAGGTTGGCGTGGTCGAGGTTCAGCCTGCCCAGCCAGGACACCTGGCGCGGGCCGAACCGCTCCGCGTACGCCTGCGCCGCCAGTCGGCGATAGTGGTCGCGGTGCAGCCGCTGCAGGGCGCTCTCCTGCCCCGAGGCCACGAGCTTCTCCCGGCCGTACTGCCTGATCGTCTCCAGCAACCGGTAGCGGGTCGCGGTGGACGTGGCGGGAAGGTCCTCCCGGACCAGGATCGACTTGCCCACCAGCTCGATCACCAGGTCGACCACCTCCTCGCGGTCGATGCCGTTCCCCGAGCAGACCGCCTCGGCCGCGTCGAGGTCCAGGCCTTCGGTGAACACCGAGACGCGCTCCCACAGCAGCCGCTCCTTCTCGGTGCACAGGGCGTAACTCCAGTCGATCAGCGCGCGCAGCGTCTGCTGGCGGGGCCGCGTCGCGGGTGAGCCGCCGGTCAGCAGCCGGAACCGGTTGTCCAGCCGGGCCAGCAGCTCCTCGGGGGAGAGGGCGCGCAGCCGCACGACCGCCAGCTCGATCGCGAGCGGGATGCCGTCCAGCCGGCGGCAGATCTCCTCCACCGCGGACCTGTTGGCCTCGGTGAGCGTGAAGTCCGGCAGGACGGCGGTGGCCCGTTCGGCGAACAGGCGTACCGCCTCCGACTGCGCCGGCGGCTCCGCGGACGGCCCGGGGCCGCCGGGGCCCGGCGGCGGTGGCAGCAGCAGGGTGGGCACGACCAGTGTCTGCTCGCCGGAGATGCCCAGGGCCTGCCGGCTGGTGGCGAGGATCCGCAGGGAGGGGGCCGCGCGGACGAGGGTTTCCGCCAGTACGGCGCAGGCTCGCAGGAGATGCTCGCAGTTGTCGAGGATCAGCAGCGCCCGCTTCTCCCGCAGGTGGTCGACGAGCACCTCCACAGGGGGCCGGTGGGAGACGTCCCTGATCGCCAGGGCCTCGTTCACCGATGCGGCGAGCAGCTCCGGGTTCTCCAGCCCGGCGAGCTCGACCAGCCACACCCCGTCGGGAAACGCCCGCTGGACGTCGGCGGCGACGCGCAGGGCCAGCCGGGTCTTGCCGACCCCGCCGGGGCCGGTGAGGGTCACCACGCGTGCTCCGGACAGCAGGCGCTTGACCTCGGCCATCTCGTGCCGACGCCCCACGAAACTGGTCACCTCGGGGGGCAGAGCCGTCGCCTGCCACCGCTTCGGGGTGACCGATGCCACCTCATCCATCAGTGCCTCACGCCGGCTTCGGCGAGCGGATCGCCGTATGTCCGGATCCAACCGGCACAATCCACACTATGCGCAGGCCGTTTTCCCGCGCGTTCCCGTGTCCCGGGCCCCGTGACCTGGGCGGGCACCGGCGGGGGCGCGGGCCGGTGACCCGTCGCCCCGGCCCGGGGGTTCCGGTGGCGGGGTGTGCCGCCGGCCGGCGGGTCCGGTCCGGTTCGGTGGCCGCCGCTCACCACGCCGGCGCGGGCACGATCACCTCACAGGAGGCCGTCCAGGAGTCCGCCCAGGTCGATGTCCACCAGGGCGGGCCCGTTCCCGGGAGGGCTCTCCGAGTCCCGGGGTTCGCGCGGGCCCGGGTCCGTGCTCGTGTCCGGGGTCGTTTCCGTGTTCGGGCCTGTCTCCGGGGTCGTTTCCGGGCCTGTCTCCGGGCCTGTCTCCGGGCCTGTCTCCGGGTCCGGGTCCGGGTCCGGGTTCGTGCCCGGGTCGGGGGCGCAGGGGGGCAGGTCGATCCGGACACTCCGGGTGGGGAAATCACCCATGGGATCGGTGTTGATCACCACCACCCGCGTGACGTGCCCCCCGCACCGGGGCAGGGCGGCGAACTTCCCGATCACCTCCCGCTCGTATTCCGTGTCGCCGGACAGCTCCAGCTCCCGCGTGCTGCTGGTCAGCGTCTCTCGCGTGTCCCCGATCGTCTGGAGGAACCCGAGCCGCACGGTCACCGGCCAGGTGCTGGGGGCCTTCACCCGGAAGCCGACCGTGGTGCCGTCGAAGGAGGTGATCGAGACCGTGGACGGCGCGCACGGCTCGCCGCCGACCCTCTCCGTGCGGCTGGCCGCTCCGCCCGGGGAACGGGGCACGGTGGAGACCGTGACCCGGCGGTAGAGGGTCTGCTCGCAGGCGGGGACGGTGAAGTCGTGCGGGACGGTGTGGGAGTAGCTCTTCAGCCCGCCGATCACGGAGGTGCGCGGGGCCGCCCGGACGAGCCGGCCGGGATCGGGTCCCTCGGCGAAGGTGACGGTCACCGCGACCTTCCCCGTGGTGGAGGCGCGGAAGCCGACCGTGGCCCCGAGCGAGTCGATTCCCACGACCTTCAGGCCGCTGACCGTGTGCACGGACCCCGGCGCCCCCGTCCCGGTGGGTTCCGGTACCGGCGGCCGGGTGGACGTGGGTACGGGCGTGGGCGGGCGGGTGGGGGCCGCGGTTCGCGAGCGCGTGGGCAACGGGGGCGGTGGCTGCGAGCCGGTCGGCGAGGGAGGGGCGGGGGGCGGGGAGATCAGCGTCCGGGTGGGGACCGGTGACGGGGGCGAGGTGACCTGGCCGGGGTTCGCGCCGTTCGGGGAGGAGCCGGGCTTTCTGGCGGCGGCACTTCCCGAGGGGCGGCCCGGCCCGGCGGAGGGATCGGGAGGCGCCGACACCTGGCTCCGCCGCCGCTGCGCGGGGGTCTCCTCGATCATCGCGGAACCGGGCGGCGGGGTGAAGATCGTGTCGGCGGAGAGCCGGTCCTGCGGCCGGTTGGCCGCGATCACACCGGCGGTCATCGCGACGGTGATCACTCCCAGCCCGGCCAGGGTCCTGGGGCCCAGCCGGGGACGGCGCACCCGCCCCACCCGGCCGAGTACCGTCTGGGCGACCGAGGAGGCCGCCTTCGGCGCGGGCTTGGCCAGCGGGAACGCCAGTGCCAGCAGCGTGGCGAGCTCGGCCAGGTGCCGCCGCCCGCGCTGCTCCCACTCCGGCCCGTACGCCGCCAGCGCCGCCGCCTCCAGCTCCTCAAGGAACGCCCGCGCGCTCTGCGGCCGGTCCGCCGGGTTCTTGGCCATGCCCCGCGTGACCAGCCCGCGTACCGAGCTGGGCACCTCCTCCACCGGGATCGCCTCGTGCCGGTGGCGGTGCATCAGCACGAGGCGGTGGTCGGCCAGGTAGGGCCTGCGCCCGGTGAGGCACTCGAAGAACACGCACGTGGCCGCGTAGACGTCGGTCGCCGCGCTCGCCGGCGCCCCCTCCCACTGCTCGGGCGCCATGTAGGCCGGGGTGCCGGCGGTCGTCCCGGTCTCCCCGACGTGGGCGGCGATGCCGAAGTCGGCCAGCTTGCTGCCGCCGTCGGCTTGGATCAGCACGTTCTCCGGCTTGTAGTCGCGGTGCACGACACCGGCGGCGTGCGCGAAGGCCAGGCCGAGCAGCGAGCCCTTGAGCACGGCCAGCGCCGCCTCCGGGCTCGTGCTGCCGTGCTCGGACAGGATCCGCCTGAGCGCGACCCCGTCGACCAGCTCCATCACGATCGCGGCTTCGAGCACGTCCTCGTAGTACTCGTAGAGCTGGACCACGTTCGGGTCCTGCAGCTCCACCATGACACGGGCCTCCGCGCGGAAGCGCGCCAGGAAGCGGTGATCGTCCTTGAGGGTCGCGTTGAGGTATTTGATGGCCACGTAGGCGCCTGTGGGGGCGTAGGTGGCCAGCACCACGCGCCCGCCCCCGCCGGCGCCGAGTTCCCGAACCTCGCGGTATCCCGGAACCATCCCGTCCCCTTCCGAGTGCCGTCGACTTGTTCGACGGTCTCACCCCTGCGGTTGGTTGTCACGATTGGTCAACTTTTGCGAATGGTGACGTTGGAATCGTGCTCGGTAGCCGACCGCGCAGGGGCAGGGGCAGAGTGGGTGCGGGGGTCAGCGGGCCGGGTGGGCGCGGGGGAGCGACTCGTAGACGGCCTCGGCCAGGCGGTAGGCGCGGAGGTTCCCCGAGGCGGCGCCCGCCATCCTGTTCATCGTGTACGCCATGCCCAGGCCGTGCTCGACGTCGCCGAGGCCCAGCGACCCGCCCATGCCGGTGTGGCCGAACGCGGTCTCCGCGCCTCTCGCGGGGGTGAGGAAGGTCAGCGCCGGGCGCATGTAGCCCAGGCCGAAGGAGCTGTCGAGGAACAGCACCCTGTCCGGTCCGTTCACCCTCCTGCGCGTCGCGCCGCGCAGGGTCTCCGGGCGCAGGATCCGCCCGGCCACCAGGTCGCGGTAGAAACCCGCCAGGCCCCGCGCGGTGGTGACGGCGCCCATCGCGGGCCAGCCCGCGCGCAGCACGACCGGGTGGTTGGCGCCGCCCCGCAGCCGGTGGATCGGAGGGTTGCCCAGGGCCCGGTTCAGCAGGCTGTCCTTGTCGAGCGAGGCCCTGGCCATCTCGTAGACCGGGTCTCCCGGCCCCTGTCCCGGCAGCTCCGGCGCCGCGGGTTCCGCGGGCGGGGCGGACGGCGAGGCGACGGGCGGATCGGCGGGCGGGGCGGCGGGGGGCGCGGGGCGATCCCCGGCGGACAGCCGGGCCGCCCGCGCCGCCACGTCGTCCGGGGCGCCGACCCAGAGCTCCAGGCCGAGGGGACCGGAGATCTCGGCGGCCACGATCTCGCTCACGGACTTGCCCGACACCCTGCGGACCACCTCGCCGACCAGGAACCCGTACGTCAGCGCGTGGTAGCCGTGCGCGGTGCCCGGCTCCCAGATCGGCTCCTGCCCGGCCAGCCGGTCCGCGATGGCGGCCTGGTCCTCGAACTCCTCGACGGGGACCTCCTCCTCGATCACGGGCAGCCCCACCTGGTGGGTGAGGAGGTGCTCGACGGTGACGCGCTCCTTGCCGCGCCGCGCGAACTCCGGCCAGACGTCCGCGACCGGGGCGGTGACGTCGAGCAGGCCGCGTTCGGCCAGCAGCTGCGCGACCGTCGCGGTCACCGCCTTGGTGCACGAGTACGCCAGCACGGGGGTGTCGCGCTCCCAGGTCCGCCCGCTGCGGCGGTCGGCGACCCCGCCCCACAGTTCCACGACCGGCTCGCCGTCCAGGAAGACCGCGAACGCCGCGCCCAGCTCCTCGCCGCCGGCGAAGTGCGCGTCGAACACCTCCCGTACCCGCGAGAAGCGCGGGTCGCAGTGCCCGTACGTCCCCACACGACCCTCGGTCCCGCCGTCTGCCGCCATCGCCCGTCCTCGCCCGTCCTCGCCCGTCCTCGTGCCCTGGGGTGGGCACCTGCCCGTGCTCTGGAGTGAGCACTTGCTTGGTGGCCGAGCCTAACAACCGGGGCCGTCCGCGCCCAGGAGACCTGGGGTTCTCCGCCCGCAGGTTCCACGGTGTGGCCGGGCATGGCGACGCGCGGCGCGACCTGGGAAACTCTCCTCACGCGCGATACGGGCGGGCCGTGCCCCGTCAGGTGGGAGCGTGGCAGAAAAGCCAGGTCCGGCAGTGACTAGAGTAGTTGTACTAACATCTGAAATTACTTCCCCGGGGGAGAAGCATGAGCCGTCCACAGCGGGGGACCCTTCGTGACGTGCGCAAGGGCAACCGGTCCGTGGTCCTGTGGACGCTGTACTTCGCCGGCGAGCTGAGCAGGCACGATCTGGCCCAGCTGACCGGCCTCAGCGCCGCCACGGTCAGCAACGTGATCGGTGACCTCATCACGGACGGCATCGTGGTGGAGACCGGTTCCGTCGACTCCGACGGCGGGCGACCACGGATCATGCTCAAGGTCGATCCCTCGTACGGATACGTGGTCGGGGTGGGCGTCGGGGAGACGCGCGTCCGGGTGGAGCTGTACGACCTGGCGATGGAGGAGCGGGCGAGGAAGGAGTTCGCCCTCGACCCCAGCCACCACGAACCGGCCGTGGTGGCCCGGCACATCCTCGACGGTCTCCAGGCGGTCCTGTCCGACGCCGGAGCCACGGAGTCCGAGGTGCTCGGCATGGGTCTCGGCGTTCCCGGCGTCGCCGAGCAGGGCTCCGACCTGCTCATCCACGCCCGCGCGTTCGGCTGGGACGGCGTACCCCTGGGCGCGCTCCTCCGCGAGGGCACCTCGCTCCCGATCTTCGCCGACAACGGCGTCAAGACGACGGGCCAGGCCGAGCTCTGGTTCGGTGCGGGCAAGGGCGCCCAGCACCTGGTCATGACCTTCATCGGCACGGGGGCCGGGGCGAGCATCATCAACGGCGGCGTCACCTACCGGGGAACGGCGAGCGGCGCGGGCGAGTGGGGCCACACGAAGATCGTCCTCGACGGGCGCCCCTGCCGCTGTGGCGGCCAGGGCTGCCTGGAGGCCTACATCGGCGCCGAGGCGATCCTGGCCGGCGCGGGAAGGGACCTGGGGGGTGACGACGAGGAGAGCGTCTTCGCCGAACTCCTCGCCGACCCGCTGGCGCGGCCCGCGCTCGACGAGGCCGTCCGCTGCCTGGGGGCCGGGCTGGCCAACCTGATCAACCTCTTCAACCCCGAGCGCATCATCCTCGGCGGCTGGGCCGGATCCCTCCTCGGGCGGAGGTTCCTTCCCGAGATCCGCGCCGCCGCCGCCCGGTACGCCCTGCCCCTGCCCTTCTCGCAGGCGTCGATCGAGCTGGGCAGGCTCGGGGCCGAGGCGGTCGCCCTGGGCGCGGCCACCCTGGTCGTCGAGGACTTCCTGCTGCGCAGCCACGCGGTGCGTCCCGCGGGCCGCGTCACGCCCCCGCCCCCGACGCCGGAGCCGGCCGGGCACGCGCCCGTCTGACCTCGCAGGGCGAGGCGCCGCGACCGCCCTCACGGTGTCCCCGGGACTGTTGACGCCGCGTCCGTTCAGCACTTATTTTGCATTCTGTACTAAGCGTGATGATGAAGTAGGGGATGGCTGTGGGCAGGTTGTACATCGACGGGACGTTCCAGGACGCCGCCTCAGGAGGCGCCGCCCCCGTGCACGAGAAGGCGACCGGTGCGCAGATCGGCACGTACGCGCTGGGAGGTCCCGCCGACGTCGATCGGGCCGTCGCCGCCGCCCGTGCCGCGCAGCCCGCCTGGGCCGCCCTGTCGGCACCCGATCGGGCCGGATACCTGCGGGGCCTCGCCGAGCACCTCCAGGGCCGCTACGAAGAGCTGGTCGAGCTGAGCATCCGTGAGACGGGCGGGGTGCGGGCCAAGGCCGAGGACGAGGTGAGCACGAGCATCCGCCAGCTCCTCATCTCCTCCGTCCAGGCGACCGAGAACGCCGGGGACATCCTGCCCCCGTACAAGGCGGGCAAGCTCTCGCTGTCGCGCGCGGTACCGCTGGGCGTGATCGGCGTCATCACGCCGTGGAACTACCCGATGAACCTCGCCATGCGGATGGTCGCGCCCGGCCTGGCGTTCGGCAACACCGTCGTGCTCAAGCCCGCCGAGCTGACCCCGCTGGTCGGCGGCCACGTGCTGGCCGAGGCCGCCGAGGCCGTCGGGCTGCCCGCCGGGGTGTTCAACGTGGTCACCGGGGACGGCCCCGAGGCCGGCTGGGCACTGGCCGAGCACCGGGGGCTGGACCTGCTGGACTTCACCGGCTCCCGCGAGGTCGGCCTGCTCATCGCGGCCTCCGCGGCCACCGACCTGCGCGCGATCCGCCTGGAGCTGGGCGGCGACAACGCCTTCATCGTCCTGGAGGACGCCGACGTCGAGCTGGCCGCCTCCCACGCCATGATCGCCTCGCTGGAGTTCCAGGGGCAGACGTGCATCAGCTCCAGCCGGCACATCGTCGTCCGCGAGGTCGCCGACCGCTACCTGGAGGCCGTGACCAGACGGGTCGAGGCGCTGCGCCTGGGTGACCCGATGTCGCCGGACACCGACCTGGGCCCGCTGATCAGCGAGGGCCAGCGGACCCGGCTGCACGAGCGGATCGTCGCGCCCTCGATCGCCAAGGGCGCCCGGCTGGTCGCCGGCGGCACCTACGACGGGCTGTTCTACCGCCCCACCGTGCTGGCCGACGTGACCCCGGACATGCCCGCGTTCACCGAGGAGATCTTCGGGCCGGTCATCCCGGTGACGGTGGTCGACTCCGAGGACGAGGCCGTCGAGCTGGCCAACCGGCATCCGATGATGATGGACTCGGTGTTCACCGCCGACCTGATGCGCGGCATGGACGTGGCCGAGCGGCTGCGGGCGGGCGAGGTCCACGTCAACGACGCGCACGCCCGTCACGGCGCGGAGAACCAGATGCCGGGCTTCACCAGGCGCCAGTGGATCGGGGTCCAGCGCACCCCGCTCACCCTGCCCGACTGGGCGAGCGACCCGGCCGGCCGCCGATGAGGAGGGCGCTGGTCGTCCGCGGCGGCTGGGAGGGGCACGTCCCCGTCGAGGCGACCGAGCTGTTCGTCCCCGAGCTGGCCGCCGCGGGCTTCGAGGTGACCGTCGCCGACGACCTGGCGGTCTACGCCGACGGGCCGCTGCTGGCCGGGACCGACCTGATCGTGCAGTGCTGGACGGGCGGCGTCCTGACACCGGAACAGGAGGCGGGACTGGTGTCGGCGGTCCGCGCGGGCACCGGCTTCGCCGGCTGGCACGGCGGCCTGGTGGCGACCTTCGACGGCAGCCACGACTACCTGCGGATGGTCGGCGGGCTCTTCCTGCACCACCCCGAGGACTTCCTCACCTACGACGTCGTCATCGACCCCGCGCACGCCGGGCACCCGATCGTCGCCGGGCTGGACGACTTCACCGTCGAGACCGAGCAGTACTGGATGCTCACCGACGCCCACAACGAGGTCCTCGCCACCACCCGGTTCGTCTCCCCACAGACCCCGATGCCCGTCGTCTGGACCCGCCGGTGGGGGAGGGGGAAGGTCTTCTTCTCCGCCGTCGGCCACCGGATGGAGGACCTGCGGCACCCCACCGTGCACGAGCTCACCCGGCGGGGCCTGATCTGGGCCGGCCGGTGACCGCCGGTCCGCCCTCGGTGGTGCCGGCGATGTACCCGGGGCTGCCCGCCCGCCTGTTCCCCCCCGGCGTCGCCGACCGCCTCCGCGCGGTCGCCGAGGCCGACCTGGCGGCGCCGCTCACCGACTTCGCCTCCGACGAGGCGCGGGCGCGCCTGGAGCGGGCGGAGGTCCTGGTCACCGGCTGGGGCTGCCCGCTCATCGACGAGTCCGTGCTGCGCCGCGCGCCGCGCCTGCGGGCCGTCGTGCACGCGGCGGGGAGCGTCAAGGGCCACGTCGGCCAGGCCGTGTTCGCCCGGGGGATCCCGGTCAGCTCGGCCGCCTCGGCCAACGCCCTGCCGGTCGCCGAGTACACCGTGGCGATGATCCTGCTCACCGGCAAGTCCGTCCTCGCGCTCGCCCGCGAGTACCGGGACAGGAGGGAGGACCTGCGCCTGTACCAGGGGCGCGACGGCCACCGCGACTACGGCGACTACGGCAACTACGGCAGGACCGTCGGCCTGGTCGGGGCCTCCAGGATCGGCAGGAGGGTCGCGGAACTGCTCGCCCCCTTCGACCTGGACGTTCTGATCGCCGATCCGTACCTGGACGCTCGGGGCGCGCGGGCGCTCGGTGCCCGCCTGGTCGGGGTCGACGAGCTGTTCGCCGCCGCCGACATCGTCTCCCTGCACGCCCCGGCCACCGACGACACGATCGGGATGGTCGGCGCGGCCCGCCTGGCCGCGATGCGCGACGGCGCGACGCTCATCAACACCGCCAGGGGCTCCCTGGTGGACCAGGGGGCGCTCGTCGCCGAGCTGGCCACCGGCAGGCTGTCGGCGGTGCTCGACGTGACCGAGCCCGAGGTCGTCCCCGCCGACTCGGTGCTGTGGGACCTGCCCAACGTCATCCTCACCCCGCACGTCGCCGGGGCGCTGGGCAACGAGCTGGCCAGGCTGGGGGCGTGCGCGGTGGACGAGGTGCTCCTGGCGCTGGCGGGCCGGCCGCTGCGCCACCCGGTGGACCCGGAACTGCTGGCGATCACCGCGTGACGCGCGCAGGGGTTACCTCCCGGCGGCGGCCGCCGTGTCCGGCCGTACGCCGTGGCGGAAACGGGCCTGCCTCGAAGACGTGATGCCGTACGACGGGAGGTCGTACGGCATCACGGACACGGATCGCGGCTTCACGAGGTGGTGAAAGCGGATGCTCCCCCGTCCCTTTCCGAGGGCGGGGGAGCATCCGTGTCAGGTGATACCCGGGACTCCCGGGTCAGATCCCGTTCCTGCCGATGACCCCGCTGTACCACAGGGCGCTGTCCTTGGGGATGCGCGTCTGGGTGTCGTAGTCGACGTGGACCAGCCCGAACCGCTTGTCGTAGCCGTAGGCCCACTCGAAGTTGTCCATCAGCGACCAGGCCAGGTAGCCGCGCAGGTCGGCTCCCTCCTGGATCGCCTGGTGGGCGGCGAGCAGGTGGGTGCGCAGGTAGTCGACGCGCTCGGCGTCGGCCACCCTGCCGTCCTCGGCGGAGTCGGGGTAGGCGGCGCCGTTCTCGGTGATCATCAGAGGGGTGGACGGGTAGTCCCGCGCCAGCCGTACCAGGAGCCTGCGCAGGCCGTCCGCCTCGACGGGCCAGCCCATGGCGGTCACCGGCAGGCCGGGGTCGGGGTGCTCGACGCCCTCGGTGCCGGGGAAGCGGTCGGAGGAGGGCGTGCCGACCTTCGCCGCGACATAGGTCGGCGCGTAGTAGTTGACCCCCAGGAAGTCGATCGGGGCGCCGATGAGCTCCTCGTCGCCGTCGAGGATGTGGTCCAGGCCGGTGAAGCGGGCCGTGTGCTCCAGCATGTCGGCCGGGTAGCGCCCGTACACGATCGGGTCGAGGAAGATCCGGTTGTGCAGGCCGTCGACGAGCCTGGCCGCCGCGACGTCGTGCCGGTCCTGCGGGTCGCGGGGGGACACCGGGGTGAGGTTGACCGTGACCGAGACCTCCCCGGCGCCCGCCGCGCGCAGGGCGCGGGCCGCCAGGCCGTGGCCGAGCAGCAGGTGGTGCGCCGCGAGGAAGGCCGAGGCCGGCTCGGCGCGGCCGGGAGCCTGGTCGCGGGTGCCGTACCCGAGGAAGGCCGAGCACCACGGCTCGTTGAGGGTCGTCCAGGTCCTGATCCGGTCTCCGAGCCGGTCGTACACCGCCTCCGCGTACCCGGCGAAGTGGTGGGCGGTGTCCCGTACGGTCCACCCGCCCCCGTCCTCCAGGGTCTGCGGCAGGTCCCAGTGGTACAGCGTGGCCATGGGGTCGATCCCGGCGGCCAGCAGGGTGTCCACCAGCCGGTCGTAGAAGTCGAGGCCGCGGGGGTTCACCGGTCCGGTGCCGTCGGGCTTGATCCGGGGCCAGGAGATGGAGAAGCGGTAGGTGTTGACGCCGAGGTCCCTCATGAGGGCCACGTCCTCGGCGTAGCGGTGGTAGTGGTCGCAGGCGACGTCGCCGGTCTGTCCGAGGTGCACCCGGCCGGGGGTCCTGGAGAAGGTGTCCCAGATGGAGGGGGTACGGCCGTCCTCCGCGGTGGCGCCCTCGATCTGGTAGGCGGCGGTGGCGACCCCCCAGCGGAAAGCGGGCGGGAACAGGGCCAGGCCGGTGCCGGTCCGGTCGTCGGTCTGGGTCATCCCTTGATCGCTCCTTGCGTGGTTACGCGGATGTGTCGCCTGACGAGCAGCGCCGGGACGACGATCGGTGGCCGGGCGCCGGGCAGTACCCAGCCGGTGCCCAGCCGATGCTCTCTGCGCATCGAGTCACCCTCCCGCGCTTTGTGAGCGCTCACGGGGAGTGGCGACTGCTCAACTTCGAGGCTTAATTCATATTGAAATTTAAGAGGCAAAGCTCCGTCTGCGTCAAGGTGGTGTTATCGAGTCGTTTCTCACGTCACGGACAGTGCCGATCCATGTCGGAGGGGCTCCGGGGCTCCTGCGGGGCCCGCTTCCCAGAAGCCGGGTCTCGTCGTGGTCCATGAAAGATTACGGCCGTACGGCACGCCGCGGGGTCGGAGTTCTGTCAGGCGCGGAGCGGCCGCCCCTGTCGTGGGCGATCCGGAGAACCTTCTCCCGGAAGTCTCCGTGAGGGGGTTAACAGTTTTTGTATTGCATTACGCTTGCGGGTCGACAGGTGCGGAGATATCGTCGTCCGCGACAGGTAGATCTTCGGGACGCCAGGCCCGCCCAGGGAGGCGGTGGCCCGAAGCCGGCGTGGGAAAAGCCGTGCCCCGGGCGGCATGCGAAGCAGAGGCGGACCCGGGGCTTACACGTTCACCCTACCCGGCGCCGCCGGTCCCCAACAGTTGATCCCAGAGAGAGCGGTCGTGACCTCCGAACTGCCTGAATGGTTTCAGCGGGTGTTCTCCACGCCGCGCTTCACGCCCTACCTCGACGTCTCCGGACGAAATGTCATGCGGGCATGGCGGCTGTACCGCTGGAACGTCGAGGTGTCGGAGGCCTTCTACGGTCCTCTGCACTGCCTGGAGATAGGGCTGCGGAACGCGGAGCATGACCAGCTCCGCGCCCGCTACGGCCGGGCCGACTGGTGGGAGGTGGCACCGCTGCGGAGCCATGACGCCTGCAAGATCGCCAAAGCCCGGGACGACCTGGGTCGTAGAAGTCGTAGGAGCGGCATTCCTTTCACGGCCGACGACGTGCTCGCCGAACTGTCGTTCGGCTTCTGGGTGTCGCTCCTGAGCCAGGCCTACGACCGGCACCTCTGGGTGCCGGCGCTGCACAGGGCCTTCCCGCACTATTCGGGCCGTCGCGGCGAGCTGCGCGACAACCTCCAGGCGATGGTGCTGTTCCGTAACAGGATCATGCACCACGAGCCCATCCACCACCGGCACCTGGTGGCCGATCACGCCAAGATTTATCGCCTTCTCGGCTACTTGGAACCCGAGGTCGCGCCATGGCTGCGGCGCTTCGACCGGGTGCCTGAGATCCTCGCCCGGAAGCCGAAGGAGGATCATGACGACGAACAGGCCTGACGGCTACGTGTCCCGGTCCGACATAGCCCGGCTGGCGGAGGTGCGGCGTCCGGCCGTGACCAACTGGGAACGCCGTCACCGTGACTTCCCGTCGCCCGTCCCGATCGGCGGCGAGGAGCTTTTCGAGACGTCGGTCATCGGCGCCTGGCTCGATCGCCGCGTGATCGCGAGCAACATGCTCATGGCCGGAGAACCGGCCGGTTCCACATACGGCACCCGTTTTCGTCGGAACCTGGCCATGCCTTCCGACGAGGAAAGGCCCGTGCCCGTGCCCGCACCTTCCAGCGCGCCTCCCGGTCCTTCCGACGAGGAGGACGTCCTGTGGGAGAAGCTCATGAGGCTGCGCGGCCCCGTGGACCCGGCCCAGTACCGGGATCTTGTGCTCATCCTCGTCTACCTGCGTGTGCGGAGGAGCGGCAGCTGGGGCGCGGTTACACGTGATCTCCGGGAAGGGCACGGCCCGATTGCCCTGGCACGCCTGAGCGCAGAGGTCGACGCGATCCTGCCGAACCACTGGATGCTCGACTGGGCTGGTTTCGGGACGCTCAACCGGTCCGGTCGCAGGCTCGCCGGCATCGCCGACGCGGTCGATCAGGCGGTCGACCGCCGTGGGGGCGCGGAGGTCTTCCACGGGCTGCTGGGACACTTCGCGCTACTGGAAGGTCGCAAAGGCGGAAATTTCCACACACCGGACTCTGTGGTACGCGCGCTGGTCGAGGTTCTGTCACCGGACCTGCCACAAGCGATTCACGACCCGGCCTGCGGGACGGGCGAACTGCTCGTCGCAGCGGCGGCCCGTGTCCGGGAGGCGAGCGGCCGGCCGCCTTCCTCGGTACGCGGCGAGACTTCCGACGGGCGAACTCTCACGCTGGCCGGGATGAACCTCACGCTCCACGGAGTGGACGCCGACCTCGCCACTCGTCCGGTTCACGAGCTCTGGAATCCGTATCCCCGGTCGCGATTCGAATACGTCGTCACCAACCCGCCCTTCAACATGGGCGACTGGTACTCCGGCGACCCTGACCGCGGATGGTGGCCCTACGGGGCACCGCCTGCCCACAACGCGAACTTCGCCTGGTTGCAGCACGCGGTCGGCCTGCTCGCGCGGGGAGGACGCGCGGCCGTCGTCATGGCACCCAACGCCGCCTACTCCGAGAACGAGCGAGAACGGGCGATCCGCGCGGGCATGGTGGAGGACGGCTGCGTCGAAGGGGTGATCGCGTTACCACCCCGGCTTTTCTCCTCGACGGCCGTCGCCGTCACCGTCTGGCTGTTGACACCTCCGACCGAGTCGCGCGAGGAGGTCTTCTTCGTCGACGCCTCGCGCACGGGGCGGATGGTCACCCGTACCCGGCGGGAACTCGGTGCCGACGACATCCGGGAGATCGGTGACATCGTCGCCCGCCAGCGGCGCGGTGAGGAGCCGGGCTCCGCGCCGGCCACGTCCGTACCGCTCAGGGACATTCGTGATCAGGACTACAACCTGAATCCCCGCAAACACGTCGTGCCGCTTCCGGCGGCCGTGCCCGGCGATGGGCGGACGGTCGAAGCCCTGCTGAGGAAACTCGACGACCTGCACGTACGGGCGGCGGAGGCGGACGCGAGAGCCGAACACGAGCTGAGGAGACTCGGATGGTGAGTTCACTCATCGGGGAACTGCCTGACGGCTGGACCGAGGTCAGGCTCGAAGAGATCTGCGAGCTGAAGGCGGGATCCTCCACCCCGGCGGACTCCGGCGGTCCCGTCGCCGTGATGAAGCCGAGGAACATCGCCGACGACAGATTCACCGGAATCCCCGACGGGATCGGTGAGGAGGCCGCCGCGAAACTGCCTTCCTACCGGCTCATGGCCGGAGACGTCGTGTGCGTACGAACCGGGGGCATCGGCAAGCACGCCCTGGTAACGGCGGAACAGGAAGGGTGGGTGATCGGTACGGGAATCATCAGACTTCGTCCCGGCCCATCGGTCGACCCGTCGTACCTCAGTCACTACCTGAGCCATCCGTCTGTTCAGAACTGGTTCGCCCGCAACGGCGCGGGAACAGCCGTGCCCAACATCAGCACCAGAGCGCTGGGCGCGCTTCCCGTCGCGCTCGCCCCCCTCCCGGTGCAGCGCTCGATCGGCAAGACACTCGGCGCGCTGAACGAGAAGATCACGGCTCACGAACGAATCTGCCAGACCACCGCCGAACTCCGAGACAGCATCCTTCCCCTGCTGATGTCCGGAACCCCGGTCGCACAGGGACTGGGCGGATCCGGCGGATAGCCCCCGGTGGGCGGGCAACGCCCACCGCCGCGTCGTCGTCATGCTCGTCTCCGACGCGGGGAACGGTTCCGCGTCCAGGGTCGCCGTCCTCCACCTGGGGCGAAAGCTAGCACCCGGGTCCGATAGCTTTCCGTGGGTGACTGTCCTTCTGCCCGGTGTGGCGCTCACCGACCACGTGTTCACCGTCCCCCTCGACCACGCCGACCCCGGTGGCGAGACGATCGAGGTCTTCGCCCGCGAGGCGGTGGACCCGGCGCGGCAGGGGGAGGACCTGCCGTGGCTGCTCTTCCTGCAGGGCGGTCCCGGGGGCAAGTCACCGCGCCCGGCCGCCGCCGACGGGTGGCTGGGGCACGCCTTGAAGACCCATCGGGTCCTCCTGCTCGACCAGCGGGGGACCGGCCGCAGCACCCCCATCACCGCGAAGACCGCGCGCGGTACGGACGCCGAGCTCGCCGCCCGCCTCGGGCACTTCCGGGCCGACTCGATCGTGGCCGACGCCGAGCTGATCCGGCGCGAGCTCTGCGGCGACCGGCCGTGGGAGACCCTCGGCCAGAGCTACGGCGGTTTCATCACGTTGACCTACCTCTCCCGGGCTCCCGAGGGCCTGGCGGCCTGTTACGTGACCGGGGGCCTGTCCGGGCTCGACGCCACCGCCGACGACGTCTACTCCCGCACCTACCCGCGCGTCCGCGACAAGGTGAACCGCTACTTCGCCCGCTACCCGCACGACTCGGGCCGTCTGGACGCGATAGCCGGCCACCTGCGCCTTCACGAGGTCCTCCTCCCGGACGGCGACGTGCTGACCGTGCGCCGCCTGCAGACCCTCGGCATGTGCCTGGGCATGAGCGACGGGGCCGAGTATCTGCACTGGGTGCTGGAGGAGGCCTGGACCGGCGACAGGCTCTCCGACCTGTTCCTGTACGAGGTCATGATGGCCACCGGCTTCGTCGGCAACCCGCTCTACGCGGTCCTGCACGAGTCGATCTACGCCCAGGGCGCCGCCACCGGCTGGGCCGCGCACCGGCTGCTGCCCGAGGAGTTCGAGGAGGACGCGGCGACGACGCTGCCCACCGGAGAGATGATCTACCCGTGGATGTTCGACGAGATCGCCGCGCTCCGCCCCTTCAAGGGCGCCGCGGAGATCCTCGCCGCGGCCACCGGCTGGCCCGCCCTCTACGATCCCGCCCGGCTGGCCGCCAACCGGGTCCCGGTGGCCGCCGCCGTCTACTACGACGACATGTACGTCGACGAGGGCCTGTCCATGCGCACCGCGCGGACGGTGGGCAACCTGCGGACCTGGGTGACCAACGAGTGGCAGCACGACGGTGTCCGCGTCTCCGGGGGCGCCGTCCTCGCCCGCCTGATGGACATCTCCCGCGGCGTCCACGGCTCCTGAACGTGCCCGGCTGGCTCCTGAACGTGCCCCGCTCCCGCGACGACCAGGGTCTTCGGACGTCCACGGCACCCGGACGTCGGGGCGTCGAGGGCGTCGCGGCACCTCCCGCCGCCGGGCGGGAGGTGCCGGCCGGGCGGTCTCAGGTGGAGTCGGCCGTCTCGGTGAGGGGGAGACGCACCTGGAAGCGGGTGTCGCCGGGCTCCGACTCCACGCGCAGGTCGCCTCCGTGGCGGCCGGCGACGATGCGGAAGGAGATGTCCAGGCCGAGGCCCGTGCCCTCGCCGACCGACTTCGTGGTGAAGAACGGCTCGAAGATCCGCTCACGCAGGGCCTCGGGGACACCGGGGCCGGTGTCGCAGATCTCGATCAGCGCGACCGTGTCGTGCTCCAGCCGGGTGCGGACGGTCAGGATGCCGGTGCCGGCCATCGCGTCCAGCGCGTTGTGGATCAGGTTGGTCCACACCTGGTTGAGCTCCCCGGCGTACGCGGGGATGGGCGGCAGCTCGGGGTCGTAGTCGGTGGCGATGGTGATCCCCGGCGGGATCTTGCCGCGGAACATGGTGAGGGTGCTGTCCAGCAGCTCCCGCACGTCCACCGTCTGGTACGGCGCCCGGTCCATCTGGGAGTACTGCTTGGCGGAGGCGATCAGGGAGGAGATCCGCTCGGTCGCGTCGGTCACCTCGTTCAGCATCTGGGTGATCTCGATGGCCTCCGACAGCCAGTGCATCGCCCCGTCCAGGTAGCGCTCGCCCAGCGCCTCGCGGACCTTGTCCAGCTTGCCGGCCTTGAACCCGGCGGCCACCAGCGGCGGAGCGATCTCCCAGGCGTCCGCCACCCCCGCCTCCTCCAGGGCGTCGGCCAGCTCGTCCTCGGCGTCGGAGATCTGCAGCGGGGAGCGGGAGGGCGCCTCCGAGGCGCTGGTGACGCACGTCTCGTGCAGGTCGATCAGCGTGCGCAGCCGCTCGGGCTCGATGCCGTCCTCGGCCAGCGCGGCCAGCCGCCCGCGCGAGGTCCTCATCCTCTCCCGCAGGTCGTCCACGGCCCGTACGGCCGCCGCGGCCGGGTTGTTGAGCTCGTGGGTGAGCCCGGCGGTGATCGTGCCGAGCGCGGTCAGCCGCTGCCGCCGGTCGATGAACTCCCGCTGGGCCATCCCGCCCAGGCGGGCCCCGTCCAGAAGGTGCACCGCCATCGGGAACCACTCGGCCATGATCATGCCGTACTTCCTGGCCGGAAGCATGAACATGCGCGTCGGCTTGGTGGCGCGCAGCGTGTGGCCGTAGGTGGCCGGGGCGCGGTCGCCCAGGTAGGCCAGGACCGCGCCGCCGTAGACGCCGGGTTGCGAGTTCGGGGTCATCGTGACCGGCCCGGCGGTGGTCTCGGTGATCATCACCACCTCACCGTCGATGAGCACGGCGAAGCAGTCGGCCGGATCACCCTGCTTGACGATCACCTCGCCCGCGTCGTACTCCTCCTCGTCCCCGTACCTCGCGAGCCACCGGAGCTTGTCCTCGTCGAGTTTCTCGAAGAGGAACAGCCCGCGGAGCACGTCAATGTCGATCATTCGGTCTCCCTCGTGAGCACGGGGAGGGACCTCGTCCGGGGTGGTCACATCTTCTCCAGGTAGCGGTGGACGAGTGCCACGGCCATCGCGCCCTCGCCGACCGCCGAGGCGACCCGCTTGATCGAGTCCGCCCGGACGTCGCCTGCGGCGAACACCCCCGGCACGTTCGTCTCCAGGTGGTACGGCTCCCGCCGGAGCGGCCAGTTGCGCGGCCTGTTCTCGTCGGCGGTCAGGTCGGGGCCGGTGAGGACGAAGCCTCTCGCGTCGCGCTCGATGGTGTCGCCGAGCCAGTCGGTGATCGGCTGGGCGCCGATGAAGACGAACAGCCACTCGGCCTCGACGGTGCGCTCGCCCTCGGGGCCCTTCAGGGTGATCCGCTCCATGTGGCCCTCGCCCTCGGCGCCGACCACCTCGGTCTCGGTGTGCACCTCGATGTTCGGGATCCGCGAGATCTGCTCGATCAGGTAGTGCGACATGGTCCGCTCCAGCCCCTCCCCCCTGACGACCAGGTGGACCTTGCTGGCGTACCCCGACAGGTAGACCGCGCCCTGGCCGGCCGAGTTGGCGGCCCCGACGATGTAGACCTCGCGGTTCGCGCACTCGGGCGCCTCGGTCAGGGCCGCGCCGTAGTAGCAGCCGGAGCCGATGAAGTCCTCCAGGCCGGGGGCGTTCAGCCGCCGGTAGGAGACGCCGGTGGCCAGGATGACGGTGTGCGCGGCGATCGTGCCGCCGTCGGCGAAGCCGACCACCCGGGCCCGGCCCTTGACCTCCAGGCTGGTGACCGTGCGGGCGGTGAGCAGCTCGGCGCCGAACTTCGCGGCCTGGCGCCGCGCCCGGTCGGCGAGCTGGGCGCCGGAGACGCCGTCGGGGAAGCCCAGGTAGTTCTCGATCCTGGAGCTCTGGCCCGCCTGCCCGCCCGAGGCGTGCTGCTCGACCATCACGGTGCGCAGCCCCTCGGAGGCGCCGTAGACCGCGGCGCCCAGCCCGCCGGGGCCGCCCCCGATCACGATCAGGTCGTAGAAGTCGGTGGCCGGGGCGGTGGACAGCCCCACGGCCTGGGCCAGTTCGGAAAGGCTCGGCGCGACGAGCTTCGTACCGTCGCCGGTGATGACCAGCGGCAGCCTGGCCGGGCTGACGGCCGCATTCTCCCCCGCCGCCTTCTCCTGGGCCGCCGCGAGCAGCTCGGCGCCCTCCGGAGAGTCGGCCAGCATCCAGCGGTAGGGCACCTGGTTGCGCGACAGGAAGTCCCTGACCTCGTACGACGGGGCCGACCAGCGGGCGCCCACCACCCGCAGCTCGTCGGACTCGCGCCGGTCCGTCCGCTGCCAGGCGTCGAGCTGGGCGTCCAGCACCGGGTAGAACTTCTCCTCCGGCGGGTCCCACGGCTTGAGCATGTAGTGGTCGAGGTCGACCACGTTGATCGCCTGGATCGCGGCCTCGGTGTCGGCGTAGGCGGTCAGCAGCACGCGGCGCGCGTAGGGATACAGGTCCATGGCCTGCTCCAGGAACTCCACGCCGTTCATCTGGGGCATCCGGTAGTCGGCGAGGATCGCCGCCACGTCGTCGCCCCGCAGTCGCAGCTCGCGGACGCTGGCCATGCCGTCGGCCGCTGTGTCGGCCCGGACGACGCGGTAGGAGTGGCCGTAGCGTCGCCGCAGGTCCCGGGCGACGGAACGGGACACGCCGGGATCGTCGTCGACCGTCATGATGACCGGTTTTTCCATGTCCTGCCTTCCCCCGATATGGAGACATCCGATATGGAGACAATCTCTCCAAAGGATGTCACATCCGTGTTAAACCCAATATTTGTCAAGAGTGGTCGTGGGGGGCGAGGGGCCCAGGTGACGGGGGAGAACCGTAGGGACGGTGACCGGGTGCCCCGGCGGCGCGCAGCAGGGCGGCCGGGCGGTCGCGGTCGGCGAGGAAGCGTCTGAGGTCGGGGTCGGTGGCCCAGATCCCGCGCATGGTCTCGTGCCCGACCCGGTCGGCGACGATCTGCAGGGCGATGTCCTGCCTGACGTACTCGACCGCCATCGCGACGACGGCCGGATCCTCGGTGTAGACGCCCCACGCGGTGCCCCCGGCGAAGCCGCCGATCAGGGCCTCCCGCCGGTCACCCGCGACGACCAGCAGCCGGTGGTCCGGGTTCTCCTTCGCGGTCCCCTCGCCCTCGTGGACGGCGCCGGGGAAGGGGAAGCGGTGCTCGTACAGGTTGCCGACCGGTTCCCGTGCCGCCCCGAAGTGCATCACCGAGGTCTCGACGCCGCGCTCGACCGCCCGCCTGATCAACGAGGAGAGGAGTCCCATCTCCTCGGGCCAGATCGACAGGAACAGGTCGCCCCGTGCCCCGGCCACCACGTCCTCGGCCCGGGCGAGCAGCGCCCCGGCGTCCTTGAGGTTGTGGATCAGGTAGGCCTTGGGCGGCGCCACGATCGCGGGCAGCGAGACCTCCAGCGACTCGATCGAGTCGGTGAACTCCCTGCGCATGCGCTCCAGCAGGGATCGCGGCGGCAGCGGCAGGTAGTCGGTGGCGTCGTCGGAGCCGCGTAACTCGTAGGCCGCCCCTTTGGCCACCAGCTTGCCGAGCGTCTCGTAGACGGTGCTGCGTGGCACGCCTGACCGCTTGGCGACCTCGTAGCCGTTGAGGGGCTGTCCGGCGCCGACCAGGGTGACGTACGCCTTGGCCTCGTAGCCCGACATGCCCAAGCGCTGTAATTGCTCCACTACGTCCCGCATCGCAGTTATGGTACGGCGCGAGGTACCCGTTTAGCGCTGTCCTAAAGCACCTGTTTTGTAGGATTTTCGTGACGTTAGCTCGTTCCAGCCCGTGGAACTGGGGTAACGGAACGGGTAAGCGCTCTCTGGGGAAACATTTTACTTTTCTCCGGTCCGGCGGATTCATCGTGCGTGCTCAGACGCCCGATGACGATCATGCGCCGGAGCCGGTCCCGGTCCGGCGCCCACCCGGACCGGCGAGGTCCCCGGCGGGGCGCGACGGGCGGCCGGAGCCCGTCCCGCGCGGGTGGCGCGCCCGGTAATTTCGGTCCGGTCCGTGCTTCCGGTCGGCTCCCGGTCGGCTCCCGATCGTCGCTATCCCGCCCTCAGGGCCCGGAGGGCGAACCCCACGACCGTGTCGGCGTACTCGTGGGTGAGGGGGGCGGTGCGCAGCATCCAGCGGTGGTAGATCGGCCCGTACAGCAACTCGACGGCCACGTTCAGATCCGCGTCCTCGGCCACCTGGCCCGCCCGCCGGGCGGCGCGCAGCCGCTCCCTCGTCGCCTCCAGGTGCGGCCCCATGATCCGCTCGATGATCTCGGTGTTGATCCCGGGGTCGTTCAGCGCCTCGATGGTCATCGCCCGGCTCATCGTGTCGAGCTTGGGGTCGTTGTACTCGTCGACGATGGCCCGCAGCACGACGCGCAGGTCCGCGCCGAGGTCGCCGGTGTCGGGCAGCGCGAAGTGCCCCTTCTCGTCCCCGGTCACGGCGAGGACGGCGTCGACGAAGACGGCGCCCTTGGACGGCCACCAGCGGTAGATCGTCTGCTTGCCCACCCCCGCGCGGGCGGCGATCGCCTCCACCGTCAGCTTGGCGTACCCGGACTCGGCGACCAGGTCGAAGGCGGCGCTCAGGATGGCCTGGCGCGACTGCTCGCTGCGACGGGCCGGGTTCGGTGTTTTCACGTGCCCGAATGTATCATCCGGCGAGTCGGAACGTCTCGTCTTGCCTGTCTTCGTCCTTCTCGCCCTCGCCGTGCCCGGCCGTCTCGCCGGCCGGCCCGCCTTCGGGGGAGCCGGGCGCCGGCGACCACGGGCCCGGGTTCCGGTCCTGGCCGGGAGAGGGCGAAGTCCTGGCCGGGAGACGACGAAGGGGCGAAGGGGCGAGAGGGCGAAGGCGGAATGCCGAAGGCCGCGGCCGCCCCCGGCAGGGCGTCCGCGGCCTTCGGAGTCCGTCGGTCGGGATCAGACCTGGTCGGCCTTCTCCAGAGCGGAGCAGCAGGTGTTCACGATGAGGCGGGTGACCAGGTAGGGGTCGACGTTGGCGTTCGGACGCCGGTCCTCGATGTAGCCCTTCTTCTCCACCTCGACCTGCCACGGGATGCGGACCGAGGCGCCGCGGTCGGAGACGCCGTAGCTGAACTCGTTCCAGGGGGCGGTCTCGTGGAGGCCGGTGAGGCGCTCCTCGATGCCGGAGCCGTAGTGCTTGACGTGCTCCAGGGCGTTCGCGGCGAGGGCCTCGCAGGCGGTGACGATCGGGTCGTAGCCCTCGCGCATCGCCTTGGTGGAGAAGTTGGTGTGCGCGCCCGCGCCGTTCCAGTCGCCCTTCACCGGCTTGGCGTCCAGGGTGGCGCCGACGTTGAAGGCCTCGGCGGTGCGGTAGAGCAGCCAGCGGGCGATCCACATGTGGTCGGAGACCTCGACGGGACCGGCCGGGCCGATCTGGAACTCCCACTGGCCCGGCATGACCTCGGCGTTGATGCCGGAGATGGCCAGCCCGGCCTCGATGCAGTAGTCGAGGTGCTTCTCGACGATCTCGCGGCCGAAGACCTCGTCGGCGCCGACGCCGCAGTAGTAGCCACCCTGCGGGGCCGGGAAGCCGCCGATCGGGAAGCCGAGCGGGCGGCCCTCCTTGAAGAAGGTGTACTCCTGCTCGATGCCGAACCAGGACTCCTGGTCGGCGTACTTCTCGGCGACCTCGACGAGGGCGGCGCGGGTGTTGCTGGCGTGCGGGGTCATGTCGATGTTGAGCACCTCGCACAGCACCAGCACGCTGTCGCCGCCGCGGATCGGGTCCGGGCAGGTGAACACCGGCTTGAGCACGCGGTCCGAGGAGGAGCCGTCGGCCTGGTTCGTGCTGGACCCGTCGAAGCCCCAGATCGGGAGCTCCGCGCCGTCCGCCATCACCTTGGTCTTGGAACGAAGCTTGGCGGTCGGCTCGGTGCCGTCGATCCAGATGTATTCAGCCTTGAAGGTCATCGGCGGAGTCCTTGGGGATGGAGGGATCTGCTGCCCCCAAAGATTCGCAAGTCGCGATTTCGCATCTGTTGCCCGTGTGTGAACAGGGTGTTACCCAGCCCTATATGGGCAGGCAGTGGCCGTGTTGAAAATCCGCACGCCCCTGTTTCGGGGGTGTGAGCTGCCGTTTCGCGGGACGGTTGGAACGATGGAGACATGCGTCACAGGGGAGACCGATTATTGCTCTAGATGGCTTGAATCCCCTTTGTCGCATATGGGATAGGAAGTGGGGAAGGCGAGGGGTCAGGAAGTGCCGAGGACACGGGCCGAGACCGACTCGTGGGCGAGTCTCCGCATGATGTCGAGCACCCTGCCGTGCACGACGGTGCCCAGGACCATGGCCTCGACCGCGGCCTCGCGGGAGCCGTCGAGCGGGATGGTGCCGATCTCGTGTTCGGTCACGAGCCGCAGGGCGGCGTCGGCGTAGGGCCGCAGGGCCTCGCCGTCGGCGGGCATGCCGAGGCGGCCGAGGGTGAGGACGGCCTGGGCCAGCTCGTCGCGGGCCGGGGCGCCGGGATCCACCTGCCAGCCGAGGTCGGCGATCATGGCGTCGGCCTCGGCGCGGGCGCGCGCCCACTCCTCGCCGGACGCGTGCGGCTCGACCGCCGGGGCGATGGCGTAATGCGCGGTGCCGAGGACACGGTGCAGGTTCAGGCTCGTGTCGTCGACGGCGGCCGTCACCTTGGCGATGGAGGCGATGGACAGCCGTCCCACCTCCAGCAGTGCCCGGATCAGCCGCAGCCTGCGCAGGTGGTCCTCGCCGTAGCTCGCTCTGGTGGCCGAGATCTGCTCCCCGGCGGGAAGCATGCCCTCGCGCAGGTAGTACTTGATCGTCGGGATGGGTACGCCCGATGCGGCGCTGAGCTCGGATATCCGCATCATTGGATAGTACAGGTAGCCAATTCGAGGGCCGTCCGCGGCCGCGCCGCGATCCGCCGCCGGGGGCGTACCCGGCGGGGCGGGGAGAACGTTCCAACGGGGCGAGGGAGGATCTTCTAGCGGAGCGAGGGGCGCACGTCGATGACGGTCATCCCGGCGGCGAGGGCGGAGGCCACCCCCTCGTCGGTGTCCTCGTAGGCGACGCAGGCGTGCGGGGCGACGCCGAGGCGGCGTGCCGCGAGGAGGTAGACGTCGGGGGCCGGCTTGCCGTAGCGGACGTCGTCCCTGGTGACCACGGTGTCGAAGAGGGGGCGCAGGCCGGTGACGCGCAGGGTCTCCTCCACGGCCTGGCGGGCGCCTCCCGAGGCCACGGCCATCGGCACCCGTCCCCGGTGCGCCTGCGCGACCGCGCTGACCGTCTGGTGCGGGGTGACCGTGTGGATCAGCCACTGGTAGGCGTCCAGCGCCGCCGCGCGCACCGCCTGGTAGTCGAGTTCGGCTCCGGTCTCGGTCTCCAGCTCGGCCAGCAGGCGGTCGGCGGACAGGCCGGTGCGGGCCTGGTACCAGGCGGGGTCGAGGTCCACCTGCCATCCGGCCAGCGCGGTCCGCCAGGCGCTCTCGTTGGCGGCGGCGGTGTCGACGAGGGTCCCGTCGCAGTCGAAGACCAGGGCGGCGTACGGCGTGGAGGGCTGGAGTCGCTGATGGAGCATGGTGGCCTAACGCGTGAAAGTGGATCTCCCTCCACTTTACCGCGCACGTGAGCGGTCGATCGCTCGCCTGGGGGATGGTCGCGTCACCGTGATCGGGTGAGACCGCGACGGCGGGTGCGAGGGCCTGCCGGGGTGGGGAACCTGCCGGAGGGGGAGGGGAAAGGTCTAGCTGATATCGCCCCAGCCGTCGTGCCTGGCCCTGGCCAGCTCGGCCTCCATCTCCTCCAGCTCCTGCATGAACCCCTGGAACCCCCTCGGGCCCAGACGGCGCCAGACGAGCAGCTGCAGGGACCGGGTCTCCTCGTCGAGGGGCGGCTCCTGGCGGAGCGGCGCCAGCAACTCCTGGGCCTGGCGGTCCGCCGCCTGGAGCTCCTCGACGGTGAAGCGGACGCCGTGCTCGCGCTCCAGCAGCCGGATGTGCGGGTCGTTGCGCAGTCTCTGGTCCCTGGCGCGCCTGGCGCGCCGGGCGGCCAGCTCGTCGTGGACGTGTGCGCCGGAAACCTGGTGCGGCGTGTCGGCCGGACGTCGAGTCATCGTGGGGTTCGCCTCCGTCGGGCGGCTCCTTTTCTGGAACCTCTGTTAGAAACGACGCCCGACAGGCGCCGAAGGTTGTCGGAATTTTTTCCCGAAGCCCCGGCGCCGTGGGCGTTGTGCCCCCAACCGTGCCCTCGACGGCCTTGACGCGAGCTTGACTTGAGAATAATTTTCACCCAGATGACTTCCGATGAAAGGAATACTTGTGGCCGCAGGCGCGCTCGGACGCATACAGACCGAGACGCCCGCGCTGCCCGAGGCACTGCGCCGGGTGGGGGAGGCGATCCTGGCCGACCCCGCCGAGGCGGCACGCTCCACGATCATCACGCTGGCCGAGCGGAGCGGCAGCTCACCCGCCACGGTGACCCGCTTCTGCCGGGTGTTCGGCTTCGCCGGGTACGCCGGGCTGCGGGTCGCGCTGGCCACCGAGAACGGGCGCGCCGCGCAGGCCAACTGGGACGCGGGGGTGGGCCACGAGATCGGCCCCACCGATCCGCTCGACGCGGCGATCGGCGTGATGGCCGCCGCCGACTCCCGGCTCATCCAGGAGACGGCGGCCCAGCTGGACGCGGGCACCGTCGCCAAGGTCGCCCAGGCCATCGTCGCGGCCAGACGCGTCCTCATCTTCGGCGTCTCCACCAGCGGGGCGGTGGCCCTGATGATGGGCGGGCGGCTGCGCCGGATCCGGGTCCCCTGCTGGAGCCACGCCGACGCGCACGAGGCGCTCGCCGACGCCGCGCTGCTCGGCGAGGGCGACGTCGCGATCGGCATCTCCCACCAGGGCCGGACCCGCGAGGTGCTGGAGTCCCTCGGCGAGGCCGGCGACCGGGGCGCGCTGACCGTCGCGGTCACCTCCTTCGCCCGCTCCCCGCTGGCCGAGCTGTCCGACCTGGTGCTGACCACCGCCAGCCGCGAGACCACCTTCCGGCTGGGCGGCCTGGCCGCCGTCCACTCCCAGCTCTTCGTCCTCGACACCGTCTACGTCGCGGTCGCGCAGCGCACCTACGAGCAGACGAACGAGGCCTTCGAATTGACGATCCGGGCTCTGGAGAGCCATCGCGTGGAGAGGAGCTGACCGTGGAGATCGGGGCTTCCGAGTACGTTCACGAGATCAAGGCCCTGGTGGACGAGGTGTCCAGGACCCAGACGGCCGCGGTGGGGGACGCGGCGGCGCTGATCGTCAAGTCCCTGCACGGCGGCGGCGTGATCCAGGCGTTCGGCTCGGGCCACTCCGAGGCGATCGCGATGGAGATCGCCGGGCGCGCGGGCGGCCTGGTGCCCAGCAACCGCCTGGCCCTGCGCGACGTCGTCCTGTACGGGGACGCCCCGGTCGGCATCCTCCTCGGAGCGGCCGGCGAGCTGGAGCGCGACCCCTCGGTCGCCCGGCGGATCTACGACCTGGCCCCCGTCGAGCCACGCGACGTGTTCGTGCTGATCTCCAGTTCCGGGGTGAACGGGTCGGTGGTCGAGCTGGCCTCGGTCGTCAAGGAGCACGGGCACGACCTGATCGCCCTGACGTCGGTGCAGCACAGCACCGCGATGACCTCCCGCCACCCCTCGGGCCGCAAGCTGCTCGACCTCGCCGACGTGGTGCTCGACAACCGCGCCCCGTACGGCGACGCGGTCCTCCCGCTCCAGGACGGCGGCACGTTCGGGGCGGTCTCCACGATCACCTCGGCGCTGCTGGCCCAGATGGTCGTGGCCGAGGTGGTGCGCGGCCTGACCGAAGCGGGCCTGACCCCGCCGATCTACCGTTCCGCCAACGTGACCGGCGGCGACGAGCACAACCGCGCTCTCGAGAACCGCTACGCCGGAAGGATCCGGCGAGGTGCCTGACCACCGCCTCCCACCCCCGGGCCGCCTCCCACCCCCGGGCCACCTCTCACTCCCAGGCCACCGCCTTCCACTCCCAGGCCACTTCCAGGAGGAAGCATGACCCAGCTATCCAGGCGCGAGCTCCTGCGCAGCGCGGCCCTGGCCGGCCTCACCCTGCCGGTCCTGTCCGCGTGCGCCACCCCCGCGGGCAACGGCGGCGCCGCCTCCTCGGCGCCCGTCGTCGGGGCCACCAGCGCGGCCAACCCGCTCGGCTTCGCCGAGGACAAACCCCTGGAGGTCTGGATCTTCGACGGCGGTTTCGGCGACGCCTACGCCACGGACGTCCACGAGCCGCTGCTCAAGGCCAAACACCCCAAGCTGGAGATCAAGCACAACGCCACCAAGGAGGTCGCCAAGACCCTCCAGCCGCGCTTCGCCGGCGGCAACCCGCCGGAGTTCGTCAACAACTCCGGCGCCAACGCGATGGACTTCGGCGCCCTGGTCCAGGACGGCCAGCTCGCCGACCTCACGCCGCTGTACGACGCGCCGAGCTGGGACGACCCCGCCGTCAAGGTGCGCGACACGATCGACCCGAACGCGATCGAGCTGGGCAGCTACGACGGCAAGCCGTACGTCCTCAACTACGCCAACACCGTCTGGGGCATCTGGTACTCGCAGAAGCTCTTCGAGGCCGAGGGCTGGCAGGTCCCCAAGACCTGGGCCGACTTCCTGGCACTGTGCGAGACCATCAAGAAGTCGGGCAAGATGGCGCCCTTCACCTACGCGGGCAAGCACCCGTTCTACATCTACGAGGCCATCCTCACGCTCGCCGCGAAGATCGGCGGCAAGGACGTGCTGAAGAACATCGACAACCTCCAGGACGGCGCCTGGAAGGCCGAGCCGGTCAGGCAGGCCGCGGAGGCCTTCGTCGAGATCGGGTCGAAGTACCTGCTGCAGGGCACCGCGGGGCTCGACCACGTGCAGACCCAGACGGCGCACAACAAGGGCCAGGTCGCGATGCTGCCCTGCGGCTCCTGGCTGGAGAACGAGCAGAAGGACTCCACCCCGGCCGACTTCGGCTACGCGATGTTCGCACTCCCCGACTTCGGCTCCTCCGACGCCCTGCCGTACGGCACCCTGCACGCCCAGCCGGGCGAGGAGTACGTCGTCCCGGCGAAGTCGGCCAACCCCCGCGCGGGCCTGGAGTACATGCGCGCCATGCTCTCCAAGGAGGGCGCGGGCAAGTTCATGGAGATGGTCTCCACGCTCACGGTCGTCAAGGGCGCCGGCGAGGGCCGCACGCTCAAGCCCGGCCTGAAGAGCGCCTCGGCCGCGCTGGAGGCTGCGGGCGACAACGCCGTCTGGTTCCTGTTCCGCAAGTGGTACGTCGAGATGCACGACGAGGTGGCCGCCGCGACCGGGCAGCTCATGGCCGGCAAGCTCACCGTCGACCAGTGGGCGGAGCGCGCGCAGCGCAAGGCCGACGCCATCAAGAAGGACTCCTCGGTGAAGAAGTTCAGCCGGTGACGACGGCACGCGGCGGCGGTACGTCGTGCATGTCGTGTACGCCGCGCATGAGGCGCGGCGGGACGGCGAGCCGTCCGGGGAAGGACGACCAGGTCATGATGCATGTCGGGACGGTGCCGCCGGGCGGCGGCGCGCCACCGAGGGAACGGTAAGCCGGGATGAACCACGGCAGGACACGGTTCGTCACGGGATTCCTCGCGATCCCGGTGGCGCTCTACCTGATCTATGTGATCGCGCCCTACGCGCAGGCCTTCTACATCGCGTTCACCGACTGGCGCGGGGTGAACGCGAGCCCGCGCCTCGTGGGCCTGGAGAACTTCCAGCGGCTGCTGGCCGACAACGTGTTCTGGCAGGCGGTCAGGCACAACCTCGTCCTGCTGGTCCTGATGCCGATCCTCACGCTGGGGATCGCGCTCTTCTTCGCCTTCCTGCTCAACGCGGGCGGGCGGGGCGGCACCGGGGGCATCTGGGGGTCGAAGTTCTACCGCGTGGTGTTCTTCTTCCCCCAGGTGCTCGCCGTCGCCGTGGTCGCCGTCCTGTTCCAGCAGGTCTTCAGGCCCGACCGCAGCGGCATGCTCAACGCGCCGCTCATCGCCCTGGGGTTCGAGCCGATCGGCTTCCTGTCCAGCACCGACGTCGCGTTCTGGTCGATCCTCGCCGTACTGGTCTGGCAGGCGGTCGGCTTCTACGTCGTGCTCTTCTCGGCGGGCATCGCCTCCATCCCGCGCGACCTGTTCGAGGCGGCGGCGATCGACGGCGCCGGGGGGCCGCAGCTGTTCCTGCGGGTCACGCTGCCGCTGCTGTGGGACACCATCCAGGTCGGCTGGGTCTATCTCGGCATCGCCGCGCTGGACGTCTTCGCCATCGTGTGGGTGATGACGGCCGAGCACGGCGGCCCGGACCACTCCACGACCGTGATGGCGGCGGAGATCTACCGCACCGCCTTCCAGTACTTCAAGTTCGGCTACGCCTCCGCGATGGGCGTGGTGCTGTTCTTCTTCACCATCGGGTTCGCGGCGCTGGCCCTTCGCCTGTCGCGGCGTGAGCGGATCGAGTTCTAGTGGCGGACGTCGTGATTCCCCAGAGCAGGGCCCTGGCCCGCGAGGAGCGCAGGAGGCGTCTGGGACCCCTGTCGGCCCTGACGCACGTCGCGCTGCTGGTCTGGACGGTCCTGGTGGTCGTGCCGATCGTGTGGACGTTCCTCGCGTCGGTGAAGAGCGAGGACGAGATCTTCGGCGACGCCTGGTCGCTGCCGGCCTCCCTGCGCCTCGACAACTGGGCCCGCGCCTGGGAGCAGGCGCACATCGGCCAGTACATGATCAACAGCATCGTCGTGGTGGCCTTCGGCACCTTCGGCACGATGCTGTTCGGCTCGATGGCCGCGTACGTGCTGGCCCGCTACCGGTTCCGGGGAAACCGGTCGATCTACCTGTTGTTCGTCTCCGGTCTGGCCTTCCCGGTCTACCTGGCGCTGACCCCGCTGTTCTTCGTCGTGCAGAACATGGGGACGGTCCCGGTGATCGGCCCGTACATCGGGCTGAACACGCACGGCGGGCTGGTGCTGGTCTACATCGCGTACTCGCTGCCCTTCACCGTCTTCTTCCTCGCGGCCTTCTTCAGGACGCTGCCGGGGGCGGTGGCCGAGGCGGCCTTCGTGGACGGGGCCTCGCACACCCGGGTGTTCTTCCAGATCATGCTGCCGATGGCGAAGCCGGGCATCGTCAGCGTGACCATCTTCAACGTGCTCGGCCAGTGGAACCAGTACCAGCTGCCCCTGGTGCTGCTCAACTCCGACCGGGACAAGTGGGTGCTCACCCAGGGCATCGCCGACATCTCCACGGCCGCGGGCTACGACGCCGACTGGTCGGCCCTGTTCGCCGCGCTGAGCATGGCCATCCTGCCGATGCTGATCGTCTACACGCTCTTCCAGAGCCAGATCCAGAAGGGCCTCACCGCGGGCGCGCTCAAGTAGTGGCCGCCGTCCCGGTCCTGATCGCCCCCACCGGCACCCGGTCTCCTCCGGGAGCGCAAGATAGGCAGAGCGCGGCTTGTCAGGGCCAACAACGAGACCGCCGCCTCGCGGCCACTGACGCAACTGCTGGCCGTCACCTTCGGCCCTCCCGCGATCATCTCCGAGGAGTTCGCGTCGGTGTCCGGGGTCGAACGGCTCGTCATCTTCGGCTCCTGGGCCGCGCGCTATCACGGCCGGCCCGGTCCCCAGCCCAACGACGTGGACCTCCTGGTCATCGGCTCGCCATCCCGGGGGGACGTTTACGACGCGGCGGAGCGAGCCGAGCGTCGTCTGGGCATTTCCGTGAATCCGGTGTTACGGAGCGTATCCGCGTGGGAGTCTGGCGGCGAAGGCCTGCTCCGCGAGATCGCGAGCGGGCCGACGGTCGTGGTGGAGGTCTAGAGGGAGATCGGCAGTGCAGTGGACCATCGGCGAAGCCGCGATCCGCAAGCTTCTCGACAATCGTGAGCTCCAAAGCGTTCCTCTGGCCGATCACATGGCCGAGTCGATGCTCGAATCGGCGCGAAATCATCTCGAATCGGTGGAGCTGATCCGTGACACCGACCCCGACGGCGCGTCCGCCCTCTGCTACGACGCCGCGCGGAAGGCTTCCGCCGCGCTCCTGCAGGCCCAGGGGCTGCGTGCCACGTCCGCCGGTGGTCACATCGCCCTCAGAGAAGCCGTCACGGGTCAGTTCGGGCAGACGAGGGAAGGTGCCCCTCTCCGCCGGCTCGACCACATGCGGCGCAGAAGAAACGTCCTCGAATACTCCGGCCAGCCCAGTGAGGCGGTCACCGGCGACGAACTCGACGAGGCGACCACATGGACAGCCGAGATCATCGACTTCTGCGAACGCCTTGTGCCGCGACTCGACCTCTTCCCGTAGAAGCGGCTCCGCGGACAGTGATCACCGGGATCACCGTTCGCAGCAGGACCGGCATGTCCGGGTCCGGAAGGGCGGAGCACGGTCTTTCGGGGGAGATGACGCCGACGCGGTACCCGGGTCATCGGTTCGGGAGGTTCTTCAGTGCCTCGCGGCGGCTCAGGCCGCTGATGCGGGTGTGGTCGACATAGCGGACGACCTCGCCGGGGTTCGTCTTGGCGTACTCGCGCAGGGCCCAGCCGATCGCCTTGCGGGCGAAGAAGTCGTTGTCGGACAGGCTCGGCTCGATGCAGGCGTACAGCAGGCCGGTGTCGGTGGCGGACTTGAAGCGGTTCTGGCTGAGGATGGCCGTGCGGCGCTTCCACAGGTCGGTGCCGCGGGCCCAGCGGAGCATGAGGGGGCGCATGGTGTCGGGGAAGGCCGCGAGCAGGCCGCCGACGCGGTGGACGGCGAGCTCGTCGACGTAGTCCCACCAGGCTCCGGTGACGATCATCTCCTCGTACGCCGGCAGCGCGTCGAGCGTCTGGAAGGCGCGATAGAGGCGGAAGCCGGTCAGCTCGATCGCGGCGTAACGCTCCTCGCGGTATTCGGCCCCGCGCCACAGGGCCAGCGTCGCCTCCCTCCACGCGGACGCCGTGTCGACGGGATAGTCGGCGAAGACCCGCTTCAGCGCGGCGCGGCGGGGAGCGGCCTGCACGCCGAGGAACGGCATCGACGACTTCATGTAGGCCTGCATGCCCGGGGCCTTGGCGGGGTCGGCCACGTCGGTGAGCGCCATTCGCACGGCCTTCTGCAGTATCTCCATGCTCGCCCACCACTTCCCGTTCGCTTCGCGGACGCTTGATTCTCACAGGCCGCGCCGCTCGCCGCGCCGGGTTCCGCGGGCGTCATGCCTTCTGGCTGCTCCGCTCGCCGGTCGCGAGGCCGTCGAACAGGACGGTGATGTAGTGCTCGGCGAGGCCGGTGGTGTTGAGGCGGCCTCCCGGGCGGAACCAGCGCACCGCCACCCAGATGGTGTCGCGGATCATGCGGTAGGTGAGCTTGGGGTCGACGTCGGCACGGAACAGGCCGTCCGCCTGGCCGAGCTTGATCTGCTCGACCCACATGCGCTCGACCTCGTCCTCGGCCTTGACCAGGTAGTCGAAACGGTCGCCGGGCAGGGACCTCAGGTAGTTCCAGTCGTTCTGCATGACGGTGATCGCCGCGCGGTGCGGCTCCAGCGTGCTGAAACCGATGCGCACCATCTCTGAGAGGATCGTGCGGGGGTCGCCGCTTCGGTCAAGGGCGGTGCGGTAACGGCCGACGAGGTCGTCGAGGAAGGTGGTCAGCACCTCGTCGACGATCGTCTCCTTGGAGTCGAAGTGGTGGTAGAGGCTTCCGGACAGGATGCCGGCCTCCTCCGCGATCTCCCGGACGGTGGTCGCCTGGAAGCCCTTGCGGGCGAAGAGCTCGGCGGCGAGCTTGACGAGATGGTCGCGGCGCTCCGAGGCGGGGCCGGATGTGGCCGCGCGCCTGGTCCCGCCCTGGCGCCTGACCGGGGTGGTGGTCGCGCCGCCGGAGTTCTTTCGCGTGTTCACGCCCCCATTATGAGCCCTTGCGCAATCGCTTGTTCACCGGAATGCGCAGGCTCGTTCCTGCTCCCGGCTCTGGCCGAACGCTTGCGGCACTCGCCGCCGGGCGGGCGGCGGACGGCTCTCGTTCCCGGCTCCGTATCAGCGGACCCCACACTCGTCCATCGTCCCGATCTGCAAAATCATGAGCCGAAGGCCTATGGTCAGCCCACTAGCAATTAGGAAACTTTCCTATTAGATTTGCGCAAAGCCGCTGTGGGAGCGCTTTCCCCAGGGGTCCGGTACAACGTGGTGTCTGCGCGTCTTCGGCGGGAAAGCCGACCGGCCGTCAGGCGAGGAGGGGTGAATGAAGCGCGGCCCAGAGCTGCTCCGCCTGGCGGAGACGGTGGTCTTTCCCGGCTTCGAGGGCAAGTCCCCGCCCGACTGGCTCCGACGCCGGCTCGGCGAGGGGCTGGCCGGAGTGGTGCTGTTCTCCAGGAACATCGCCACCCCCTCCCAGGTGGCCGACCTCACGGCCGTGCTCCGGGAGGAGAACCCCCAGGTCCTGGTCGGCATCGACGAGGAGTCGGGCGAGGTCACCCGCCTGGAGGCCGCGGGCGGGAGCACCAGGCCCGGCAACTTCGCCCTCGGCGTGGTCGACGACACCGGCCTCACCGAGGAACTCGCCGCCGACCTCGGCCGCGACCTGGCCCGGGCGGGCGTCAACCTCAACTTCGCCCCCTCGGCCGACGTGAACTCCAACCCCGACAACCCGGTGATCGGCCTGCGCTCCTTCGGCGCGGATCCCGACCTCGTCGCCCGGCACACCACCGCCTGGATCCGGGGCATGCAGTCGGCGGGGGTGGCCGCCTGCGCCAAGCACTTCCCCGGCCACGGCGACACCTCGGTCGACTCCCACCACGGCGTGCCTCTCGTCGCCGCTCCCCTCGGAGAACTGCGCGAGGTGGCGCTGCGGCCCTTTCGCGCGGCCGTCGAGCAGGGGGTGCGCACGGTCATGACCGGGCACCTGCTCGTCTCCGCCCTGGACCCCGCGATGCCCGCCACCCTCAGCCGCCCGGTCCTGCACGACCTGCTCAGGGTCGAGCTGGGGTTCGAGGGCGTCATCGTCACCGACGGCATCGAGATGGCCGCCGTCTCCGGCCCGTACGGCATCGGCGGGGCCTCGGTCCTCGCCGTCGCCGCGGGTGCCGACGCGATCTGCGTGGGCGGCGAGCACGCGGGGGAGGAGACCGCGATCGGGATCCGCGACGCGATCGTGGACGCCGTGATCGAGGGCAGGCTCTCCGAGGAACGGCTCGCCGACGCCTCCCGGCGCGTCTGCGAGCTCGCCCTCTGGGCCACGACCACCCGCCGGAGCGCGCTCTCGGGCCCCGGCGCCCCGGGCCGTCCCGGCACCCCGTCGATCGGCCTGGCCGCCGCCCGGCGGGCGCTGCGGATCACCCGCCGCTCCGCGGCCGCGGTGTTCCCGCTGGCAGCCCCGCCGCACGTCGTCGAGCTCGCCCCCGAGATGAACCTCGCCATCGAGAAGGACACCCCGTGGGGCGTCGGCGAGCCGCTCGGCAAGCTCCTCCCCGGCACCACGGTCACCCGGCTGGCCGCCTCCACGGCCACCGGAGGCGCCATCGAGGCCGTGCTCGCCGCGGCGGCCGAGCGTCCCCTGGTCATCGTCGTCCGCGACGCGCACCGCCACCCCTGGCAGGCCGACGCGCTCCGGCACCTGCTGGCCGCCCGCGCCGACGCCGTCGTGGTCGAGATGGGACTGCCCGGCCGCTCCGACCTCGGCGCCGTCCACGTCGCCACCCACGGGGCCTCCCGCGTCTGCGGCCAGGCCGCCGCAGAGCTCCTCGCCGGAGACACGGGCACCGCCTGACCGGGAGGGCCCGCCCGGAGGAGGGCGGCCGGGATTCTGTCGGGGCGGGCTGCTTGAATCGCGGGATGAATGCGGCGCAGTTGCTGGCGGACCAGCGGGAGATCCACGGGGTCGATCTGGCGGGGCTCTCGCTCGGCGATCATCTGACCGGTGACGGGCCCTACGTGTTCAGGGAGTGCGATCTCACCGGCGCGGACCTCGCCGGGGCGTCGCTGGTGGAGGCCTCGTTCGAGAAGTGCGTGCTGGAGGGGGCCGACTTCCGCCGCGCGGACCTGGACGGGGCGCGTTTCACCGGCGGCGGGGGAGCGGGGCTCAGGTTCGCGAACGCCGAGCTCGTCGACGCGACCTTCACCGACGTCGACCTGTCGGGCGCGCGCTTCGAGCTGGCCCTGCTCACCGACGTCACCTTCACCGGCTGCCGCATGATCGGTGCGGTGCTGTCCGCCTGCCGGGGCACCGGCTACCGGTTCGACGGGTCCAACCTGGCGCTGGCCGACCTCACCGGCTGCTCGTTCCGGGACCTCCATCTGCGGGGCGTCCGCTTCGACGACGCCAACCTGTCGGGCTGCGACTTCACCAAGACCGTGTTCGAGGACTGTCGCATGATCGGCGCCCGGATCGTCGAGACGGTCTTCACCAAGGCGGACCTGCGCGGCGCCGACCTGGGCGAGGTCGACGACACCCGGCTCCGGTCGCTGCGCGGAGCGGTCGTCAGCCCCACGCAGGCCGCCCTGATCCTCGCCGCCCGCGGCCTCACCGTGAACTGACGGCTCGGGGCCCCTGGGGCTTCGCCGTATCGGTTAAAGATCGCATCTAGACATGAAAGGTGAACAGCCGGGAAACTCTGCATGATCGCGGCGAAAGGGGCCTGGCATGGGCGGGATCTGTGACGGGCGTGTGGTGATCGTGACCGGCGCCGGGCGCGGCATCGGCAGGGAGCACGCCCTGGAGTTCGCCAGGCAGGGAGCCAGGGTCGTGGTCAACGACCTCGGCACCGGCCGCGAGGGCGACGGGCGTTCCGCGGGCCCGGCCCTGGAGGTGGTCGAGGAGATCCGCGACCTGGGCGGCCGGGCCGTGGCCAACAGCGACGACGTCACCGAGTGGGGTGGCGCGGCCCGCCTGGTCAAGACGGCGCTGAGCGCCTTCGGGCGGCTGGACGTCCTGGTCAACAACGCCGGGTTCGTCCGTGACCGGATGCTGGTCTCGATGACCGAGCAGGACTGGGACGACGTGATCCGGGTCCACCTCAAGGGCCATTTCCTGCCGCTGCGGCACGCGGGCGCCCACTGGCGGGAGCGCTCGGAGGCGGGCGACCCCGTGGACGCCCGGGTGATCAACACCTCCTCCGGGGCGGGGCTGTTCGGCGGCGTCGGCCAGGGCAACCACTCCGCGGCCGCGGCGGGCGTCGTGGCGCTCAGCCGGGTCGCCGCGTCGGAGCTCGGCCGCTACGGCGTCACGGTGAACGCGATCGTCCCGGCCGCCCGCACCCGGATGACCGAAGGGGCCCTCACCACGACGACGGCCGGGCCGGCGGACGGCTTCGACGCCACGCACCCGGCCAACATCGCGCCGCTGGTGACCTGGCTCGGTTCGGCCGGATCCCGGCACGTCACCGGCAGGGTCTTCGAGGTCGAGGGCGGTGCCGTCTCCCTCGCCGGCGGCTGGCGGCACGGTCCCCGTGCCGACCGGGGCGCCCGCTGGGACCCCGCCGACATCGGCGACGCCGTCGCCAAGCTCCTCGTCGACGCCCCCGGCCCGGAACCGGTTCGCGGGGCTTAGCGCCTTTGACACATGGTCCGTCCCTCGTGGCCGCGCGTCTTGACATGCAGCCATCTGGCTGCCTAAGTTAAAGGCAGCCGAAAGGCTGCATATCGACGAGCGGCAACCTGGGTACGAGGGCGGGCATGGACGAGGTGTTCAAGGCGCTGGCCGATCCGAGCCGGCGCGCGCTGCTCGACTCGCTCAACGCCCGCAACGGGCAGACGCTGCGCGAGCTGTGCGCCGGACTCGACATGGCCAGGCAGTCCGTCAGCAAGCACCTCGCGGTGCTGGAGGAGGCCGGGCTCGTCGCCACCGTGCGGCGGGGCCGGGAGAAGCTGCACTACCTCAACGCCGCGCCCGTGCACGAGATCGCCCATCGGTGGATCAGCCGCTACGACCGCGCCAGGGTCCAGGCCCTGGCGGACCTGAAACTCGCCCTGGAGGAGACCCCGATGGACGCGCCGACCTTCGTCTACACCACCTACATCCGCACCACCCCGCAGAAGCTATGGCAGGCGCTGACCGAGCCCGCCTTCACCCGCCGCTACTGGTCCACGGAGTTCACCACGGACTGGTCCGTCGGCTCGCCGATGACCTGGGACAACCACGGCGTGCTGATCAGCGACCCGGAGCAGGTCGTGCTGGAGGCCGAACCCTACAGCCGGCTCTCCTACACCTGGCACACCATGACCCCGGAGCTCGCCAAGCGCTTCGACTGGGACGAGGAGCTGCTCGCCCGGCTGTCCGGCGAGGCCCGCTCGAAGGTCACCTTCACGATCGAGGAGGCCGCGCAGGTCGTGAAGCTCACCATCGTGCACGACGACTTCGAGCCCGGATCGAGCATGGCCGAGATGGTCAGCCACGGCTGGCCGAACGTGCTGGCGAGCCTGAAGTCGCTGCTGGAGACCGGCGAACCGCTGCCGGACGACGCGTGACCTCCCCGATCAGGGCTCCACGACGTCACGAGGTGCCGTCGGCGACCGCCCCGGCCGCCTGACCTGGAGCGAGGTGGCGCCGGGCGGTGGCATAGGCTTCCAGAGCCTGACGGAGACGCCGGAGACGACGGGGACACCGCCCGTGGTGTGCCCGGGTGGTCGGCCGCCGGGTCCCGTTCGCCGTCGCGGCGCCGGTGGCAAGGCCACGAGGGTGCCGGGGGAGGAGATGCCGATGTCCGATCCGGCGCCGTGGCCGTTCAGGCTTCCGGTCGTGCAGGCTCCCATGGCCGGTGGGGCGTCCACGCCCGAACTGGCCGCGGCCGTGTCCGAAGCCGGCGGCCTGGGCTTTCTCGCGGCCGGCTACAAGACGGCCGCGCAGATGCGCCAGGAGATCGAGCGGACGCGCGAGCTCACCTCCCGTCCGTTCGGGGTGAACGTGTTCATGCCCACGGCCGACGACGTCGATCAGGCCGAGATCGACGCCTACGCGCGGGTCATCGAGGGGGAGGCGCTGCGGCTGGGCGCCGACCTGGGGGTCCCGCGCGGAGGCGACGACGATTTCCCGGCCAAGGTCGCGGATCTGCTGGCGGACCCGCCCGCGGTGGTGAGTTTCACGTTCGGCTGCCCGGAGGACGAGCTGATCCGGGCGTTCCGCGACAGGGGGACCACGGTGATGGTCACGGTGACGTCGGCGGCTGAGGCGCGGCTGGCCTCGGCCGCCGACGTTTTGTGCGTCCAGGGCGAGGAGGCGGGCGGCCACCGTGGGTCGTTCACCAACGCGGACGCCGAGGCGATGAGCCTGGAGAGCCTGCTGTCCCGGGTACGGGAGGCGTCACGGCTTCCCCTCGTCGCGGCCGGTGGTGTCACCTCGGCCGCCGACGTCTCCCGGGTCCTGTCCGCGGGAGCGGTCGCGGCAGCGGCGGGCACCGCCTTCCTGCTCTGCCCCGAGAGCGGCGCAAGCGCGGTCCACCGTGCGGCGCTGACCGATCCCCGCTTCACCCGCACCGCCGTCACCAGGGCCTTCACCGGACGTCCGGCGCGCGGCCTGCTCAACCGGTTCATGACGGAGTACTCCGGACGGGCACCCGCGGCCTATCCGCAGCTCCACCACCTGACGGCGCCGCTGCGGCGCGCCGCAGCGGCCGGCGGGGACGCCGAGGTACTGCACCTGTGGGCCGGGACCTCCTGGAGCCGGGCACGGAACGCGCCGGCGGCGGACATCGCCGTGGACCTGTCCGCGATCTGACAACGGCCTCCGATGTGACACGGCTCCGCGACGTTACCCGGGGCGACCACGCGCGTGGAGGGGGCGGATGCCGGTCAGCGCGGGACGGTGTCGCGGTGGGCGGCTAGCCACGTGTCGAACGACTGCAGCCTCGGGTTGAGTTCGCGCAGCAGCTCGACGTCGATGAGCTCGGCGATGTCCGGGGCGGCCGCGATCAGGTACTGGAGCATGTTGCCGACCTCGCCCGCGCCCGGGAACCCCGCGGCCCGGATCATGTCGGGGCTGACCGCCTGGTAGGTGACGGGCTCGCCGAGCGCCAGGCTCAGCGCGGCGGCGTACTGCGCGCCGGTGAGCACGGACCCGGCGACGCTCACCCGCCTGCCGGCCATCCCGATCCCGTGGTGGAAGATCCCCAGCGCGGTCCTGCCGACGTCCTCCGCGGCCTGCGCGGCCACCCGCGCCTCGCCGAACCCGAGCGGCAGCACCAGCGCGCCCGTCTCGTCACGCCGGGGCGCGAACATGTCCCGGAACGCCTCGTAGTAGACGTTCGCCTGCAGGAAGGTGGTGGGCACGCCCGACTCCAGGAAGAACCGGTCGGCCTCGGCCTTGCCGTCGGCGTGCGGCACCTTGTACGAGCCCTCGAAGCTCGGCGTCCCGTCGCCCGGCCGGAAGTAGCCGCGGGTGTCGGACAGCGTGGACCAGACGAAATGCCGTACGCCGGCCTCCTGTCCCGCCCGCGCCGCGTTGCCGGCCTGCTCCTGCTCCTTGGTGGTCGCGGGCCGCGCCCGCTCCTCCTCGGGCGTGCGAGGCTCCCAGAAGTTGGTCACCACGAAGGCGCCGTGGGCGCCGTCGAACGCCTTGCGCAGGCTGTCCGCGTCGTCGAGATCGGCCCCGACGACCTCGGCCCCGAGCGCGGCCAGCTCCCTGGCACGCGCCGAACCCGGGTCCCGGGTCAGGGCTCGCGCGGCGAACCGCCCACTGCGATCGTCGAGGATCGCGCGGACCAGCCCGCCCCCTTGCGATCCGGTCGCACCCACCACGGCGATGATCTGCTGCTCGCTCATAGCGACAAAACCCTCACGTGTTCAGATTGATGTATCAACCCGGCCACCATACAGCGCCAGGTTGATACGTCAAGCAACGAGTAGAGTGGCGTCATGGGATGGGAACAGGAACTCGGCGAGGCCGACCGGATGTGGCGCACGTACATCGAAATGGCCAAGCACCTCGGTTCGCACCTGCAGCAGCACCTGCAGCGCGAGTGCAACCTGTCCGCGGCCGACTTCGAGGTCCTGGTCCGGCTCACGGAGTCGGAGCGGCGGGAGATGCCCGTCGCGGAGGTGGCCGCCGCGACCCAGTGGGAGAAGAGCCGCCTGTCCCACCAGCTCACCCGGATGGCGCAACGCGGGCTGGTCGAGCGAGTGGACTCCGACGACCGCCGCTACCCCGACGTGCGGCTCACCGACAAGGGCTACGCGGCGATCAACAAGGCCGTCCCCGAGCACACCGAGATGGTTCACGCCCTGTTCGTCGACGTGCTGGGGCCTGAGCGGCTGGCCGGCTTCGCGCAGGCCTGCGCCGACGTGCTCCGCGCACTCGACGAGCACCGGGAGCGGGACTGCTCATTGTGATCATGCTCCCGCGCCGCGGAAAGCACCCCTGGGCGTGGCGAGAGCGGAGATCGTTCGTGCCCCGATCACCCCTGCTCCCCCGGGTGGCCGCGCTGGCCGCGACGAGCTGTCACGGATCGCGACGCCATCCGGTCTTTCTTGGCGAACCGAACGCCGCAAGAGCGACAGGAGCGTGAGCGTGCCCTCAACCAGGACCACCATCCGGACCCGGGTCAGGATGAGCTCGCGGCCCGTCGACGAGCCGCATCGCGCGTCGAGCCAGCTCGAGCTCCTCTTCGATCTCACCTTCGTGGTCGCGGTCGCGGCCATCACGGCGCAGTTCGCGCACGCCATCGCTGAAGGTCATGGCCTGGCCGGGCTGGTCCCGTTCCTCCAGGTGTTCTTCGCGATCTGGTGGGCGTGGATGAACTTCACCTGGTTCGCCTCGTCCTACGACACCGACGACGTTCCCTACCGGCTGCTGACCATGGTGCAGATGGCGGGGGTGCTGGTCCTCGCCGCCGGCGTGCCCGCCGCGGTCGGCCACTCCGACTACGGGATCATCACCCTGGGCTACCTCATCATGAGGATCGGGCTTGTAGCCCAGTGGCTGAGGGCCGCGTTCGAAGACCCGGCGAGCCGCCGTACGGGGCTCCGCTACGCCGCGGGCATAGGTCTGGTCGAGCTGGGCTGGTTGCTCCGGCTCGCTCTCGTGGAGGCGGGCCTCCTACCGGCGTCACTCCAGCTGCCGTTCTTCGCCTGCCTGGTCGTCCTGGAGCTGGCGGTGCCGTGGTGGGCGGAGCGGGTCAGGGCAACCACCTGGCACCCGCACCACATCGCCGAGCGCTACGGCCTGTTCACGATCATCCTGCTGGGCGAGAGTGTCCTGGCCGCGAGCAGAGGGGTTGGAGGGGCGCTCGAAGCGGGTCCCCTCGTCGTCATCGCCGGATCCGGTCTCGTCCTGCTGTTCGCCCTGTGGTGGCTGTATTTCCTGGTCGAGGCAGGGGAGGGGCTCAGCCACCGGCGTCATCGGTCGTACTGGTGGGGGTACGGCCACTTCGGCGTCTTCGCCGCGCTGGCGACTCTTGGCGCCGGGCTCGAGGTGGCGGTGGAGCAGAGCGGGCGCCAGGTGGCGGCATCGCCGACGGCGATCGGCTACGCGGTCGCCATCCCGGTCGGGGTGTATCTCATCCTGCTCCGGGCGGTGCACGCGCTGGTCGACGCGGACTCCGTCATCCCCCGCACTGCCGTGGCGGGGTGCGTCGGCGCAGTCGTGTTGTCGCCGCTCGCGGCGCCGTGGATCGGGGTGGCCGCCGTGGTCGCGCTGATCGCGACCGCCTGCGTCGCGCTGGTCGCTGTCGCCATCTGGGCGGCACGTAGCTGAAGGAGTATCACGCACGCATCAGAGAACAGAATCGCCACGTCCGTCCTGGTCATCGGGACCGGAGGGGCCGGGCTGCGGGCGGGCCCGGATCTGGCGGCGCACCTCCTCCCGGCGTGATGAGAACACCGGTGACTCCCTCCGCCTGGCCGTCCTGGCCGGCTGCCGCGTCCGCGACCCCGAGCTGGTGCAGTTCCACACATCTGGTCTCATCGCGCCGGAGAACGCGGCTGCCACAACCGCTCCGACTACCCGGAACTCGACCCCGCGCTGCAGGTCAACCTCGCTGGTCCGGCCCCGGATCGGTGGAGCGGGAGAGCATCCCGCCGATTCCCGCCGAGATCACGGCGCTCATACGTGAGGTCTCGACCGTGGGAAAACTCGTCGAGTAGCCGGACCTTGTCACAAGTGCCAGGGCTGTCCTGTCTTAGCTGGCGGTCTGGCCACATCACTGAACGGGGGAAGTCGTTGTGACCGCGTTGGCGATGGTCGCCGAGTCCGACGATGTCGCGGGCTGGACCGCCGACGCCGTCGAGCTGCTCGGAGAGCGGCATGCGGTACCGGCTGCCTGCCGTGGCAGCGCGAGCCCCGCGGCGCTGGCATGGCTGGCCGATCCCGCCTACGCGCTCGCTGCCCGCCAGGGCGAGCGCTTCGCCCGCCTGTTCGCCACCGGCCAGATCGCCGTCCGGCTGATCCACGCGGTCAGCAGGCCGGCCGGACAACCCATGGAGGAGACATGAGCACCCCGAACGGTGAGAACGAGTTCCTGTACGAGCTCCACGTCGAGATCGAGGAGGAGCTGATCATCGCCGAGGCCAGCCACCCGGAGGAGGAGATGGGGCAGCCGGTCACCGAGTGGCTGTACGACCCGACGGACGTCGAGCGCGAGAAGATCGCTCTGCGGGTGCTGCGCGACGCGGTCGAGGTACTGGAGAACGGCTCGCGGCCGGATGACGACGTTGCCTGAGCCGCGGATCGACACGCTCGCCAGCCTCCGCGAGCACCTGCAGTGGGCGATCGAGCTGGAGCACGCGACGCTGCCGCCGTACCTGACCGCGCTGTACTCGCTGGATCCGGAGCGCAACCCGGCGGCCGTCGAGGTGGTGAGCGGCGTCTTCGTGGAGGAGATGCTGCACCTGGCGCTGGCGGCGAACCTGCTCAACGCCGTCGGCGGCGCCCCGCGGCTCGACATGCCGCAGATGCTGCCGCCTCACCCCCGCAAGCTGCCCCACGGCGACCTCGAGCTGTCGCTGGTGCCTCGATCACTGCCCCTCCGGCTCCTACAGCTACGCCCTCGAACGCGGCGGAGAGACGATCGAAGCCGACCTCCCACGCGCTCGCGGCCTCCCAGCCCGACGCCGTGACAGCGACTATCCTCGAGGCTGCCGGCCACGCGCGAGGCTGACGAACCCCTGCCCAGGCCAACGGGCGAATCGATGTGGGGCACATGAACGCGGAATCCCCGGAACAGGCGGACGCTCTCGGTCGAGCGGCGTCCGCCTTCATCGAGCTGCGCCCGCGGCTGTTCGGCATCGCGTACCGGATGCTCGGCAGCGCGGCCGAGGCCGAGGACATCGTCCAGGAGGTGTGGCTGCGCTGGCAGGACACCGACCGCGAGACCATCGAGAACCCGCCGGCCTTCCTGGCGCTGGTCACCACCCGGCTGGCCATCAACCTGGCCCAGTCGGCGCGCGTGCGGCGCGAATCCTACATCGGCCCCTGGCTGCCGGAACCCGTCGACACCAGCCTTGACCCCACCGTCGGCGCGGAACGGGGCGAAGCGCTGGAGTTGGCCGTCCTGCTGCTGATGGAGAGGCTCAATCCCACCGAGCGCGCCGCGTACGTCCTGCGCGAGGCCTTCGACTACCCCTACCCGCAGATCGCGGAGATCCTCCGGCTCACCCCGGTCAACGTCAGGCAGATCGTGAGCCGCGCCCGCAGACGCCTGACCGCTGTACGGCACGAGCCCATCGACAGGGTTGAGCACCGACGCCTGCTGGAGACCTTCCTCGACGCCGCCCAGACGGGAAACGTCGGCGCCCTGGAGAAGCTCTTCGCCACCGACGTCGTCAGCTCCTCCGACGGCGACGGCATCAGGGGATCGGCGAAGTTCCCCGTGCTGGGCAGCGAGCGGGTGGCCAGGTTCGTGGCCGCGTTCTCGCCGTGGTTCTGGCCGGGCGCCGCCATCACGTGGGTCGAGATGAACGGCCTGCCAGGTGTGATCGTCAACCGGGACGGCAGCGGTGTCGCCCTGCTCGCCGTCGAGGCCTCCAGGGAGGGGATCCACCACCTGCTGTGGATACTCAACCCGATCAAGATCGAGGCCTTCGAGCGGTCTCGTAGCCGCTTTGTCACAAGGTAACGGGCTGTCCGGTCTTACTTGCCAACCCCGGAGGAGGCGGCAGACCATGACCGAGGCGGGCGCCGAGTCGCTGGCGGAGATGCTCGACGAACGGCAGCACCTGCTCGAGATCGCCCTGTGGATGTTCGGCTCGGACACCACGGCCGACCACATCGTCCAGGAGACCTATCGCCGCTGGTACGCCCTCGACCAGGAGGAACGCGCCGCCATCGCGGAGCCGCGCGCCTGGCTGACGCGGATAGCGGGAAGCATCTGCCTGGAGCTCCTCGCCGCCCCCGAAACCGACCCTGACCACATGCCCGGCGGCCCGGTGACCTCGTCCCAACCCGTGCCGGGTCCGGCCTCGTACCAGGTCGGGTATGGCCGGGCGATGCTCGCCAGGCACGACCGGGTGGCTCGCAGGTTCGCCGCAGCCTGCCAGGCCGGCGACACTGAGGCGCTGCGGGAGGTCCTGGCCGCCGACGCGATCGTCGTCAGCGATGGCGGCGGCAAGGTGCGCGTCGCGGTACGGCCGTCCTACGGCGTGGACGCGGTCGCACAGGTTGTCACGGCGCTGCTGATCGACCAGCCCGGAACCGATCTGGCGATCGGATCGGTGAACGGCAGGGCAGGGCTCGTGCTGCGGCGGGCGGGCAAGGCCGTGGCGGTGGTCAGCGTGAGCGTGGCCGGAGCCGAGGTCACGGCGGTGTGGATCGTCCTCAACCCCGACAAACTCCAGCGTTGGCACTGAAGGGCATGCCGGTGAACGACCAGATCCTTTCCACGGACCACGACTACATCGGGGCGGAGTTTTCAAGCCGCTCTACTCCACGCGCGTCGGCGTGACCGGCGGCAGCTCCTCCCACGGGCGGGCCAGCGGCCAGGCCAGGTCGCCCTGCGGCTCTACGAGCAGGCCGAGGCCGAGCACGACGCCACCCGCGTCCGCGATCGGCTCAAGGGCCTGGGCGAGCGCCGCTCGCGCGCGGTGTCCGGCAGGCAGGCCGCGGGCTGGGACGGCCTGACCGCCTCCGAGCCGCAGATCGTCAGGCTCGTCGCTGGCGGCGCCACCAACAAGCAGGTCGCCCTCGAACACGAGGCCGCCTGTCACAACTTAAGGGGCTGCCCTGTCTTAGCTGACGACCGGGGCGCACACGAGTCCCGGAAGACAGAAGGGGCTGGTAATGAAGATCGTGGTCATAGGCGGCACGGGGCTCATCGGGTCGAAGCTGGTGAAGAAGCTCGGCGAGCACGGCCACGAGGCCGTGGCCGCCTCGCCGAACACCGGCGTCAACACGCTGACCGGCGAGGGCCTGGCCGAGGTGCTGCAGGGCGCTCAGGTGGTGATCGACGTGTCGAACTCGCCCTCGTTCGAGCGCGAGGCCGTCATGAAGTTCTTCCAGACCTCCACGGGCAACCTGCTGGCGGCGGAGGCGGCGGCGGGCGTGGGCCACCACGTCGCGGTGTCGATCGTGGGCACCGAGCGGATGCCGGAGAACGGTTACTTCGCGGCGAAGATCACCCAGGAGAAGCTGATCGAGAAGTCGGGCATCCCGTTCTCGCTGGTGCACTCCACCCAGTTCTTCGAGTTCGACCGCGGCATCGCCGACGAGGCCACAGCCGACGGCAAGGTGCACATCGCGCCGGTGCTGTTCCAGCCGATCGCGGGCGACGACGTGGCCCAGGCGGTCGGCAGGACCGCGGTGGGGACGCCGCTGAACGGCCGGATCGAGATTGCCGGACCGACCCAGTACAAGATGGACGAGTTCTTCCGCAAGGCGCTGGCCGCCTGGGGCGACACCCGCGAGGTCGTCACCGACCCGCAGGCGCGCTACTTCGGCAGCGTGCTCGGCGAGCGGTCGCTGGTGCCCGGTGACGGCGCGCAGCTCGGCACCATCACCTACAAAGACTGGCTCGACCAGTCCACCGCGAAGTAGGGCCGGGCGATGGACAAGCCGCGATCGACCGCGTGGCAGACGGCGCTGACCGTGCTGCAGGAGGCGCAGCCGCCGTTCATCCCCGAGGGCGCGCAAGCGATGACGGTGGTGATCGAGTACCCGCCCGGAGACCCGGGCGCGCCTCCGCACCGCCACCCGGGTCCCGCCTTCGGCGTCGTGCTCGAGGGCGAGATGCTGATGGAGCTGGAAGGGGAGCCCGAGCGGGTGATCCGGGCCGGCGAGGCGTTCTGGGAGCCGGGTGGCGACGTCATCCACTACCAGGACGGCAACAACCGTGACGACGTCCCCCTACGGTTCACGGTCACCATGCTGTGCGAGCCGGGCAAGCCCATGTTCACGCTGGTGGAAGAGGCCGAGCTGGCCCAGCGCAAGGACCGCCGCGCGCCGCGCCCGTCCTGAACCCGCGAAGTACCGACAGGGTGACGGCACCGGCTGCCGTCATCGCTGCCTGATCCCAGGATCGAACCAGGCCACCGGCCCACCGGCCGGCGGTCCGATCCGCCATGCCAACAACCCGAGGTATGACACGAATGAACCACGAACGACCGGTTCGGATCGACACGCTCGCCGGCCTCCGCGAGCACCTGCAGTGGGCGATCGAGCTGGAGCACGCGACGCTGCCGCCGTACCTGACCGCGCTGTACTCGCTGGATCCGGAGCGCAACCCGGCGGCCGTCGAGGTGGTGAGCGGCGTCTTCGTGGAGGAGATGCTGCACCTGGCGCTGGCGGCGAACCTGCTCAACGCCGTCGGCGGCACGCCGCGCCTGGACATGCCGCAGATGCTGCCGCCGCACCCGCGCAAGCTGCCGCACAGCGATCTGGAGGTGTCGCTGGTGCCGTTCGGGCCGGAGGCGCTGGAGATGTTCCTGCGCCTGGAGCAGCCGGCGGCGCCGAGCGCGCCGCCGGAGGACGACGGTTACGAGACGATCGGGCAGTTCTACGCGGCGATCGAGCAGGGGTTGCGCTACCTGTGCGACACGCTCGGCGAGAAGGAGGTCTTCTCCGGCGACCCGGCCCGGCAGGTGAGCGGCGCCCGCTTCCGTCACACTGCCGGATCGCTGTTCGCCGTCGAGGACCTGGAGTCCGCGCTCGGCGCGTTCAAGGAGATCGTCGAGCAGGGGGAAGGCAACGCCCGCGGCGAGGTCTGGGACGGTGACCAGGACGTCTTCCACCCCGAGAGGGACGAGGTCGCCCACTACTACCGCTTCCAGGAGCTCAAGCTCGGCCGCCGCTACCAGCGGGGCGACACCCCGAAATCCGGGCCCACAGGGGAGGAGCTCGTGCTCGACCCGGCCGGTGTGCTCCCGATGACGCCCAACCCGCGGCCCGCCGAGCCGGGCACTGCCGTACGGGCTGCGCAGGATCTGTTCGACACCACCTACAGCACCCTGCTGAACCTGCTGGAGCAGGCATTCAACGGCGACCCGAGGCGGCTCGCGGACGCCACCCGCACCATGTTCACGCTCAGGGCCCACGCGCAGGCCCTGATGGCGCTGCCCGGCGGAGCCGGTCCCACCTTCGCCTACGTGCCGCGCGAAGCACGTAGCTGATCCATGGCGAAAGGAGGCACATCATGAACAAGCACATCCTCGAGCCCGCCGCCTGGGAGCCGGCGCAGGCCACGTCGAAGCCGCCGTTCCTGTACGAGCTCGGCCCCGAGGGCGCCCGCAAGGTCCTCGACGACCTGTAGGCCGCCCCGATCGCCAAGCCGGACGTAGACGACAAGTGGATCATCGTCCCTGCCGAGGCCGGCAACGTGGGGGTGCGGATCGTCAAGCCGGTCGGCTAGACGGGCACGCTCCCCGTCGTCCTGTCGCGGAGGTAGGCGGGTGTTCCGGCCGGCTAGACGGGCACGCTCCCCGTCGTCCTGTCGCGGAGGTAGGCGGGTGTTCCGGCCGGCTCATAAAAAATCCGTAACCATCGCGCCCGCCAGGCCGGAGGTCTGACTGACGAGACCGGTCACTGAGACGGCCGGCCGGAGCACCCGCCCACCGGAGCGCGCACGGACAGCGCAACACGCACGGACAGCGTGGTCGCCACAGTCGGACCGCGCGAGTTCGTACGGGGTCCGGACCCGTCCAGCCTGGAGATGTGCGACATCCCGCCCGTAATCCGGCAGACGCCCTAGGTAAGGTGCCTTCTATTGATTTGGTGCTGACGTAAGGGGCTTCCGTGGGTGTTTCCGTGGCGTACGTGACCTTCGCCGACCCGGACGGGGTCGACGACGAGAAGGAGGTCGCCGTCGCGGCGTGGGCCGAGGAGGGGATCGCCGGGCGGATCGTGCGCTGGGACGATCCCGAGGTCGACTGGGCCGCGTTCGACGCCGTCGTGGTCCGTACGCCCTGGGACTACGTGGAGCGGCGGGCGGAGTTCCTCGCGTGGGCCCACCGGACGGAGTCGGTCACGCGGCTGCTCAATCCGGCGGCCGTGCTGGAGCGCAACACCGACAAGACCTACCTGCGGGAGCTGGGCGTGCCGTCCATCCCGACCTACTGGGTCGGGCCGGGGGAGGCCGTGGACTTTCCCGTCCTGGGCGAGTACGTGGTCAAGCCCTCGATCTCGGCGGGGGCCCGCGACACGATCAGGACAGGGGACCGGAAGGAGGCCGAGGCCCACACGGCCCGGCTGGCCGCCGGGGGGCGGACCGCGATGATCCAGCCGTACCTGGACATGGTCGAGACCGAGGGGGAGACCTCGCTGCTGTACTTCGGCGGCCGGTTCAGTCACGCCGTCCGGCGCAACGCGATGCTGGTGGAGGGGGCGGGCGAGCCGGAACAGGGCAACGACCACGGGGAGCTCCGTGTCCCCGAGCCCGACCAGCTCGCCCTCGCCGAGCGGGTGCTGGGCGAGTTTCCCGAGGTGCTCTACGCCCGGGTGGACCTGGTCCGCCTGGCCGACGGGGCTCCGGCTCTCATCGAGGTCGAGCTCACCGAGCCGTACCTGTTCCTGCGGTACGCGCCCGGCGCCGCCGCCGACCTGGCCCGTGCCCTGGCCGAGGCGCTCTGAGCCGGTCCCGTAGGAAACGCGACGGCGCGCGTCCCGGGGAAGAGGACGCGCGCCGCACCGCTGAGAAGAAGTGTTACTGCGGCATCACCACCGCGAGCGGGGAGACCCCGGCGGTACGCAGGGCGCCGGGGAGCTTGCGGGCCCAGGAGTGTTCGTGCAGGTCGAGCTCCTCGGGGTTGGCGACCGTGAACCGGACGGCACCGCCGGTGGCGGGCTGCTCGGTCCAGGTGGCGCCGAAGCCCTTCAGCGCCGCGGCGACCTTGTCGCGGTCGGCCGCGGGGACCGTGACGCGGATCGGCGACCCGCGGTCCGGGATGGCCGCGGCGGCCCGCGAGGCCTCGGGAGCGGGGGCGAGCGCCCGCGCCCGCGCGGAGGCGGACGGCAGGTCGGCGGTGATCGCGTTGGACACGATCTTCGCCGTGCCGTCGGTGAAGGCGCGGAAGTTCGGCTCGGCGGCGAACAGCACCGCGTGACCGTTGCCCACCGGCTCGTCGACCGCGGCCGCCGTCCCGCCGAGCTCCTCGGCGCCCAGCGCGAAACCGGACTGGAACCAGTCGGGCGAGTTCGCGGCCGGGTAGGAGGACACCACGTGCGCGGGGTTCGCGGCGCGCATGACCAGGTCGTACGCGTAGAACTGCATGACGCTCGACCCGACGTCCTCGCTCAGCGGACCGTCGGCCACGGTGGTCCTGAAGAGCGAGCCGGGGATGTCCGAGGTCGGCTCGGACAGCGTCACGCCGGAGATCCCGGCCAGGACGGCCAGCTGGGTGCCGCCCGCCCAGCCGACGTAGCGCCCGCCGCCGCCGACCCAGTCGCGCAGCGCCGCGCGCCCGGCGTCGCCGAGGGCGGTGTTCGCCGCGTTGGCCGAGCCGTCCGGCACGAGCACCACGTCCAGCCCGGTCAGCTTGCCCGCGGCGACGTCGGCCGGGGTGAGCACCGTGTAGGGCAGCTTCCAGTCGCGGTCGAGGCGGTGCCGGAGCCAGCCGGAGGACTCGGCGGCGTTCTGCGCCGTGCCGCCGGACAGCTGCAGGACCCCGATCTTGCGGGAGGTGGTCACCTTGGCCGACGGGGCGCCCACCGGCTGGACCGGCGTCGCGAGGGGCAGCAGCACCTGGCCGGAGGACCCGCCGGAGACGTTGCCGAGCAGCGGCAGGCTCCACGCGGTCACGTCGTAGAAGTACGGGAACGGCGTGTAGGTGTCCTCGTTCAGCATGGCCTGGATCCAGTGCTTCTGGCCCTGGGCCATCGGGATCCAGTAGGTGCCCCTGGGCAGGGTGGTCCTCGCCTCGGGCCTGCCGTAGGCCTTGAAGTCCTTGACCGTGAGCGGCAGGGCCAGCTTGAACACCTGGACGTCCATGCGCTGGAGCCGCCGCACGATCAGCTCGGTCTCCGCCTTCTTGGCCGGGTCGTCGGCGCGCAGGAAGTAGTGGCGGACCTTGCGGTCGGGAACCTGGGTGATGACCTCGTTGCCCGGGTTGTAGACCTGGTTCGGCTCCAGCTTGCCGTCGAGGCCCTGCTTGAGCGCGTCGGCGTACATGCGGTGCCAGGCGGTGAGGATCTCGGTCTTCTTGGCCGCCGCCGCGGAGAGCGAGACCCACTGGGTCAGCCACTGCTCGAAGGCCCGGGCGGCGATCGGGGAGGCGTTCCCCTTCTCGAACGTCATGCCCGCCGCGTTGAACCCGGTCGTCGGGACCGTGTCGCCGTAGCCCATGTAGAACATGTCGTAGACGTCGCGGTTGAAGAACGGGATGCCGCGCCCGGTGAACTCGTCGATCATCGCGGCGCCGTAGGTGTTGTTGATCCAGTCGATCGTCGGCTCGGCGATGTCGTGGTAGAACGGGTCGGCGTTCGGCGGGAAGAAGTATTCGGTGCCGCCCATCTCGTGGGCGTCGATGAAGAGCTGCGGCGGATACTTGCGCATCAGCTCGATCTTGCCGTCGGTCTCCGGCTGGGTCCGCGCGAACCAGTCGCGGTTCATGTCGAACGAGTAGGCGTTGCGCCGGGTGTCAGCCTCGCGGCCGTCGGGGTTCTGCGTCGGCAGGATCACCACGACGGCGTTGTCCAGGATCCGCCTGGCCGCGCAGTCGTCCCGTCCGGCCAGGTCGTGCAGGGTCCTCAGCGCCGCGTCGGTGCCGCTCTCCTCGCCGCCGTGCACGTTTCCGGCGATCCACAGGATCGCGGGCGTGTTCCTGGCGAGGACCTTCGCCGCGGGGGCGGGGGTGAGGGGGTTGCGCAGCAGCTTGATCGAGGTCTCGATCGCGCGCAGGTTCCTGATGTTGTGCGAGGTGCCGACGATCGCGTACTTCAGCGGGCGTCCCTCGGCGCTCGTGGCCAGGGTGCCGGAGACGACCCGGTCGCTGGCCCTGTCGATCGCGGTGAGCAGGGTGTCCGACTCGGCCGAGGTGACCTCCCGCTCGCCGAGCTCGAAGCCGAGAACGCTCTTCGGCGTCGGCACCTTGCCGTTGTACGCGGGGGGAGTCCGGGTGGCGTCACAGGTGGTCACGGGGGGTGCGGCCGGGGTGGGTTCCGCCTGGGCGGCTCCGGCGGGGAGGGCGATGGCGACGGCCAGTACGGCCGGTGCCATCACCTTGAAACGCTTCAGCATGAAGTAAAGCTGTCATCTGAAAGAAATGACGGCAAGGGGGGAAATTTTACACTTGTGTTACGGGTGGAGCTTTTGGGGCTTTTGTGGTTGAAAGTAATATTGAGAGGATTATAGGGGAAAAGTCCTCTTCTGCTGGAGCGTCTTCCGGGCCGCCGGAGCCTCCTCCCGCCGGTGGGCCTCCCCGCCGCCGGGGAGCCTACGCGTGGCCGGAGATGCCGCCGTCGACCGGGATCACGGCCCCGGTGAGGTAGGCGCCGGCGCGCGAGGACAGGAAGATCGCGGTGCCCGCCATGTCCTCGGGGCTGCCGATCCTGCCCATCGGGACGTGGGAGGCGACCGCCGCGCGCATCTCCGGGTCGTCGAGCGCGAAGGCCATCATCTTCGACTCGAACGGCCCCGGGGCGATCGCGTTGACCGTGATCGACTCCCTGGCGAGCCGCTGGGACAGGTGCCGGGTGAGCATGTGCACGGCCGCCTTGGCCGCCGAGTAGGCGTAGTTCTCCATCGTCGGCACCCGGAGGCCGTCCACCGAGCCGATGTTGATCACCCTGGCCGGGTCCTCAGGGCTCGCGGCGGCGCGCAGCAGCGGCAGGAACCGCTGGGTCAGGTAGAACACGCCCTTGACGTTGATCCCCCAGAGCTTGTCGAAGGCCTGCTCGGGATACTCCTCCAGCGGCGCGCCCCAGGTCGCCCCGGCGTTGTTCACCAGCACGTCGAGCCGGGACTCGCGCTCCGCGACGGCCTCGAACAGCGCGGACACCCCGTCCTCGGTGGACAGGTCGGCGGGTATCGCGGTGCACCCCAGCTCGGCGGCCGTCTTGCCGACCTCGGCCGCCTTCCGCGAGGAGATGTAAACCGTGGCCCCCGCGTCGACGAACCCGGCCGCGATCATCCGGCCGATTCCCCGGGACCCGCCCGTGACGACGACGGTCTTGCCTTCCACCGAGAACAGAGTCATGTTCTGTAGCATGCCGCACCCCCGGCGACCCCGTCCATACCAACCGGTCGGTTCCGCGCGCTGGGCATCCCATTTCTGATTTACAGTCCCTTTTATGGCGATTTGTCGGGAAGACTTGAAAAATAATGTCGCCAAATAAAACGAGAGTGAAACAATCTTCCACCCCTCGTTGACACGCGCCGTTCATATGGTGTGCCTTCGTTGTCAGGGAGTCACCGATCCGGAAGTGGGGTACGGCATGCTCAGAACGGGTGCGCGCCTGGCGGTGCTGGGCCTGGGACTGTCGATGGCGCTGTCGGCGACGACACTTCCCGTGGCGCACGCGTCACCTCCGGGACGTTCCGCGCCTCCCGCGCCTCCCGCGCCTCCCGGGGTTCTCGCGCTTCCGGCCTCTCCCGTCCGGCACGTCCCGGCCGCGCGGGCGCCCCAGCCCGCGAAGAAGATCGTCCGGCTGGGCGCGACGCAGAGCATGGACTCGATGAACCCGTTCCTGGCGGTCCGGCTGATCTCGACGTCGATCCACCGCTGGACGTACGGCTATCTCACGGTGTCCGACTCGAAGACCCTGAAGCCCGGCCCCGACCTCGCCGAGTCGTGGAAGACGTCACCGGACAAGCTGACCTGGACCTTCACGATCCGGTCCGGGGCGACCTGGTCGGACGGCAGGCCGGTCACCGCGGGGGACGCCGCGTGGACCTTCAACAAGATCATGACGGACGACGCGGCCAAGACGGCGAACGGCCCCGCCGTCGAGAACTTCGAGACCGTGACGGCGCCCGACGACCGGACCCTGGTCATCAAGACCAGGAAGCCGCAGGCCTCGATGCTGGAGCTGCCGATCCCGATCGTGCCCAAGCACGTGTGGGAGGGCGTGCCCGACATCGGCACCTTCGAGAACGAGACCTACCCCGCCGTCGGCAGCGGCCCCTACATCCCCGTCGAGCACAGCAAGAACAACTACGTGAAGCTCAAGGCCAACCCGTCGTACTGGCGCGGCGCCCCCAAGATCGACGAGCTGCACGTCATCTTCTACGAGAACCCCGAGGCGGCCGTCGCCGGGCTGAGGAAGGGCGACATCGACTGGATCGGGCGGCTGGCACCCCCGCAGTTCCAGGCCCTGGGAGGTGACCCCGACCTCGTGCAGTGGAACACCCAGGGCCGCCGCGCCGGCTACCTGCAGCTCAACCCGGGCGCCGAGACGGCGGGCGGCGAGCCGATCGGCGACGGGCACCCCGCGCTGAAGGACGCCAGGGTGCGCAGGGCGATCCATCACGCGATCGACAAGAAGACCCTCGTCGCGCAGGTGCAGAACGGGCTCGCCGTCCCGGCCGACGGCTCGATCATCCCGCCGATGTACCGGGAGTTCTTCTGGAGGGCCGAGGGCGACAAGGCCGTCACCTTCGACCAGGCCGAGGCCAACCGCATCCTCGACGAGGCCGGATACGCCAAGGGCGCCGACGGGATCCGGACCATGCCCGGCGGAGGCCGCAAGCTGGAGATGCGCTTCAGCATCCACACCGAGGACCCCGTCGAGGACAAGCTCGCCCAGTTCGTCACCGGCTGGCTCAAGGACATCGGCATCCAGATCACCACCCGCAAGCTCGACGCCAACAAGTTCACCGAGGAGACGGGCGGCACCGCGCTCTACGACATCGCGATCAGCGGCTGGTCGGTCAACCCGGACCCCGAGGAGATCCTGGCCACCCACCTGTGCAGCCGCCGGCCCACCGCGAGCGGCGAGGGCGGCGGGACCGAGTCGTTCTTCTGCGACGAGGAGTTCGAGCGGCTCTACCAGGCGCAGCTGGCCGAACTCGACCGGGCCGCGCGGGTCGGCCTGATCAAGCGGATGCAGGAGCGGCTCTACACCGAGGCCCCCGTCATCGCGCTCTACTATCCCAACAACCTGGAGGTCTACCGCAAGGACAGGATCGCCTCCATCACCCCGATCCCGGAGGACAAGGGCATCCTGTACGGCGGGAGCGGCTACTGGCCCGTCTACTCCCTGCGGGCGGTGGAGCGCGCGGCCCCGGCCGGCGACGACTCCACGGGGGGCGTCATCCTGGCCGTCGCGGCGGGTGCGGCCGTGCTCGCCGGGGCCGGGATCTTCCTCTTCACCAGGCGGCGCCGCGCCACCGCCGACGACCGCGAGTAGCGGCCGATGAGCACCCTGCCGGACGAGCTGACGAAGGCGTCGCCGGAAGACGGTCACGAGGAGGGCGGTGCCCGCCGGAGCGTGGCGCGCTACGCGCTGGTCAAGCTCGGCGGGGCGCTGCTCGGCATCGGGCTGGTGATCGTCGCGACGTTCTTCCTGTTCCGCCTGATCCCCGGCGACCCCACCATCGCCTACACCCGCGACGTGCCGGTCACCCCGGAGCAGCTCGCCCTGCTCAGGCGGCAGATGGGCCTGGACCGGCCGCTGGGCGAGCAGTTCCTGGACTTCGTGCTGCGAACCCTGCGGCTGGACCTCGGCACCTCGTACGAGTACCGCAGGCCGGTCGCCGAGCTCATCGGCGACCGGGTGGGCCCCACGCTGCTGCTGGTGGGCACCGGGCTGGTCGTCGCGGTCGGCCTGGGCATGTGGCAGGGCACCAGGGCCGCCTGGCGCCACGGCGGCCGGTTCGACCGCTTCTCCACGGGGACCGCGCTGACCCTGTGGTCGGTGCCGACCTTCTGGCTGGGACTGCTGCTGCTCATGGTCCTCGCGGCGGGGATGGGGCCGATACCCGGCATGTTCCCCACCCGGGGTATGCAGGACGTCGACGCGCCGGACGGGCCGCTCTACCTCCTGCACGTCGCCCACCACCTGGTGCTGCCGTGCCTCACCCTGGTCGCCGTCGTCTACGCGCAGTACCTGCTGGTCATGCGCTCCTCGCTGCTCGACGAGATCGGCCAGGACTACGTGACCACCGCCCGCGCCAAGGGTCTGCGCGACGACGACGTCCGGCGCCGCCACGCGGTGCCGAACGCGCTGCTGCCGACGGTGACCCTGGTCTTCATGCAGATCGGCTTCGTGGTCGGCGGCGCGGTCTCGGTGGAGTTCGTCTACTCCTGGCCCGGCCTCGGCCTGCTGTTCGTCGAGGCGATCAAGGGACCCGACTACGCGGTCATGCAGGGGGCCTTCATGCTCATCTGCGTCGCGGTGATCCTCATGAACACGCTGGCCGACGTGGTCTACCACGTCCTGGATCCGAGGGTGAGGTCGGCGTGAGCACGAAGGAGGAGGGCACGAGGCAGGAGGGCCCGGGGAAAGGGGAGGCGACCGGCGGCGCCGGAACCCCGGGCGCGGCCGGCGACGGCACCGGGACGCCGCACGCGGCCGGCGGTGGCGCAGGGACGCCGCGCGCGATCGCCAGGACGCGCCGCCGCGCCGCGTTCGTGCGGTTCTGCCGCGCGTACGCCGGGAACAGGGCCGGGCTGTACGGCGCGGCGATCCTGCTGGCCGCCGTCCTGGCGGCCCTCGTCACGCCGCTGGTCACCGACCCGTCCGGGATGGACGTGACCAGGGCGACGGGCGCCAAGATGGCGCCGCCGAGCGTGGACTTCCCGCTCGGCACCGACGAGTCCGGGCGCTCGGTCCTGCTCATGCTCCTGTGGGGCGCGCGGGTCTCGCTGCTCATCGGGTTCATGTCGGCACTGCTCAGCATGGTGATCGGTACGGTCTTCGGCATCGCGGCCGGGCACTTCCGCGGCTGGGCCTCGGCCGTGCTGATGCGCGTCACCGACTGGTTCCTGGTACTGCCCGCCCTGGTCCTGGCCCTGGTCCTCGCGGCCGTCCTCGGCGGCGGCGCGTCCACGATCATCCTGGCGATCGGGGTGACCTCCTGGGCCTCCACGGCGAGGCTGATCAGGGCCCAGACGCTGGCGGTGGAGGCCAGGCCCTACATCGAGAGGTCCAGGGCGCTGGGCGCGGGGCACTGGCACGTCATGACCCGGCACGTGCTGCCGAACGTCGCCCCGCTGGTCCTGGCCAACACCACCCTCACGGTGGCCAGCGCCATCGTCACCGAGTCCACCCTCGCCTTCCTGGGCGCCGACTCGGGCCAGGTGTCGTGGGGCGGCATGCTGCGCGGCTCCTACGACTGGGGCGCGGCCACCTCGGGCGCCTGGTGGTACGTGCTGCCGCCCGGCCTGTGCATCATCCTGGTCGTCCTGGCGTTCACCCTCTGCGGGCGCGCCCTGGAGACCGTACTCAACCCACGCCTTCGGGGGGTCTCGTGACCGTGCTCGATCCACACCCGGGGGAGGACTCGTGACCGTACTCGACCCGCGGCCTCCGGGGACCCCGGCCGCGTCCGGCCCGTGGCCTCGGGAGGTGTCGTGACCCTGCTCGAACTGCGCGACGTGGCGGTGACCTACCGGAGCGCGGCCGGGGACGTCCCCGCCGTGCGGGGCGTCTCGCTCGCCCTGGCGGAGGGCGAGGCCCTCGGAGTGGCGGGGGAGTCGGGGTCGGGCAAGTCGACGCTGGCCATGTCGCTGCTGCGGCTGCTGCCCAGGGACGCGCTGGTGTCCGGGGAGATCCTGCTGGGCGGCGAGGACGTCCTCACGATGAGCTGGGGGCGACTGCGCGCGGTCCGCTGGGCGTCGGCCTCCCTGGTCTTCCAGGGCGCCCAGCACGCCCTGAACCCGGTGCGCAGGATCGGCGACCAGATCGCCGAGCCGCTGCGGGTGCACGGCATGGCGACCGGCGCGGCGGCGCGGCGCAGGACGGCGGAGCTGCTGGAGCAGGTCGGCCTGCCCGCCTGGCGGGCGCGCGGCTACCCGCACGAGCTGTCGGGCGGGCAGCGCCAGCGCGTGATGATCGCGATGGCGCTCGCCTGTTCCCCGCGCCTGATCGTCGCCGACGAGCCGACCACCGCGCTGGACGTGATGATCCAGGCGCAGGTGCTCTCGCTGATCCGCTCGCTCATCGCCGAGCACGGGATCGGCCTGATCATGATCTCTCACGACCTGTCGGTCCTGGCCGCGACGTGCGACCGGCTGGCGGTCATGTACGCGGGCCGCGTGGTCGAGTCCGGTCCCTCGCGCGAGGTCTTCCGGGACGCCAGGCACCCCTACGGCAGGGCGCTGGCCGGGGCCTTCCCCACCGTCGGCGACCCCGCCTCCAGGATGGCGCCCAGCGGGCTGGGCGGCGACCCGCCCGATCCGGCCCGGCTGCCCACGGGGTGCTCCTTCCATCCCCGCTGCCCGGTGTCGCTCGTCTCGTGCGCGTCGGAGCCGGTCGAGCTGTGGCCCGTGGGCCGTGCCGGTGACCGTACCGGCGCGGGCCGCGCCGAGGCGCCGCACACCGCCGCGTGCGTCCACGTCCGCGTCCCCGAGGAGACCCGATGACCCTGCTCGAAGCGCGGGACCTGCGGGTGGAGTTCGTCTCGCGCGGGCGCCGCGCCCGCGCGGTGGACGGGGTGAATCTCGTCGTGGGCCGGGGAGAGATCGTCGCGCTGGTCGGCGAGTCCGGCTGCGGCAAGACGACGCTGGCCCGCACACTGCTCGGCCTGGAGCGGCCCGCCGCGGGATCGGTCCTGTACGGCGGGGTCCCGCTGGCCTACTCCTCGCGCGCGCTGCGGGCCCACCGGCGCGAGGTGCAGCTCGTGCTCCAGGACCCCACGGGATCGCTCAACCCCCGGCACACCGTCTACGAGGCGGTGGCCGAGGGGCCGCGCATCCACCGCCTGCCCGCGGAGGAGGAACGGGTCGCGTCGGCGCTGTCGCGCGCCGGGCTGCGGCCCCCCGAGCGGTTCTTCAACCGCTACCCGCACGAGCTGTCCGGCGGCCAGCGCCAGCGCGTCGTCATCGCCGGGGCCCTCGCGCTCGACCCCCGGGTGCTGGTCGCCGACGAGCCGGTGGCCTCGCTGGACGCGTCGGTGCGCGGCGAGATCCTCGCGCTGCTGCTCCGCCTCCGCGACGAGCTGGGCCTGTCGGCGCTGGTCGTCACCCACGACCTCGGGCTGGCCTGGAACATCGCCGACCGCGTCGCGGTGATGTATCTCGGCAGGATCGTCGAGTCGGGGCCGGTGGAGCGGATCCTCACCGCGCCGTCGCATCCGTACACCCAGGCGCTGCTGTCGGTCCTGCCGGAGTCGCCGTCGCCCGTGGTGCTGGGCGGCGAGCCGCCGGACCCGACCCGGATCCCGCGGGGCTGCCGCTTCCACCCACGCTGCCAGGTCCTGGCCTCGGGCGCGGCGGCCGAGACGGGGGTCGACGGGCTGTGCGTGTCACGGCCGCTGCCCGTCCTGCCGTCATCGGCCGCCGCCCAGGTCGCCTGCCACCACGCCGAGGCCCGCTCCGCCTCCGCCCGGGGCGAGGTCGAGGCGGAGCGGCACTGAGCGGCACTGAGCGACACTGAAATGCGGGCGGACGGCGTGCCCGCGCCGGAGAGGTGTCTCGCGGAGGCCGGGACGGCCGGGGTCAGAGACCGGGCAGGCGGCCGTTCCTGAACAGGTCGACGAAGAGCCCGTGGTCGGCCCTGGCCCGTGCCCCGTAGGCGTGGGCGAAGTCGACGAGAGTGCGGGTGAAGCCCTCGGTGTCGCCGCCGATCACGGCCACGATCGCGTCCTCGGTGGAGAAGTCGACCAGGTCGTGGCTGGACTCGTCGTCTGCCACCGAGTGCATCCTGGCCACGGCCCGGCCCAGGTCGCGGACGACCGAGGCCAGCTCGTCCGGCTCGTTGACGTCGCCCCAGTTCAGATCGGCCGAGTAGGGGGAGACCTCGGCGACCAGCTGGCCGACGCCGTTCAGCGTGGTGTGGCCGAGCCACGGGTCGGCGTACGCCTGCAGGGCCCGCTGCGACTCGGCGGTGCGGTGGCCCTGGTGTTTGAAGTAGCCGTGCACCTTCTCGTCGGTGATGTGCCGCGCCACGGCCGGCACCTGGGCCTGTTTCATGTAGAGGATGACGTCGTTCTCCAGGGCCTGGGTGTGGCCCTCGAGGAGCATGTTGTACGAGGGCAGCCCGGCCGAGCCGATCCCGATGCCGGTGCGCAACGCGAAGTCCTTGATCTTGTGCTCGACGGCGGAGACCGTGGGAAGGGTCGTCAGGTAGTCGCGGAAGGCCACCTCCACCGCCTCGCGGGTCTCCCGGTCCACCGGATGGCGGCCGTCCATGACGGCGAACCTGCGGTCGAAGTTCTCGACGGTCGTCTCCAGGTCCAGCAGCGCCACCCGGGTGTTCAGCCGGGCGAGCTGCAGCACCCGGTGGAGCACGCCGCTCGTGGTGTCCAGGGTCAGCGAGCCGATCGCGTCGTCCCCGCCCTCCGAGATGCCGTGCAGCTCGGAGAGATAGGAGCGGGCGAACTCGGTCACCAGCTCGCCGATGACGTCGTCCGAGAGCGCCTTGGCGTACCCGATGAGCGCGACGCTGGCCGCGAACCGCCGCAGGTCCCAGATGTACGGGCCGACGTAGGCCTCGTCGAAGTCGTTGACGTTGAACACCAGGACGCCCGAGGCGTTCATGTAGGTGCCGAAGTTCTCGGCGTGCAGGTCACCGTGGATCCAGACGCGCCGCGTCTGCTCGTCCAGGAAGGCGTCGTCGGCGAACGCGCCGGTCATGTCCGCGTAGAACAGGCAGGCGCTGCCCCGGTAGAAGGCGAAGGGCGAGGCGGCCATCTTCCGGAACTTGCGCCGGAAGGCCGCGGGGTCACGCTTGATGGAATCACCGAACTCGGTGATCAGGACGTCGAGAATGTGCGCCGAGCGCCCATCGGTGGTCATGGTGGGCAGGTTAGGTCGCGGGACCGGGACTCCGCCAGATCCGCGGCATCACGGATGTGGAACGTACCAATGAGCCCGTCCTGTTCCGGCCCGGTTCGGAGCGGGGGCGTATGACGTCGCGGGAGGGCGGAAAGGCGTCGACAACCGCGCCGGTCGATCATAGGTTCGGCGGTGGGACCCCGGAACCGCGGGAGGCAGAGGGGACCGCGAGCGCGGCGGGTACGGCGGGTACGGCGGGCACGGGGCCCGGCGCCGTGGACACGGGGTCAGAAGGACGGCTGAGAGCTCACGGGAGAGGCGCGGAGGTCGGCATGGCGGTGCTGGAGGGCAGGACGGCGGTGGTCACCGGGGGGTCGCGGGGCATCGGCCGGGCGATCGTGGAGCGTCTCGCCCGTGACGGGGCGAACGTCCTGTTCACCTACGCGAACGCCGCCGCGTCCGCGGGCGAGGTGGAGCAGGCGGTCAAGGAGGCGGGCGGGAGCGCCCGCGCCGTCCAGGTCGACCTCGGCAAGCGGGGCGCCGCGGAGTGGCTGATGGAGAGCGCCGAGGAGTTTCTCGGCGGCCTCGACATCCTGGTCAACAACGCCGCGCTGAGCTTCACCCCGATCTCCCTCGCGGAGACCACCGAGAAGCTGTACGACCGCGCCATGGCGGTCAACGCCAAGGCCGCCTTCCTGACCATCCGCTACGCCGCCAGGCACATGCGCGACGGCGGCCGTATCGTCAACATCTCCACTCTCAACACCGTCCGCCCCGCGCCCGGCATCGCCCCCTACGCGGCGAGCAAGGGCGCCCTCGAACAGCTGACCGCGGTCGCGGCCCGCGAGCTCGGCGAGCGGGGCATCACCGTCAACACGGTCTCCCCGGGCGCCACGGACACCGACCTGCTGCGCGGCACCAACCCTGAGGCGGTGCTGGCCCAGGTGGCCGCCATGACCCCGCTCGCCCGCCTCGGCGAGCCCTCGGACATCGCGGACGTCGTGGCCTTCCTGGCAGGTCCCGACGGGCGCTGGATCACCGGCCAGAACCTCCAGGCCAACGGGGGTCTCAGCTGAGTCGCCTCCCCTGCGGACGGCGATCTTGGCCGGCCACGGCGCGGGCGGTTCCCGAGCTGTCCGGGCGCGGGCCGTGACCGGCGTCAGGTCAGCCGCCGGGTGCCGGTGAACAGGCCGCTGTAGGCGTTCAGCGCCGGCTGACCGCCCAGGTGCGCGTACAGGACGGTGGCGTCGCGGGGGATCTCCCCGCCGGTGACGAGGTCGATCAGAGCGGCCATCGACTTGCCCTCGTAGACCGGGTCGATGATCATTCCCTCGAGCTCGCCGGTGAGCCGGATCGCGTCCAGGGTCGACCGCACCGGGATCCCGTACAGGTCGCCGGCCCACCCGTCCAGGATCGTGATCTCGTCGTCCCGCAGGGGCCGGCCGACGCCGATGAGCTCGGCCGTGGCCCTCGCTATCCGGGCGACCTGGTCGCGGGTCTCCTCGAGCTTCGCGCTGGCGTCGATCCCGATCACCCGGCGCGGCCGGCCGCCGGCCTCCTCGAGTGCGGCGAAGCCGGCGATCATGCCGGCCTGGGTCGAGCCGGTGACCGCGCAGACCACGACGGTGTCGAAGAAGACGCCCAGCTCGCGTTCCTGCCGCGCCACCTCGTACGCCCAGTTCGCGAACCCGAGCCCGCCGAGCCGGTGGTCGGAGGCACCCGCCGGGATGGGGTACGGCGTGCCGCCGCGCTCCCTCACGTCCTCGATCGCCCGGTTCCACGAGTCCTTGAAGCCGATGCCGAAACCGGCCGGGTCGAGCCTGACCTCGGCGCCCATGATCCGGCTCAGCATGATGTTGCCGACCCGGTCGTTGACGCAGTCCGGCCAGTCGACCCAGTTCTCCTGCACCAGCACCGCCTTCAACCCCAGCGACGCGGCGACGGCGGCGACCTGGCGGGTGTGGTTGGACTGGTACCCGCCGATCGACACCAGCGTGTCCGCGCCCTGCGCGAGCGCGTCCGGGACGATGTACTCGAGTTTGCGGGTCTTGTTGCCGCCGTACGCGAGCCCTGAGTTGCAGTCCTCGCGCTTCGCCCAGATCGACGCTCCGTCGAGGTGCCGGGTGAGTCGCGGCAGCGGGTGGACGGGGCTCGGCCCGAAGGTCAGCGGGTGGCGGGGGAAGTCGGACAGGGTCATGCTCACTCCTCGGTGGCCGGCAGCGTGCGCCAGGTGTCGAAGGCGACCGCCGCCGCCTGGTCCGCGTCTCCGGCGGCACAGAGCCGGATCAGGTTGTCGTGCCGGGCGAGGGACGCGCGCCCGCCCAGCGACGAGAAGCGCAGCCGCTCGGCGCGGCGCAGCACCGGCGTGAACTGGTCGAGGACCGAGGTGAGGGCCCGGTTGGAGGCCACTCGCACGGGGATGCCGTGCAACTCGTCGTCGGCGCGCAGGGCCGCCTCGACGTCGCCCTTCTCGATCGCCGCGCGGAACCGGTCGTTGGCCTGGCGCATCGTGTCGAGGTCGGCCTCGGTGAGGGCGCCCACCGCCTCGCGGACGGCGAGTTCGTGCATCGCCGCCACCACGTCGCGGGCCTCGCGGACGTCGCGCAGGTTCAGCGAGCTCACCGTCGTGGAGCGTCCCGGCTGGGCCACGACCAGCCCGGCCTCCGCGAGACGCAGCAGCGCCTCACGGACCGGGGTGCGGCTGACCCCGAGCCAGGCCGCCAGCTCGACGTCGCGTAACTGTTCGCCGGGCGCGAGGCTGCCGTCGACGATGGCGTCGCGCAGGCGTTGGTAGACGTTGTCGCGCAGGAGGTGCCGGTCGATGGCGGGCGTGTTTTGCGGGATGGGCATGCAATATATTGCACACACCGGGCGGGAAACTTCAACCGGACCGTGTCGTTGACAGTGCTAGCAATATATTGCATATTTCATTCCGGGACGGCGGCCGCCGTTCCCGTACCGAGAGGAAGATCCCGATGAGCATCCCGTCCCACGAGCCCGCCGCGGCGGGAACCCCCACCGTCGTCCTGGTCCACGGCGCCTTCGCCGAGTCCGCGAGCTGGAACGGTGTGGTGGGCGACCTCAAACGCCGCGGTTACCCGGTCATCGCCGTCGCCAACCCGCTGCGCGGACTGCGGGAGGACGCCGGGTACCTGCGCAGCGTGCTCGACAGCCTGACCGGTCCGATCGTGATCGCCGGCCACTCGTACGGCGGGTCGGTGATGAGCGAGGCCGCCGACGGTGCCGCCGGCGTCGTCGCGCTCGTCTACATCGCCAGCTTCAACCTCGAGGTCGGCGAGAGCACCGGCGACCTGGCGGGCAGGTTCCCCGGCGGCGAGCTCGGCCCCGCCCTCAACCCGGTGCCGTACCCGGCGGCCGGGGGCGGCACGGGGACCGACCTGTACATCCGGCAGGACATGTTCCACGCGGTGTTCGCCGCCGACGTCGCCCCGGAGACGGCCGAGCTGATGGCGGCCACGCAGCGGCCCATCGAGGCGACCGCGCTGGCGGACAAGGCGACCAGGGCGGCCTGGAAGACCATCCCGTCCTGGACCATGGTCACCACCCAGGACCTGGCCATCCCCGCCGAGTCCATGCGCTTCATGGCCAAGAGGGCGGGGTCGACGACCGTCGAGATCGACGCCTCCCACGCCGTCACCGTCTCCCGCCCGGACGCCGTCGCCGAGCTCATCGACGCCGCGGCCCGCGCCACCACCCGCTGATCACACCTCCGCAGAACGGAAGGGAAGTTCCATGAATCTCAGGCCGAACCTCAAGCGCGCAGCCGCCGCCTCCGGCGTGCTCGTCGCCGCGCTCCTCTCCAGCGGTGTCGCCACCGCCGACGCGGGTTCGATCAAGCCCACGGTCGTCCTGGTCCACGGGGCCTTCGCCGACTCCTCCAGCTGGAACGGGGTGATCGCCGACCTCAAGCGCAAGGGCTACCCGGTCATCGCCCCGGCCAACCCGCTCCGCGGCCTGCGCCACGACGCGCAGTACCTCCGCAGCGTGCTGAACAGCGTGAACGGCCCGATCGTCCTCGCCGGCCATTCGTACGGAGGCACCGTGCTGAGCGAGGCCGCCGACGGTGACCGTGACGTGAAGGCCCTCGTCTACATCGCCAGCTTCCAGCCCGAGGTCGGCGAGAGCACCGCCGAGCTGGCGGCCAGGTTCCCCGGCGGCCAGCTCGGCCCCGCCCTCAAAACCGTCCCGTTCCCCACCGCGGACGGCGGCACGGCGGACGACCTGTACATCCGGCAGGACAAGTTCCGCGCGGTGTTCGCCGCCGACGTGCCGCGCCGGACCACCGACCTGATGGCCGTCACCCAGCGCCCCATCGCCGCCGGCGCCCTTGAGGACAGGGCCACCGAGACCGCGTGGAAGACCATCAAGTCCTGGAGCATGATCACCAAGCAGGACCTCGCCATCCCCGCCGAAGCCATGCGCTTCATGTCCAAGAGGGCGAAGTCCACGACCGTCGAGATCGACGCCTCCCACGCCGTCACCGTCTCCGAACCCGGCGCGGTGGCCAACCTCATCCACAGGGCCGCCCGCGCCACCACCTGACGCCGCACGGTTCTGAGCGGTTCGCGCCGGTAGGGCGATCCGCGTGACCGATGGCACGGTCGCGGCCGGGATCGACGCGGTCGGGGGGCCTGACGGGCCTGAACGCGTGGGAAGCGGTCATGGATCCGCTGCGGCACCTCTCGGGGAGCTCGCGGCGGATCCGACCCTGTCCGGTTCGCCGGCGGGTCCTCCCGGCCCATGCTTTTGACCGACTCCGGCCGTGCCCTTCGGCTTACGCGGAGGGCGACCTGGCAGAGTGGATCTGGTTACGGGCGGGCACGGTGGGACGGCCTTCGCGGAGCTTTCCGGAACCCGGGCACGCCGCACCACCCTCTATCCGCAAGGGACTTTCCACATGCCTGCCACCAGCCCCGCCGGCGAGCGGTTCTCCGTTCGCGTCTTCGGAGGGCCGACCGCCCTCTTCGAGTACGGCGGCCTGCGCTTCCTCGTCGACCCGACCTTCGACGCCCCCGGCGACTACCAGACGCCGGGCGGCCCGCTCCTGGTCAAGACCGCCCCCTCCACCGCCACCCCCGCCGAGCTGGGCCGTATCGACGTGGTCCTGCTCTCCCACGACGAGCACCCCGACAACCTCGACATCTCCGGCCGGACCCTGCTCGCCGACGTCCCCCTCACCCTCACCACCCCCGACGGCGGGCGGCGCCTGGGGAACGGAGCCAGGGGCCTGGCCGACTGGGAGTCGGTCGAGCTGGACCGCCCCGGCGGCGGCACCGTCACCGTCACCGGCGTTCCCGCTCTCCACGGCCCCGGACCGCGCGAGGAGGTCGAGGCGATCCTCGGCCAGGTGGTCGGCTTCGTCCTGACCGGCGAGGGAATGCCCACCGTCTACGTCAGCGGCGACAACGCCTCCCTCGGCCTGGTCGAGGAGATCGCAGCACGCTTCGGCCCCGTGGACACCGCCGTCCTCTTCGCCGGAGCTCCCCGCTTCCCCGTCCTCTTCGACGGCGAAACGATCGTCCTGGACAGCGCGCAGGCCGCCGAGGCCGCCAGGATCCTCGGCGCCCGCCGGGTGGTCCCCGTCCACTACGACAGCTGGGCCCACTTCACCGAGGGCCGCGACGAGCTGGTCGCCGCCTTCACCGCCGCCGGCCTGGCCGACCGCCTGGACCTCGGCGACCGGGATTGACCGTCCCGTCTCGCGCCCCCGGGCGCGCGCCTCGTTCAAGGTTCCCCGCGAACGAGGGCGTTCGCCGGTGGCGTGAGGTTCGGCCGGGTCAACGCTCGTAGTCCTTCAGGGTGATGGCGTTCGCCGTCCGCCGGATGCTCCTGGCGATCAGTCCCTTCCACGGCACGTAGGGCAGGAGCCTGTAGTTCTGGTTGACGAACCAGGCCATGAACCGGCTCTCGGGAACCATCCACCTGCCCACTCCGTCGCCCGGCTTCTGGCATCCCGCCGCGTACGCGCGCATGGCCTCCTCGTAACCGGCGACTCCCCGCAGGGCGACGGCCGCGCCGAGCAGCAGGCCCAGCAGCGCCCGCCGACGCGTACCTCACCGCCGGCCGCGTCTCCGGCGGCTGTGACGTCGGTGGGGTCGGTGGCGGTTGTGGCGTTGGCGGGGCCGTCGTGCCATGCCCGCGTGGTGCCCAGGATCCCGAACCGCATGGGGGCGATTGTCTTCCCTCGCGCGGTCTCACGTCTTCCGTCCCCGGCGGGCCGCTCGCCGCCGGAGGCGGGGGGGTGGGCAGGCGAGCGGTCACGCCTTGGCGGGTCCCGTCCCGTGGACGCGTTCCCGCGATGGGAATCGCGCCCTGGCGGGCGTGGGGGACCCGCCAGGACGCGTTCCGCCCCGGGCGCGGTGGCGGAGGACCCCGGCGAGGGATGGGGTCCTCGGCCTGCTAGTCGCGCTCGGAGTCTGTGGTGGTGAGGGCGCGGACCGGCTGGTCCGCGCCCTCCTCGGAGAGGTCGTCGTCGGGGGCGGGCCGCCGGTAGTGCCGTGAGATGAGGCGGGCCGCTCCCACCGGGTCGTCGGCCGGGTGGGACGACTCGACGCCGTCCTCGTTCCAGACGAACAGCCCGTTCTTGCACCAGACAGTCAGATCGGTCAGCACCGAGAGCACGGACATGCCGTTTCCGTTGCTCTGGTAGGTGTGCGTGAATCCCTGGCGGTGCAACGCGTAACGCAGTAAACGTGTTGCCTCGCGGGGATCGCGCCAGGGCAGGTACGGCGTATCCGTGCGGACCGACAGCACCGGCCTCCACCCCCCTCGCTGACCTTTCGATGGATTTGTACCAACGATTGGATGATGCGGGTCTTGGGAGGTTGGGTCAAGGGGCTGTTCCCCGCTAGAACCAGATCGTCTAGTTTTGTTGGCACAAAGGGGACTTAATGGCACGGTCAACGCTGTATCAACAGGTGGCCTCCGATCTACGGAGGATCATCTACTCCGGTGCGCTCGGACCGGGGGATCAGCTACCGACCGAGGCGGAACTCATGCTCGCCCACCAGGTCAGCCGCAACACCGTACGGCTGGCTCTCGGCGAGCTCGTGAACGAGGGCCTGGTCACCCGCACCCCCCGCAGGGGAACCGTCGTCAGGGAACGCCGCCCGCTGCTCATGCACCCCCAGCGCGAGCTGCAGCCGCGGCGCGAGGAGACCCTGGAGGCCTTCGCCTGGGCCGTCTCCCGCGAGGGGCGCGCGCCGAGCCAGGAGATCGAGGTCTCGATCGTGCAACCGGCCGAGGAGATCGCCAGCAGGCTGGAGCTCTCCGACGACGAGCTCGCCGTGGTCCGCCGCCGGCTGCGCTTCGTGGACGGCCAGCCGTACAACACCAACGACTCCTACTTCCCCCTGGCCCTGGTCGCCGACTCCGAGATCACCCGGCCAGGCGACATCGTGCGCGGGGCCAACAAGGTCCTGGAGGAACTCGGCCACCGGCAGGTGCGGGTGGTCGACGACATCTGGGCGCGGATGCCCAACAGCGCGGAGACCGAGCGGCTCCAGCTCCAGCTCGGCACGCCGGTCGTCGTCTACATCCGGGTCGGCTACGACGAGGACGACACCCCCGTACGCGTGGCGGTGTCGGTCCTGCCCGCCGACAAGCACCTGATCCGGTACGAGCTGGAAAGCCGTTGACGTCTCCGTGACCGCCCTGACGGGCCGGCCCTCGTTCCGCCCGCGCCGCGGGCGAGCACCGGGCCGCGTCCGCCGGGTGGCTAGACGCCGCTCTTCCCGCTTCCCCGCGCCTTTCGCCCCGGCGGGCCGCTCTCCGCTGCTCCCGCCGGCGCCTCCCGTTCCGGCGTGCCCCGCCCCGCCGCCTCTCCCGATCGCGGTCTCACCGCTCGCCTCAGGCCCCTAGGCATCCGCCTAGCCCGGCATGGACGCCGTGCGCCATCACATGGACACGCTCCGTGTCATCTCGTGTACCGAAAGCAACGAAGGGATGAACCATGCACTCGAACACCGCCAGTCCCACCGCCACGCGCCCGTTCACGCTGCGCAGGGCCACCGAAGGTGACCTCGACGGGGTGCTCGCGCTCCTCGCCGAGACCGCCGGGTGGCTGAACCGCCGCGGCGTGCGGCAGTGGCCCGCCGACGGGTTCCCCGCCGGGCGCATCACCCCGCTGATCGGCGAGGGCGTCCTGTACCTGCTGGACAGGGAGGACGGGCCGGGCCGGCCGGTAGGGCCCGTCGCCACCGTCGCCCTGGACGGCCACGCCGACCCCGAGTTCTGGACCCGGGGGGACGACCCCGGTTCGGCGCTCTACGTTCACAAGCTGGCCGTGGCGCGCGACCACGCGGGCACGGGGCTGGGGGAGGCGCTCCTGGACTGGGCGGGCCTGCGGGTCCTCACCCTGGGGAAAAGATGGCTCCGGCTTGACTGCTCCAAGGACAACCCGGGGTTGCAGGGCTACTATCGGAGGCAGCGTTTCACGCATCTCCGCACGGTCGACCTGCCGCATCGTGCCTCCGGTGCCCTGTTCCAGAGGCCGGGAGGCCTGCGCGCTCGCGCGTCCGGCCTCGCGCTGCCCATCTCGGACCGGCGCGGGTCCTCCGTCCCCGAGCATGTCTGAACCACGGCGATCCCAGGACAAAGCCATCCGATAGCCTCCATTCATGACCGGATCCTTGCTTGAGGTGATCACGCTCGACGTGCGCGACGCCGTCGCCGCGGAGGCGGGCGGCGCCGATCGCCTGGAGGTCGTCGCCGACATGGCCTCCGACGGGCTCACCCCGGCACCGGAAACGGTCGCGGCGATCTCCAAGGAGTGCGCGCTGCCGCAGATGGTGATGTTGCGCGGCGAGGCCTCGTTCCTGGCCACGCCCGAGTCGCTGAAGGCCCTGAGCCGCGATGCCAGGGCCCTCGCCGACGCGGGCGCGGCCGGGTTCGTGTTCGGTTTCCTCGACGAGGCGGGAGCGGTCGACCTGGCCGCCACCGAGGCGCTCATCCACGCGGTCGCGCCGCTGCCCTGGACCTTCCACCGGGCGGTGGACCACGCGGCCGACACCCAGGCGAGCTGGCGTGCCGTCCGCCTCCTGCCCAACCTCGCCACCGTGCTCACCTCGGGTGCGCCCGGTGGCGTGTCGGACGGGCTGCCGCTGCTCAAGACCCGGTGCGAGGCCGGGGACGGCCCGCTGATCATGGCCGGCGGCGGGCTGCGGCCCGGCCACGTCGGAGTGCTGATGGAGTACGGCGTGCGGGCCTTCCACGTCGGCAGCGCCGTGCGGGCGTCCTGGTCGGACCCGGTCGACGCCCGCCGGGTCCGTGAGTGGCGCGCCCTGATCGACTGAGGTCCTGAGGCCCGCTGAGGGCTCATCGAGGCTCGCGGGGCAGGAGGCCCCCGGCGGGAGGCTTCCGGAGCGCCGCAGGTCTCGACGACCGGCCCGGGGCGCCGGGCTCCGGCCGTGCCGGCCGGACCGGGCGTTCCCCCGGGCGGGGTGGGCGACCGGAGTCAGACCGGTCGTTCTGTGTGGTCGGCGGGGCCGGTGGGGTCGGTGCCCAGCGCCAGGTCCGCGCGGCGGAGGGCGGCGGCCATGGTCTTGACCGTGGCGGGCTCGTCCATCACGCCCTCCCCGGCGTCGCGCCGCTCCTCCCAGGCGCGCACCCGGCGGGCGTACTCCCCGTACCGGGACAGGTGGAAGGCGTACACCGCCGCGTACCGGCTGACCAGGTGGGAGGGGTGCATGTCCCAGCCCTGGTGGAAGCCGTGGGTCAGCGAGCGCCCGACCAGCTCCGCGTGGCGCCGCCACAGGGCCCGCACGTCACGCCCGTCGTCCGAGGCGGGGGAGGCGGCCAGCGAGCCGTCCGACAGCTCGACCCCGGTCCCGGCGAAGACCGTCTGCATGACGTGCCTGGCGTGGTCGCAGGCGGGGTGGTCCAGCCGCTGCTCGTGCGGGGGAAGGCCACAGCTCGCCGTGTAGTCGAAGACGCCGAAGTGCGCCGCCGCCAGCCTCCCCCGCAGGGAGGTCGTCAGGCCGGCGTGGAGCATCGTCACCGTCTGCGGGGCCTCCACCTGGAGCTCGAACCTCAGCGTGTTCGGGCCGAGGCCCAGCCCGTCCTCCAGCGTGTCGAGGAAGTCGACGAACTGGTGCAGATATTCCCTCATCAACACCTTCGGGAAGGTGACGACGAACCCGTCCGGCAGGTGCCCGGCACGCTCGGTCACGCCGGTGAGGAAACCGTCCAGGGTCCGCAGGGCGCGGACCGGGTCGCCGTCGGAGAACGACTTCACCCGCAATCCCCAGCGCCGGGGGAGCGTCCCGGCCGCGTGCATGGTCACGACCGCCTTGGCGGCGGCGGAGACGTGGCCGTCCTCCTCCTCGGGACGCGTCCCGTAACCGTCCTCGAAGTCGATCCGGAGGTCCTCGACGGGCTCCCGGGCGAGCTTGGCGGCCACCCTCCCGTGCACGGCCCCGGCGAGGTCCTCGCCCGCGCCTGGGGACACGCCGGGAGTCGTGCCGAGGATCGCGGCCAGGTCGCCTTCCGACAGGTGCCGCCGGAACGACTCCAGCGCGGCGTCACCCCACTCCCGCGTCGTCCCGGCGTCGAACCGGTCGGCCGGGACGTAGACCGTGTGCACGGGCTGCCACTCGACCGGCCGGTACGGGTACAGCAGGATCTGATCGTCATGGGTCTCCTGGAAACCCGGGATCAGGGCGGACGGGTCGGCGAACGTGACGCGCATGCTGGTGCTCCTCCTGGACGTGCTGGTTCGGGTGGGGGCCGGTTCGGGCCGGACGCGCGGGCTCGGAGGGGCGCGCCGGTGCGGACGCGTCCTGGTCACCGGCCGTTCCCGACGTCCGGCCGGTCCGGCCGGTCCGGCCGGTCCGGCCGTTCCCGCCGGTCCAGTCGGTTCGGCGGGTTCAGCCGGTCCCCAGGTCGCTTCCCGGCCGTGGTTCCCGATCGCAGGCGGTGAGCATGGCGGCGAGGCCGAGGAGCTTCACCCGCTCGCCCCGGTCGAGGGATCTGGCCAGGGCCTCCTCCGCCGCCTCGATGGACAGCCAGTGCTCGTAGGTGATCGGCGAGACTCCCCGGGCGGCGAGAAGGTCGTCCAGGTCCGCGCGGCGTACCGGATCGCGGCCGGCCAGGTCGGCGAGGAGGGTGCGGACCGTCTCCGCGGCGTCGGACTTGTTGGTGCCGATCACACCGGTGGGGCCCCGCTTGAGCCAGCCCGCCACGTACTCGCGGTCGCGGACCCGGCCGGCCTCGTTCGGCACGGTCATGCTGGTCTCGGAGAAGGGAACGCCGGGCAGCGGCACGCTCTGGTAGCCGACCGAGCGCAGCACCATGCCGGCCGGGAGGGTCTCGAACTCGCCGGTGCCGACGACCCGTCCGTCCACCAGCCGGGTGCGCTCCAGCCTGAGCGCCTCCACCCGATCCTCGCCGAGGATCTCCACCGGGCGCATCCAGAACCGCACGTCCAGCCGCCGGGGGCGGCCCACGGGGGCGCGGGTGGTCCAGCTCCGCAGGACCTCGACGTTCCCCCGGACCTGCCGGGACGCCGTCGTGACGTCCGCCACGCACTCCTCGGGCCGTACGCGCACGTCCGCGTTGGTCAGCTCGCCCAGCTCCCTGAGCTCCTTCAGCGTGAACTTGGCGTGCTCGGGGCCCCGGCGTCCGATCATGTGGATGGTCTTCACCTCGCTGGCGGCCAGCCTGGTCAGCACCTCCTCGGGCACGTCCGTGGCGCGCAGCTCCTCGGCGGTCTTGGCCAGGACGCGCACCACGTCGACCGCCACGTTGCCCACGCCGATCACCGCGACCTCGGGGCTGTCGAGGACGAAGCGGTCGGCGGGCATGTCGGGGTGGCCGCAGTACCAGTTGACGAAGTCGGTGGCGGCCACGCTGCCCGGCAGGTCCTCGCCGGGAATGCCCATCCGCCGGTCCACCATCGCGCCGGTGCAGTAGACCACGGCGTCGTAGCAGTCGAGCAGGTCGGCGACGTCGACGTCCTTGCCCAGCTCGACCCCACCGAGGAACCGCACCTGGGGAAGCTCCAGCACGCCGCGCAGGTAGCCCGCTATCGACTTGATCGAGGTGTGGTCGGGAGCCACCCCGTAACGCACCAGCCCGTACGGCGTCGGCAGGCGCTCCAGGACGTCCACCCTGAGCGGCACGGTGGCCTGTTTCGTCAGGGCCTCGGCGGTGTAGATCCCGGCGGGTCCTGACCCCACGATCGCGACTCGCAGTGACATGTCGCCTCCCCGGCGTTGGATGTCATGAACGCGATGCCCTGCTTGATTCTGTATCACCCCGGGGCAACCTGCCAGACTCACGCGCCGACATGATCGATTCACCCGCCGTTCCCGCCGGTGGGAACGGCGGGAACGTGATCCAAATGTCATTCGGCGTCGGCTTGATCATCACGTTCGCGACCTTCCTCGTTCATCGGGCGAGAGCAGGATCGCTGCTGCGTCACCGCCTGTGATCACTCCTGTGTACATGGCCGGTGTCGCGTTACCGCTTGTGATCACTCCTGCGTACGCAGGCGGTCCAGTTCCGTGACGAGAGGCCGACCGCACCATGCTCTCCCCGTACGCCGGCGCGCCCACGGACGCGTACGGCACCCCGCTGATCGACGCCACGGGCCTCGTCCCCGGAGCCCGCATCCTGATCAAGGACGAGAGCCGGTACGCCTCCGGCAGCCACAAGGAGCCGGCGGCCCGCGCGGTGGTGGCCCGCGCCGCCGCCGACGGGTACCGGCGCGTGGTGATCGCGACCTGCGGCAACTACGGTCGCGCGATGGCGATGGCGTGCCACGCCGCCGGTATGGCCTGCACGGTCGTCCTGCCGGAGGGCTGGAGCGACGGCGGCGCGTGGATGCGCGACGCGGGGGCCCACGTCGTCGCGGTGCGCGGCGGCTACGAGGAGGCGGTGGACGCGTCCCGCGGGCTGGCCGAGGAGGAGGACGCGGTCGACGGCAACGTGGACGGTCCGTACGTGGACGCGGTGTTCGAGGGACACGGCGTGGTGGTGGCCGCGTTGCGTGAGGCGCTCGACGCGCCGCTCGCGGCGTTGTGGATTCCGGTGGGCAACGGCACCACGACCATCGCCGTCCATCGCCGGATGCGAGCGCTCGGCTGGCCCGGCGTGATCAACGGCGTGTGCTCCGCCGGCAACAACCCGGTGGCGACCAGCTGGCCGGGTGAGTACCGGACGCTGCCGCCGGACGCCGTCACGACATCCGATCACAACCAGCCGCTGGTCAACTGGCATGCCCTGCAGGGGCCCGAGGCGATGGCGGCCATCGCCGACACCGGCGGCGAGGTGTTCGGAGTGGGGGACGAGGAGTTGATCGAGGCCAGGGCCGCGCTCGTCCCGTACGGCGCGAACCCCACCGCGGCCGGGGCCGTCGCCCTCGCCGGGTTGCTCGCGCACGCCCGCGTGACGGGCTCGCTGTCCGGAACCCACGTCGTGTTGCTCAGCGGACGTTGACCAGCCCCGACGACCGCACCTGATCGAGGAAATGATGACCGCAACCACCGAAGGCGGCCCCGCGCTGCTCTTCGCACGCACCAAGGTGAACCGGGACGACCAGCGGATCTTCGTCGCCAAGCTCGTCGCGCTGGCGGTGCTGACCTCCGCGGGGACGGTCCTCGCGCTGCGCCCGGAGCCGCCGTTGACCGTCCTCGGCGTGGTGATCCTCGCCGCCGCGTACACGCACGCCGTCGAGTTGCAGCACCAGTGCCTGCACCACTCGGCGTTCCGCGGGTCCTGGCCGCACCGGCTGACGGGCGTCCCGCTGGGCATCCCCCTGTTCGTCGTCTACAGCCACTACCGTCTGCGTCACCTGCAACATCATCGTCATCTCGGGACTCCCCAGGACACCGAGTTCTTCGGCTTCGACACGCGGACCCCGCTGACCGTGTCGCACCTGGTACGCGGGCTGTTCGACTACCGGCGGCTCGGCACGGTCCTGTGGGAGGTCGCGCTAGCCGCCACGGGACGCTGGACGTACGGGTTCGGGCCGGTCAGTCCCACCATGCGCCGCCGCATCGTCGTCGATCACCTCGTCATGGGCGGTGCCGTCCTGGTCGCGCTCTGCGTCACCGTGGCCGGGTACGGCGAGTACCCGCTGCGACTGTGGGTGCTGCCGCTCCTCCTCGCCGTTCCGATGCACTTCCTCGTGGAACTGCCCGAGCACATCCTCTGCGACACCGAGAGCACCGACGTGCTGCGCAACACCCGGTCCATCAGGGGAAGCCGGCTGAGCACCTGGTTCACCAACGGCAACAACCTGCACATCGAGCACCACGCCGCGATGAGCGTGCCGATCAACCGGCTACCCCGGCGGCACGAGGAGACCCGGCTCCACGCCGTCCACGTCGAGCGCACCTACCTGGACTTCTACCGCACCCTCTGGGCGGCCCTGCGCAGGCGGGAGGGCAAGGCATGAGTGACGTGCGCACCGCCGGCCCGACGGCGGCGGAACGACCCTCCGATCTCGCCACCGCGTCGCAGGGCCCGCCCTTCGACGTGCTCGCCGCCATCGGGGAACAGGCGCGCAGGGCGCCCGACGCGCCGGCGCTGATCGACGCGACCGGCCAGGCGACGTACGCGGAACTGGTCGCCGAGGTGGACCGCATGGCCGGCGCGCTGGCCGGCTCCGGGGTCGAACCCGGCGATCTGGTCGGGCTGTGCCTGCCACGCGGACGAGCGGCGGTGACCGCGATGCTGGCGGTGCTGCGCGCCGGTGCCGGCTACGTGCCGCTCGATCCCGGCTATCCGGCGGCGCGGCTGGCCCTGATGCTGGAGGACACCCGGCCCCGGGTCGTGCTGGTGCCGATGGACGCCGATCCGCCCCTGCCCGCCGGCACGCCGGTGCTGCGCCTGGGAGAGGCGGGCCCGGCCACCGCCCCGCCGCCGGTCGACGCAGCTTCCCCGGACGACACCGCCTACGTCATCTTCACCTCCGGCTCCACCGGTCGTCCCAAGGGCGTCGTGGTGCCCCGGCGCGGCTGGTCGCACTTCTGCCGGGCCGCCCGGGACGAGTACGGCATCACGCGGGACGACCGCGTGCTCCAGTTCGCCTCGCTCAGCTTCGACGCGAGCGTTCAGGAGATCTTTCCCGCGCTGACCGCGGGCGCGGCCGTCCTCGTACGCGACGACGACATGATCAGCCGGCCCGACCTGTTCCTGGACGGCTGTGCCGACCTGGGCGTCACCGTGCTCCCCCTGGCAACGGCGTACTGGAGGGAGCTCGTCTCCTCGATCGACAGGGGAGAGGCGGCGCTGCCGGCGAGCGTTCGCATGGTGATCATCGGCGGGGAGGCCGCACACGCGCGGACCGTCGGGCGCTGGCACGCGCGCGTCCGCCGGCACGTGCGGCTGCTCAACACCTACGGCCCGACCGAGGCGATCGTCACGGCGACCGCCGCCGATCTGACGTCCTGGCGCGGCGACGACCCGGTGCCGATCGGCTTCCCGCTGCCGGGGGTGACCTGCCGGGTCGTCACGCCGCACGGCGCCGAGGCCGCCGACGGCCGGCCGGGCGAGCTGTACATCGGCGGCGCCGCCCTGGCCACCGGCTACCTGCACCGGCCCGAGCTGACCGCGGAGCGGTTCGTCTCCGGGCCGGGAGGGGCGCCCGAGTACCGCACCGGCGACCGCGTGCGACGGCTTCCCGACGGGACGCTGGAGTATCTGGGCCGGTTCGACCGGCAGGTGAAGATCCGCGGCTTCCGGGTGGAGCCCGCCGAGGTGGAGGCCGCGCTGCGCGGGATTCCCGGCATCGCCGACGCGGTGGTGCTGGTCGACGAGAGCGACGGGCAGGCGCGGCTGGCAGGCCACCTGGTCGCGGACGCCGGCGGCCCGGACGCGGCCGAGGTGCGGCGGCGCCTGCGTGAGGAGGTGCCGCACTATCTCGTGCCGGCCGTGATCTCCCTGCACGCCTCCTTCCCCCTCAACGTCCAGGGGAAGGTCGACAGGGCCGCGCTGGCGGCCGTACCGCTCGCCTCCGACGGCGTGGCGGGCCGGGAGGCCGGTCCGCGGGACACGGTCGAGGCGCGCGTCCGCGCACTGTGGGAGAGCCTGCTCGGCGTCACCGGCGTCGGTCCCGCCGAGGACTTCTTCGCGCTCGGAGCCGACTCGCTCCACGCCATCCGCATGATCAGCAGGCTTCGCCACGAGTACGGGGCGGAGCTGGCGCTCAGCGAGCTGTACGCCGCCCCGACGTTCGCCGAGGTGGTGGCCGCGGTCCGTGCGGCCGAGGTGCCGCGGGATCCCCGCGCCGCCTTGGACACGCCGGAGCGGGGATCGGCCGAGGGCACTCGGGTGCTGCCGCTCACGGGGCTGCAGCGGACGTTCTGGATGACCGAGCAGTTGAGCGCCGAGCTGCCGGCGTACACCCTCGGCATCCGGTACGGATGGGACGGCGCGGCACGGGCGGACCTGATCGAGGCGTGCCTGGCGGAGCTGGTCCGCCGGCACCCCGCGCTGCGGGCCCGCTTCCCGTTCCAGGACGGGGAACCCGTCATGGTCGTCGACCCCACGGGCACCGTGCCCCTGACGGAGATCGACCTGCGGGACCTGCCGCGGGAGGAGCGGGCGCCGGGCGCCGAGCGGGTGCGCCGCCAGGCCGTGCGGGAGCCGATGGACCTCGCGGAGGGCCCGCCGGCCCGCATGCTGCTGCTGCGAACCGGCGGCGACGACGAACTGTTCCTCGTCGTCCACCACCTCTGCTTCGACGGCTGGTCGGCCGGCGTGCTCGCGGACGAGCTGGCGGAGCTGTACCTCGACCTGGCGGAAGGCCGCGAGCCGGTCGAGACCCCGCCGGACAGGCTGCCGGAGCTCGGTCTCCGCAAGGAGTCGAGGGCCGCCGACACCTCGCTCGCCGCCTACTGGCAGGACCGGTTCGCCGACGCCGACCTGGACATGGAGCTCCCGGCGGACCGGCCGGCCCCCGCCGTGCGGTCCTTCGCGGCCGAGCGGATCTCCCGCGAGCTCTCGCCCGATCTGCTCGACCGGCTCCGCTCCTGCGGGCGGGAACACCACGCCAGCCTCTTCATGGTGCTGCTGGCCGGAGTGCAGGCCGTGATCGGCAGGTACACCGGGCGCGGTGACGTGACGGTGCTGGCACCGGTCGCCGGGCGCGACGACGTCGACCTGGAGAACCTGGTGGGCGCCGCCCTCAACATCCTGCCGCTGCGCGGTGACGTCGCAGGAGATCCCACCTTCGCCGACCTGCTCTCCCGCGTCACGGAGTCCGTCGTACGGGACCTGGAGCACCAGGACCTGCCGCTGCCGGACATCATGGCGGCGATCGGCGAGGCGCGGGCGGGCACCACCCGGGCGGGCAAGGTCAACCGGCTCAGCGGAGTCAGCGTGACCGTGCACAACACCCCCGCCCCGCGCCGCCCGCTCATGAGGTACGCCGGTGACGAGCCGCCGGCCGCGATGATGGTGGATCTCGCGTTCGGCCTGCACTTCCCGCTGGACGGCCCGGTCCTCACCGTCGACTACGCCACCGAGCTCTTCGACGCCGAACGCGTCGACGCCCTGGTCGACCACCTGCTCACCCTGCTCCGGGCGGCGGCCGAGGCGCCGGCCACGCCGGTGAGCCGGCTGCCCCTGCTCACCCCCGTCGAGCGGCACCGGATCCTGCGGGAGTGGAACGACGGCGCGATCCGGTCGCCGGCGGCGGACACCGTTCACGAGCTGTTCGAGCGATGCGCGGCGTCGGCCCCCGGCGCACCGGCGCTCACCTGCGGCCCGGAGACCGTGAGCTACCGGGAGCTGAACGAGCGAGCGAACCGGCTCGCGCGGACGCTGCGCCGGCACGGAGTGCGCCCCGGTGTACGCGTGGCGATCTGTCTTGACCGGGGCATCGAACTCTTCGCCGCGATGTGGGCCGTGCTCAAGGCGGGCGGCGCGTACGTCCCCCTCGACCCCGCCTACCCGACGGACCGGCTCGCCTACATGGTGGAGGACAGCGGCGCGACCGCGCTCGTCACCAGGATCGACCTGCCCGCCGCGCCCTCGCCGCAGGGCGTGGCGGTCGTCGCCCTGGACCGGGAGGCGGAGCGGATCCTCGCCGAGAGCGGCGAGGATCCGGAGGCGGCGGCGGGACCGGCCGACCCCGCCTACGTCATCTACACCTCCGGTTCCACGGGCCGGCCCAAGGGAGTGGTCGTCACCCACGCCAACCTCGTCCACGCGGTGGCCATGTGGCAGGACGCCTACGCCCTCGAGCCGGGCTGGACGTACCAGCAGGCCGCCAGTTTCTCCTTCGACATGTTCGTGGGCGAGACGCTGCGCGCGCTGTGCACCGGCGGCAGGCTCGTGGTCGTGCCGCGCGAGGTGCTGCTCGACCCGGCGGAGCTGTACGCGCTGATGCGCAGGGAGCGGGTCGACTCCACGGAGCTGGTGCCCGCCGTGCTGCGGAACCTGCTCGCACACGTCGAGGCGGCCGGGGAGAGCCTGGACTTCGTCCGGCTGCTGATCGGCGGGGGTGAGAAGTGGCAGGTGCGGGAGTACCGGCAGGCGCGGCGGCTGGTGGGTCCCGGCAACCGGGTGGTGAACGCCTACGGCGTGACCGAGGTGACGGTGGACAACGTCTACTTCGACGGCGACACCGCCGGCCTCTCGCCCGACGCGCCGCTGCCGATCGGCCGGCCGTTCCCCGGCAACCGCGTCTACATCCTGGACGCGCACGGCAGGCCCCTCCCTCCCGGCGTGGTCGGCGAGTTGTATCTCGGCGGAGCGGGCGTCGCCCTCGGCTACCACGAGCGGCCCGAACTGACCGCCGAGCGGTTCGTCCCCGACCCGTTCGGCGACGAACCGGAAGCCCGGATGTACCGGACCGGGGACAGCGCCCGCTACCACCGGGACGGGAACGTCGACTTCCTCGGCCGCCTGGACGACCAGGTCAAGGTCAACGGCTACCGGATCGAGCTGGGCGAGGTGGAGACCGCACTCGCCGGGCTGCCGGAGGTGCTCGCCTCCGCCGCCGCGGTGCACCCGCTGCCCTCGGGGATCGCCCAGCTCGTGGGTTACGTGGTGCCGCGGCCGGGGGGTGAGGTCACCGAGGCCGGGATCCGCGAGACCCTGTCCGCGAGCCTGCCGGTCCACATGGTGCCCACCCGGCTGGTCGTGCTGCCCCGGTTGCCCCTCACTCCCAACGGCAAACTCGACCGGCGGGCGCTGCCGGCGCCGCCGGTCTCGGAGACGACCTCCGCCGGCACCGCCCCGAGGACGGCCACCGAGCGTCGCGTCGCGGCCATCTGGTCGGAGACGCTGGGCATCGACGATTTCGGCATCGACGACTCCTTCTTCTCCCTGGGGGGCGACTCGTTCAGCGCGCTGCGGCTCGTCCGGCGCGTCGACCCCTCCCTGGCACTGGTGGAGCTGTACCGGCAGCCCACCGTACGCGGCCTCGCGGCCCTGCTCGACGAGCGGCCGGCGGAGCCCGACGCGGGACCGCGGCGACTGCTGCACCGGTTGACCTCGTCCGACGCCGATCAGGCGGCGGGTGGTGTGACGGTGGTGGCGATCCCTTACTCCGGCGGGAGCGCGATCTCCTACCGGCCTCTGGCGGAGGCGCTTCCCGCTCACTGGTCCCTCTACGCGGTCGAACTTCCCGGCCACGACCAGAGCCGGCCGGACGAGCCCCTGCTGCCGGCCGCCGAGGTGGCCGAACTCATGCTCGGCGAGCTCCGGTCGCTGTCCGGACCGGTGCTGCTGTACGGTCACTGCCTCGGCAGCGCTATCACGATCGAGGCCGCCCGGCGGGCCGAGGAGGCCGGCGTCGAGGTGGTCGGTGTCGGTCTCGGCGCGAGCTTCCCCACCGCCCGGCTGCCCGGACGGTTCTTCGACTGGTTCCACAGACTGGTCCCGACCGACCGGTTCACCTCCGACCGGGAGTACGCCTCCTTCCTCCGTGCGCGTGGCGGCTTCACCGATCTGGACGGCCCCGAGCAGGAACAGTTCGTGCTGCGCAACGTCCGGCACGACGCCCGGGACGCCGAGGAGTACTTCACCGCCGCCTACCGGGGTGCCGGGCAGGCGCGGCTGCGGGCACCGGTGCTCAGTGTCGTCGGCTCCCGGGATCGCGTCACGGAGCTGTACGAGGAACGCCACCACGAGTGGCGGCACTTCGCCGACGCCGTCGAGCTGGCGGTGCTGCCCCGGGCCGGCCACTTCTTCGTGAAGACCCACGCGGAGCCGCTGGCCCGGGCCCTGGTCGAGCACGCCGAACGCCGACCGGGCGAGGACGCGCCGCGGCGGGAGGTCCGGCGGGAGCCGGTGGATCCGCCACCGGTCCGCGGCCGCGTACCCCGTCGAACGGCGCCCGGCCTGTCCCGGTTCGCGCTGGTGGCGCTCGGCCAGTTCGTCTCGATGATCGGCAGCAGCCTCAGCACGCTCGTCCTGAGCATCTGGGTCTACCAGCAAACCGGCTCACTCACGGAGTTCACGCTGATCAACGCGATCGGCATCCTGCCGGGAATCGTCGCCGGGCCGGTGGCGGGTGCGGTGGCCGACCGATGGGATCGCCGGCGCGTCATGCTGATCAGCGACTCCGCGGCGGCCCTGGCGATGGGAGTCCTCGGCCTGCTGGTGTTCGCCGACGGACTACGGATGTGGCACATCTACCTCGTCGTGTCGGTCGCCTCGGTCGCCGGCGCCTTCCAGCGTCCGGCCTACGTGGCCGCGGTGGCGCAGCTGGTGCCGAAACGCTATCTGGGCCACGCCAACGGGATCACCCATCTCGGCATGGGCCTGGGAACGGTGATCGCACCGATGATCGGCGCGGGCCTGATCGGGGTCATCGGCATCGAGGGCGTCGTCGCGCTGGACGTGCTCAGCTTCCTGGTGGGGGCCTCGACCCTGCTCGCGGTCCGGTTCCCCGACATGCTCTTCCGCCACCGCGACGAGAGCTTCCTCAAGGAGATCACGAACGGCTGGCGTTACATCGCCCGGCGACCGCCCCTGCTCCGCGCCATGCGGTTCTTCGTCGTCCACCACGTCCTTTACATGATCGGCTTCTCCGTCATCGTCCCGATGCTGCTGACCGAGCAGTCCACCGGGATGCTCGGCGTGACGCTGGCGGCGGGCGGTCTGGGAGCCCTGTGCGGCAGCCTGGTCATGGGCCTGTGGGGCGGCACTCCCCGCAGGGCCACCGGACTGATCCTCGCCCTGGGCGTGTCCGGCGTGGGAATGTTCGTCACCGGCATCGAGAACCCGTACCTCCCCGCGATCGGCCTGTTCACCATCTGGTTCTGTGACTCGATCGCCGAAGGACACTGGCTGGCGCTGGTACAGGCGAAGGTCGGCCTGGAACTGCAGGGCCGGGTGCTGTCCCTCTTCATGATGACGATGATGATGACGATGCCGCTCGGTTACCTGGTCATGGGGCCCCTGGCCGAGCGTCACGTCCAGCCGCTGCTCGAACCCGGTGGAGCCCTCGCCGCCACGGTCGGCTCCGTGATCGGCACCGGGCCGGGCCGTGGCCTGGCGCTGCTGGTCGTCCTCAGCGGCCTGCTGCAACTGGTCTGGGTGATCCTCGGTTGGCGTGACCGCCGGCTGCGCTTCATGGAGGGACAACTGCCGGACGCCGTGCCGCCCGCGGATCTCGGCGATCTGGACGACCTGCAGCGGGAGGCCGACGCCCGGTTCGCCGCCCGGCCGGTGCGTGCCGCCTCCTCGGCCCGCGTCGGCGACGGCCGGTCGGCCCGCCCCGGGGCGTGAGTCCGAGTACCGGATCAGCACTTGCGGGGACAAGCCCGGCGGATCACAGTTGATTCTCGTGAGTTCAGGAGCGGAGAAGCGCCGCAAAGCGAATGCCCGGCGTCCGAAGGACAGTCCGCTTCAGGACGCGAGAGGACCGCGCCGGACAGGACGCGCTCCCGGCTCCTCCGGCTCCCCGGGTGCTCCCGGTGCTCCCGGCGTCCCCGGCATGCCCGGGACGTCCGGTGAGGACCGGCCTTCGTGCGGGCTGCGGTACGAGGCGTTCGGGCGGGTGATGGCCGCGCTCGCCGGGGAGTCGGAACTCATGGAGTCCTGCCGTGACCTGACCTGGTGGCGCGGGGCCGACCACGGCTGGCACATCGAGTGGCGAGACGGCCCGGGCGCGGCCGACATCGCCGCCGTCCTGGCCAGGCATGTCCGCGATCCGGGCTGTCCCGGCGCGCTGGTCACCCGCTCCGGTCCCGCCACGGCGGGTGACGCCACCCTGGACGTCATGGGCGTCCCGTTCGTCCTGCGCGCCGTCGACCCCGTGCACCGCGAGCGCTTCCGCGGCAGGGCCGGTCTGCGCCGCCTCGGCGAGGCGCTCGACACCACCCGCAGGACCACCTCCCGCCACCCCTGGGAGATCCTTCTCGGCGGCTGACGCCCCGGAGCGGCCGGGCCGCCGGCGTCGCCTCGCGAGGGTCGCCGCCCCGGGCGGCGGGCGAGGCTCGCTCATCCGGGCGGCCGCCGGTACGGCGAACCGGCCGCGGGCGTCCGGACGCCCGGCGAGAAAGGGGCGGACGGCGTCGCGGAGATCCGGCCGCCCCCGGAGAAGGCGCTGAGAAGGATCACGGCAACGGCTTGGTCAAGTGCTCGTCCACTTCATCGTTATCAAGCGCTCGCTTGCTTTGTAAACTTGACGTGTTCGAGATGTTTTCCCAGGTCAGATACACTGCTGATAGCCACTAGCAAATGTGATCGGGGGATCAGTGGCTTTGGTAGAACGTAATTACACGCTTGACTTCGTCGCCGGAGACCGCCGAGATCGCGCCATTCTCCGGCACATGGTCCTCTCCCTTTTCGTGGGGATGCTGCTCGGAGGCGTCGGCGCGCTGCTGGCCTACGGGCCCGAGCTGCTGTACGCGCTTTACAATCCGTACGCCTACCTCCTCTTCGTCGTCGTCATGGGGCGGACGGCGGCCGGCTTCGGCTGGGCGGTCCTCTCCAGCATGCTGGCCGCGCTCGGCCCGATCCTCTCGCTGCTGGTCGCCACGATCTTCGAGAAGAACGCCTGGCTCCTGAGCCTCGGCGGCGACGGCGCCTCGATGAACCTCCTGATCGCGAACCTCGTCGCCGTCGGCGTCCTCTCCTACCTCGCCAAGCGCTACGACCGCTGGGGGGACATCGCGGCCGGGGGCGCGGCCGGGCTGGCCCTGTTCGACGGGATCGACAAGGCGATGCCCGGCGGGCCCGAGCACGTCTCCGGTTTCTGGCCGTGGGGCGTCGCGGTGGTGATCGCGATCGTGCTGGGGACGCTGATCTCGCTGGGACGCGGGTGCGACCGGGCCTGCTCCGCGCTGATCGCGCTGGTCCTCGGGGCCTCGTACTTCGTCTTCCTCACCGGGATCTGAGCCCTCACCCCCGGGCCCGGAAGCGGTCGACCACCGACAATCGGCTTGCGAGACTCGATAGCCTGTAAGGCATCGAACCTCGTCAACTAGGAGTAGCCGTGCTGCTGCGCATGTCGTCGCTGTTTCTTCGAACACTGAGGGACGACCCGGCAGATGCGGAAGTCCCGAGCCACAAACTGCTCGTCCGCGCCGGTTACGTCCGCCGTGTCGCCCCCGGCGTCTACTCCTGGCTGCCGCTCGGCAAGACGGTCCTGGAGAACGTCACGCGCGTCGTGCGCGAGGAGATGAACCGGATGGGCGGCCAGGAGGTGCTCTTCCCCGCCCTGCTGCCCCGCGAGTACTACGAGGCGACCGGCCGCTGGACCGAGTACGGCGACACGCTCTTCCGCCTCAAGGACCGCAAGGGGGCCGACTACCTGCTCGGTCCCACCCACGAGGAGATGTTCACCGACATGGTCAAGGGGGAGTACGCCTCCTACAAGGACTATCCGGTGACCCTCTACCAGATCCAGACCAAGTATCGTGACGAGGCCCGTCCCCGGGCCGGCATCCTGCGCGGGCGCGAGTTCATCATGAAGGACTCCTACTCCTTCGACCTCGACGACGACGGCCTCAAGCGCTCCTACGAGCGCCACCGCGAGACCTACATCAAGACCTTCGACCGGCTCGGCATCACGTACAAGATCTGCTTCGCCACGTCGGGCGCGATGGGCGGCTCGGCCTCCGAGGAGTTCCTCGCCCCCGCGGAAACCGGCGAGGACACCTTCGTGGCCTGCCACAACTGCGGCTACGCGGCCAACGCGGAGGCCGTCGTCACCACCGCGCCGGCCGCGATCACCGGCGAGCGGCCCGCGATGCGAGTGCTCGACACCCCCGGCACCCCGACCATCGAGACACTGGTCGACCACCTCAACGAGCACCACGGCCTCGGTATCACCGCCGCCCAGACGCTCAAGAACATCGTGGTCAAGGTGACCGTCCCCGGCTCGGGCAAGACCGAGACCGTGATCATCGGCGTGCCCGGCGACCGCGAGGTCGACTTCAAGCGGCTGGAGGCCTCCCTCGCCCCCGGCGAGCCCGCCATCTTCGAGGCCGAGGACTTCGCGAAGCACCCCGGCCTGGTCCGCGGCTACATCGGTCCCCAGGTCCTCAAGGACCTCGGCATCCGCTACCTCGTCGACCCCCGCGTGGTCGACGGCAGCGCCTGGGTGACCGGCGCCAACGAGCCCGGCAAGCACGCCGCGGACGTCGTCGCCGGCCGTGACTTCGCCGCCGACGGCACCATCGAGGCCGCCGAGGTCCGCGCGGGCGACGCCTGCCCGGTCTGCGGCTCCGGCCTGTCCATCGACCGCGGCATCGAGATCGGCCACATCTTCCAGCTCGGCCGCAAGTACGCCGACGCAGCGAAACTCGACGCCCTCGGCCCCGACGGCAAGCCGGTCCGCGTCACCATGGGCTCCTACGGCATCGGGGTCTCCCGGGCCGTGGCGGTGCTGGCCGAGCAGAGGCACGACGAGCTCGGGCTGGTATGGCCCCGCGAGGTCGCCCCCGCCGACGTCCACATCGTGGGCACCGGCAAGGACGGCCAGGTCGAGGCCGCCACCCGGATCGCCGAGGAGCTGGAGGGCCACGGGCTGCGCGTCCTGGTGGACGACCGCCCCGGCGTCTCGCCGGGAGTGAAGTTCAAGGACGCGGAGCTGCTCGGCATGCCGACGATCCTGATCGTCGGCAGGGGGCTCACCCAGGGCGTCGCGGAGCTGCGCGACCGCGCCACCGGCGCCAAGGAGGAGATCCCGCTCGCCGAGGCCGTGGAGCGCGTCGTGGCGGCCTGCCGGGAATGACCTCGCGGCCGTCGCGGCCCCGGCGACCGGCGGACGCCGGCGAGCGGTCCACCCCCGAGATCCGCTCCTGAAAGGCGGGTCACCCGGAACGCGAGAGAGCGGCCCACCCCTTGGGAAAGGGGTGGGCCGCTCTCTCAGGTATATGCAGGTATATGGCCCCGCGTCAGTAGTGGTAGTGCCGGTGACGCCGGGAGCTCCGGCCGATCGCCTTGCCCACGTGGAACCCGCCCGGCAGGTTGACGGTCACGTACTTGCGGCCGTCAGGAGTTCTGCTGACGTGGAATCGGCGGTTGCCGAAGCTGTGGCCGACCCCTCGCGGGGACAGGTCGATCCTGAAGGGACCGACTTTGATCGACTTCCTGTATCCCCAGCCCATTGCCTTCTCCCCGGACTCCCCGAAATCTCGCGTCGTGTCATGAGAACGAGCGGCGTTCGCGAACGGTTCCCGGGTAATGCCCATCAGCGACGGCTGCCGTTACCGCTGAGCGTCTTGCGCCAGTGGAAACCGCCGGGAAGGTTGACGCTCAGAGTGCGGCGCCCGTCGGCCGTCTTGGTGACCCTGAAGGCGCGGTTTCCCCAGCTGTGGCCCACTCCACTCCGCGAAAGGTTAAGACGGAACGGACCGAACTTCATGGATTTCCGGTATCCCCAGCCCATTGCTTCCTCCTTAGGCGTATTTCGCGAGATTCAGCTACCCGGCAGACGTGGTGCAAACATGTTTGAAAGCGGGTTCGGATCACGGTTCGCGAATCCGGGGCCTCCGGCCAGAGATCGTTTTCCAGGCTGACCAGTCCGGTTCCGGCCTTTCCGCCGGGCGGCGGTCACCCGGGAAAAACGGCGGGAAACGTCACCGGGGCGGGGTCACCGTGGGGGTGGCGGCGGGTTCGGGCGCAGTCCGGGGCGGCATGCCGGGGAAGGCCTCGATCTCGGGGCGCAGGCCGTAGGAGCGGACGGCGCACTCCTGCATGGCCAGCGCGGCCATCCTGCGCAGGGCCGGGTCCGGGGACGCCGCCAGCTCCAGGTAGGCGCCGGTCACCCCCCGCTCGACCAGCACGGCCAGCTCCACCGCCTGCGCCGCGCTCGACGGCGTGACCGGGAGCTCGTAGACCGCCTTCGGCTCGGCGGGCGTGCCGCCCGCGGCGATGGTCATGGTGCGGAGCTGGTCGCGGCGGGCGCGGTGGGCGTTGTAGGTGGTCGTCATCGCCACGCGGAGCCTGCCCGTTGTCCTGGCCGCGAGGACCCCGTAGGCGTACACGGCGGCGTGCTCGGCCGCCAGCGCCGCGCCGAGCCCCTGATCGGCCCTGACCCCGGCACCCCGGGCGCCTCTCACAGCGACCTCGACAGGGCCACGGCGTGCGCGGCCTCGCAGGCGCCGATGGAGGCGAGCAACTGGGCGAGCGGGGGCGAGACCCCCTCGATCTGGCGGGTACGCAGCGCCGCGGCCCTGCGCTCCAGGTCCCGCAGGGTCCGTACCGAGGGGCTGCCGCCCTGGGCCGCGCTCCCGGAGGGCGAAGGGGTGGGCGCCGGGGTCGCGGACGTGGCGGCCGGAGCGGGCGGGAGACGGCGGCGGAGCTCGGCCAGATGGGCCTCGTGCCGCTGCCTGAAGGGCTCCAGCCGGGCCGAGGCCGCCGAGGCGTACAGGGCGACGGTCCGCTCCTTGCCCGCGATCAGCTCACGCAGGAGCAGGGTCTCGGGGTCGGGCGGCGCGGCCGCGGGAGGCACCCGCTCCTCGGCGGCGCATCCCGTGACCGTCACGGCCGCGACCCCGAGAGCGCCGCCCCGCAGCAGGGCGCGCCGGGAGACGGAACGCACGACGACCTCCGGTTCTGTGTCGGCAGCTGACGCACTTAGCATCGTACGGGCTTGGAATAATGGCACTCACCTCGCTTCTCGGACGGCTCCGCCACACCGAGTGGCGCTGTTTCCACGCCCTGGTGTGGATAGGCTGGTTAATCGCATGGGCGAGGTCCGCCCGGCTGAGATCGTGACAATGGGAGGTCGGCATGGGCAGCGCCACATCCCGCGACCGCCTGATAGAGCTTCTGGAACCTGTCGTCGGAGCCGAAGGGCTCGACTTGGAGGACGTCACGGTCACCCCCGCGGGCAAGCGGCGGCTGCTGCGTGTCGTGGTCGATCGTGACGGAGGCGTGAGCCTCGACGACGTCGCGGAGGTCAGCCACGCCGTCTCCGCGACGCTGGACGCCGACGAGGCGATGGGGACCACCCCGTACGTGCTCGAGGTCTCCTCTCCGGGAGTCGACCGTCCCCTCACCGAGCCGCGCCACTGGCGCCGCGCGGTGAAGAGGCTGGTCAAGGCCGACCTGAGGGACGGCAGCGCCGTGGAGGGCCGGATCGTCACCACCGACGAGACCGGCGTGGAGCTGGACGTCGACGGCGCGCCGCGCCGCATCGACTATGAGGACCTGACCCGAGGACGGGTGCAGGTGGAATTCCGCCGGCTCGACGACGCCGAAGACGACGGCGAAGACGGCGACGAGGGCTAAGGGGGAAGCCTCGTGGACATCGACATGAGCGTCCTGCGCAGCCTGGAGCGGGAGAAGGACATCTCCTTCGACCTGGTCGTCAAGGCGATCGAGGACGCGCTGCTGATCGCATATTTCCGGAGCGAGGGCGCGGCGGCCAAGGCGCGCGCCGAGCTCGACCGCAAGTCCGGGCACGTGACCATCTTCGCCGCCGAGCTCGACGACGAGAGCGGGGAGGTGCTCAGGGAGTTCGACGACACCCCGGGCAACTTCAGCCGCATCGCCGCGACCACCGCCAAGCAGGTCATCCTGCAGCAGCTGCGCGACGCCGAGGACGAGATCAACTTCGGTGAGTTCGCCAGCCGCGAGGGCGAGCTGGTGGCGGGAGTCATCCAGCAGGGCAAGGACCCGCGAGTGGTCCTGGTCGACCTGGGCAAGATCGAGGCGGTGCTGCCGCACAGCGAGCAGGTCCCGGGCGAGGAGTACGTCCACGGCGACCGCATCCGCTGCTACGTGGTGCAGGTCAAGAAGGGCCACAAGGGCCCCTCGGTGACCCTGTCGCGCACCCACCCCGGCCTGGTGAAGAAGCTCTTCGCGCTGGAGGTGCCCGAGATCGCCGACGGCACGGTCGAGATCGCCGCCGTCGCCCGCGAGGCCGGTCACCGCACCAAGCTCGCGGTCAGGTCGCGGCGCCCGGGAGTGAACGCCAAGGGCGCCTGCATCGGCCCGATGGGCTCACGGGTACGCAACGTGATGACGGAGCTGCACGGCGAGAAGATCGACATCATCGACTGGTCGGAGGATCCCGCGGATTTCGTGGGGAATGCGCTGTCTCCGGCCCGCGTTTCCCACGTAGAGGTGATCGACTTCGAGGGCCGCGCCGCGCGCGTGACCGTGCCGGACTACCAGCTCTCCCTCGCCATCGGCAAGGAGGGCCAGAACGCCCGGCTGGCCGCCCGCCTCACCGGCTGGCGGATCGACATCCGTCCCGACACCCAGCCGGGGGACGCGGCCGGTCCCGCAGATGCGCCCACACGGTAAGCTGGAATATGGTGGCCAGGCTGCCCCACTGAGAACATGTGTGGGGTGCCGGGTTCGCACGGTTTCCTCCGAGCTGCTCCGCCTGGTGGTGGTCGAGGGCGTTATCGTCCCTGACCTGCGAAGACGGCTCCAAGGTCGTGGTGCTTCACTGCATCCCACCTTGAGCTGTCTCGAACTCGCAGAGCGTCGCCGAGCGTTTCCGCGTGCTTTTCGCGTCGCGGAATCACTCGACCTGTCGCGGCTGCGTGGCCACCTGGAAGAGCAACACGATGAAAGGATCGGGTGAAATGGTTACCGACTGTCATGTAGGACGCCGATTTGATGGGCTGGTCAGATAGCTATGAGCGCCTGATGAGCATGCGGCGATGAGTACGTCAACGTAACGACGGTCCGGCGGCACCGCCTCCCGGGCCGAGACAAGGGAGTGCAGTGGCGAAGGTCCGGGTATACGAGCTCGCCAAGGAGTTCGGTGTGGAGAGCAAGGTCGTCATGGCCAAGCTCCAGGAGATGGGCGAGTTCGTGCGTTCGGCGTCCTCGACTATCGAAGCACCGGTAGTCCGCAGGCTCACGGAAGCTTTGGGCGGCCCCAGTAAGGGCTCGTCCGACAGGGGCAGAGGCCCCAGGCCGCCTCAGGCGGCCCCTCGGCCGGGAGACGGCCAGCCCAACGGCGCCTCCACGGCGTCGACATCAATCCCCAAGCCGGGACCGGCCCCCAGGCCGGGTCCTCGTCCGGGTCCCGCACCGGCTCGTCCCGCGGCCCCCGCGCCGCAGGCGGCCCCGCCGGTCGTCCCCCCGGCTCCGCCGGTCCAGCCCCCGCAGCCGCCGCGTCAGCAGCCGCCGCAGGTGCAGGCCCCGCGGTTCGAGGCACCCCGCACCGACAGCGCACGTCCGGCGGCCTCCGGCCCCGGTCCCAAGCCGGGTCCCAGGCCCGCTCCGCGTCCGGGTCCCGCCCAGCGTCCCGAGGCGCGTCCCGAGGGCGGTCGTCCGGCGGGCGGTCCGGGTGGTGGAGCGCCTTCGGGCCCCAGGCCCGGTGCCGGTGCCCCCGGTGCCGGTGCGCCCAAGCCCGGCCCGCGTCCGGGCCCGCGTGGCCCGCGCCCCGGCAACAACCCGTTCTCGTCGAACGCCAGCGGCATGGGCCAGGCCCGTCCGCCGCGCGCCGGCGGCCCCGGTGGTCCCGGTGGCCCCGGCCGTGACGGCGGTCCCGGCGACAGGGGTCCGCGTCCCGGCCCCCGCGAGGACCGCGGTCCTCGTCAGGACCGCGACAACGCCGGTCCCCGTCCGCCCGGCGCACGTTCCGGCCCGCCCGGATCCGGTGGCCCGCGTCCGGGTCCCGGTGCCGGTGGCCCGCGTCCCGGCGGCGGTGCGGGCGGCCCCGGTGGCCCGCGTCCCGGTGGTCCGCGTCCCAGCCCGATGATGATGCCCCAGGGCCGGCCCGCCGGTCCCGGTGGCGGCGGTGGCGGCGCCGGCCGTCCCGGTGGCGGTGCGGGTGCCGGTCGTCCCGGCGGTGGCGGCGCCGGTCGTCCCGGCGGTGGCGGCGGTCGTCCCGGTGGCGGCGGCGGTTTCGCCGGTCGCCCGGGTGGCGGTGGCGGCGCCGGCCGTCCCGGCACCGGAACCGGTGGTCCCGGTGGCGGTGGCGGCGGTTTCGCCGGCCGTCCCGGCGGCGGTGGCCGTGGTCGCGGTGGAGGCACCGCGGGCGCGTTCGGCCGTCCCGGAGGGCGCCCGACCCGCGGTCGCAAGTCCAAGCGCCAGCGGCGTCAAGAGTTCGACAACATGCAGGCCCCGGCGATCGGCGGCGTGCAGGCCCCCCGCGGCAACGGGCAGACGATCCGCCTGTCGCGCGGCGCCTCCCTGTCGGACTTCGCCGACAAGATCGGCGCGATCCCGGCGTCCCTGGTGCAGATCATGCTGCACCTGGGCGAGATGGTGACCGCCACGCAGTCGGTCAACGAGGAGACGCTCCAGCTTCTGGCCGCCGAGCTCGACTACAACCTGCTTGTGGTCAGCCCGGAGGAGGAGGACCGCGAGCTCCTGGAGACCTTCGACATCGAGTTCGGCGAGGACGAGGGCGACGAGTCCGACCTGGTCGCGCGCCCGCCGGTGGTGACCGTGATGGGTCACGTCGACCACGGTAAGACCAAGCTGCTCGACGCCATCCGCAACACCAACGAGGTGGCGCGGGAGGCCGGTGGCATCACCCAGCACATCGGTGCCTACCAGATCGGCACCGTGCACGAGGGCGAAGACCGGAAGATCACCTTCATCGACACCCCGGGTCACGAGGCGTTCACCGCCATGCGTGCCCGAGGCGCCAAGGTGACCGACATCGCCGTCCTGGTCGTCGCGGCCGACGACGGTGTGAAGCCGCAGACCGTCGAGGCGCTCAACCACGCCCAGGCGGCCGACGTGCCGATCGTCGTCGCGGTCAACAAGGTCGACAAGGAGGGCGCCGACCCGGGCAAGGTCCGGGCCCAGCTCACCGAGTACGGCCTGGTCGCCGAGGAGTACGGCGGCACCACGATGTTCGTCGACATCTCCGCCAAGAACGGGATCGGCATCGAGAACCTGCTCGAGGCCATCCTGCTCACCGCGGACGCCGAGCTCGACCTGCGGGCCAACGCCACGATGGACGCCCAGGGCGTCGCCATCGAGGCGCACCTCGACAAGGGCCGCGGCCCGGTCGCGACCGTGCTGGTCCAGCGCGGCACGCTCCGCGTCGGCGACTCGATCGTCTGTGGCGAGGCCTTCGGCCGCGTCCGGGCGATGCTCGACGACAAGGGCGAGGCGATCCAGGAGGCCGACCCGTCCCGTCCCGTGATGGTCCTGGGTCTGACCGCGACGCCCGGAGCCGGTGACAACTTCATCGTCGTCACCGACGACCGGATGGCGCGCCAGATCGCCCAGCAGCGCGCCGCGCGCAAGCGCATCGCGGACATGGCCAAGTCCGGCCGTCGCCGCACCCTCGAAGAGCTCTTCAGCGAGATGGAGAAGGGCCAGGTCGACGAGCTCAAGCTCATCATCAAGGGTGACGTCTCCGGTTCCGTCGAGGCCCTGGAGGACGCGCTGCTCAAGATCGACGTCGGCGACGAGGTGCGCCTGCGGGTGCTCCACCGCGCCGTCGGTGCGATCACCGAGTACGACGTCAACCTGGCGGTCGCCGACGACAACGCCGTCATCATCGGCTTCAACGTGCGCCCCGAGGTCAGGGCGCGCGACCTGGCCGAGCGCGAGGGCGTCGACATCCGCTACTACTCGGTCATCTACCAGGCGATCGAGGAGATCGAGGCGGCCCTCAAGGGCATGCTCAAGCCGGAGTTCGAAGAGGTCCAGATGGGCACCGCCGAAGTCCGCGAGGTCTTCAAGGTGCCGAAGATCGGCAACATCGCCGGTGCTCTGGTCCGCTCGGGCACGATCGTCCGCAACAGCAAGGCCCGGATCATCCGCGGCGGGGTCGTCATCTCCGACAACCTCACCGTCTCCTCGCTGCGCCGTTTCAAGGACGACGCGACCGAGGTCCGTGAAGGGTTCGAGTGCGGTATCGGTGTCGGCTACAGCGACATCAAGATCGATGACGTCATCGAGACCTTCGAGATGCGGGAGAAGCCGCGAGCCTGATGCCTCGACAGGCGAAGGAACCGTTCCGCCGGCCGTGCCACCCGAGTGCCCCTCGGGTGCGCGGCCGGCGGGCGGGGCCCGCGCCCCGTGGCACGGTGCCGACCGTGGCGAGTGACCCACTATGTATGTAGGTGCCCTGACATTGGACATCCTGCTCGGCGACGTCCACTCGCTGAAGCAGAAGCGCTCGGTGGTGCGTCCCATCGTCGCCGAGGTGCAGCGACGGTTCCCGGGTGTGGCCGTCGCGGAGACCGGCCATCTCGATCTGCATCGCCGTACCGAGATCGGGATCGCGGTCGTCTCCTCCACCGCCGCCAACTGCGGCGCGGTGCTGGACGACTGCGAGCGGCTGATCGCCTTCCACCCGGAGATCGAGCTGCTGTCCGCCAGGCACCGGCTCTACAACGAGGACGAGGACTAGATACGGAGACGGCCGGTGGGCGGAAGCACCCCTACCGCCACCGGCCCTCCCCGTGAGAAGGGGGGAGCTATGGACGCCGCACGCGCACGCAAGATCGCCGATCGGATCCAGCAGATCGTGGCGGAGATGCTGGAGCGCCGCATCAAGGACCCCAGGCTGGGGTTCGTGACCGTGACGGACACGCGCATCACCAACGACCTGGGCGAGGCCACGGTGTTCTACACCGTGTTCGGCTCCGAGGCCGAGCGGGCCGACTCCGCCGTGGCCCTGGAGAGCGCCAAGGGGCTCATCCGCTCGGAGGTGGGCCGCCAGACGGGCCTGCGCCACACCCCGACGCTGACGTTCACCCACGACCCGCTTCCCGACACCGCCCGCCACCTGGAGGACCTGCTCGCCGAGGCGAAGGCCAGGGACGTGGAGATCGCCAAGCGGGCCGAGGGAGCCTCGCACGCCGGGGACGCCGACCCCTACCGCAAGCCCGAGGACCGGGAAGACGGCGACGACTCCGGGGACGAAGAAGACGAATCCTCGGAACGCGCGGGACACTCCGCGACGTGACGCCCGACCTGCGTGACGACGACTCGGCGGGCCCGGTGTCCGGTCAGGACTGGGCCCGGGCCGTCGAGCTCATCTCCGCCGCGGACGAGATCGCGCTGGCCTGCCACGTCTCGCCCGACGGCGACGCGCTCGGCTCCATGCTGGGCGTCGGGCTCGCGCTGCGCGCGGCGGGCAAGCGGGTCACCGCCTCCTTCGGCGACCGGCGTTTCACGGTGCCCAGGCTGCTGCGCTTCCTGCCGGGGCAGGATCTGCTCGCCGATCCCGCGCACTACCCGGCCGCGCCCGAGGTGATGGTCACCTTCGACGTTCCCACCGTCGGGCGTCTCGGCGTGCTGACCGGCAACACGGCCAAGGCACACGAGCTGGTCGTGCTGGACCACCACCCGTCCAACACCGGCTTCGGCACCCTCAACCTGGTCGACCCCGACGCCGCGGCCACCGCCGTGCTCGCCGAGGAGCTGATCCACCGGCTCGGCCTGCCGGTCGACAAGGACATCGCGACCTGCCTGTACGTCGGGCTCGTCACCGACACCGGCTCGTTCAGGCACTCCTCCACCACTCCTGACGCGCACGCCATGGCCGCCCGGCTGCTGGCCACCGGGCTCGATCCCGAGAAGATCGCCCGTGAGCTGTGGGACCGCTCCCCGTTCGGCTACCTGAAGGTGCTCGGCGCCGTGCTCGACAGGGTGCGGCTGGAGCCCGAGGTGGGCGGCGGCCTGGTATGGACGTTCGTCACCCGCGCCGACCGCGCCGCGTACGGGCTGCCGTACGACGAGATCGAGGGGATCATCGACGTGATCCGGCGCACCGACCAGGCGGACGTCGCCACCATCCTCAAGGAGGACGACGAAGGCGTCTGGCAGGTCTCCATGCGCTCCAAGGGCGGGGTGGACGTCTCGCGCGTCAGCGCCGCGCTGGGGGGCGGCGGGCACGCCAAGGCGGCGGGTTTCACCTCCCACCAGCCCGTCGAGGAGACGATCGCGAGTCTCCGGGCCCTGCTGTAAAACCCTTCCCGAGTCTCCGGGCCCTGCTGTAAAACCCTTCCCGAGTCTCCGGGCCCTGCTGTAAAACCCTTCCCGGCACGCCTGTAAGGATCGAAATGAGTACGGCTCGCGCCAAGCGCACCCCGCCGCCGAGCGGGCTGATCATCGTCGACAAGCCCGCCGAGTGGACCTCGCACGACGTCGTGGCCAAGCTCCGCGGCATCGCGGGCACCCGCAAGGTCGGCCACGCGGGCACCCTCGACCCGATGGCCACCGGCGTGCTGGTGGTCGGCGTCGAGAAGGCCACCCGCCTGCTCGGCCACCTCGCGCTCACCGAGAAGGGCTACGACGCCACGATCCGCCTGGGCCAGACCACCAACACCGACGACGCCGAGGGCGAGATCATCGCCACGGCGCCGGCGGCACAGGTCGCCGAGGAGGAGATCAGGAAGGGCGTCGCCACGCTGACCGGCCCGATCATGCAGATCCCGCCGCAGGTCAGCGCCATCAAGGTGAACGGCGAGCGGGCCTACAAGCGGGCCAGGGCGGGCGAGGAGGTCGAGCTCAAGGCTCGCCCGGTGACCGTGTCGGGCTTCGAGATCACCGCCGTACGCCGGCACGGCGACCTCGTCGACGTCGACGCCTCGGTGTCCTGTTCCAGCGGCACCTACATCCGCGCGCTCGCCCGCGACCTGGGCGCCGGACTGGGGGTCGGCGGCCACCTGACCGCCCTGCGCCGTACCCGGGTGGGCCCCTACGACCTGTCGGCGGCCCACACCCTGGAGCGGCTCGCCGCCGAGTGCGTGATCCTGCCGATGGCCGACGCGGTCGCGGCGGCCTTTCCCCGCAGGGACGTGACCGCCGAGGAGGCCGCCTCCGTCGCGCACGGCGGGCGGCTGCCCGCGCTGGGCCTGGGAAGCGGGCCGATCGGGGTGTTCGGCCCCGACGGAACCCTGGTGGCGCTCGTCGAGGAGCACGGCCAGATCGCCAAGTCCCTGGCGGTCTTCGTCTCCTGACGGACTGCCTGCCAGCGTCTGTCCTGTTCGTCCTGCGAAGTCCGTCGAAAGTCCGTGGAAAGTCCGTGGAAAGTCCTCCGAAGTTCCTTGACGCTCTCCGAGGTCCCGCGTGGCCGGCGGCGGGGCGCGGCCAAGGGGCTCCCCGATTGGGGAGAAGGACCGAGAGCATGGCAGTCTTTAGGGGTTCATCCGCTACGAGGGAAGAGGCTGCGGTGCGAGGCTGGCACGGATTGGACGACGTGCCCGAAGACTGGGGCAGGTCCGTCATCACCATCGGCGTCTTCGACGGCGTTCATCGCGGGCACCAGCAGATGGTGACCCGTGCCGTCGCGATGGCCGCGCGTCTCGGGGTGTCCTCGGTGGTGGTGACCTTCGACCCGCATCCGGAGGAGGTCGTGCGTCCCGGCACGCACCCGCCGAGGCTGACGACGGCCAGGCACCGCACCGAGCTCCTCGCGGGGCTGGGGGTCGACGCGGTGTGCGTCCTGCCGTTCACGCTGGAGTTCTCCCGGATGAGCCCGGACGAGTTCGTGCAGACCGTGCTCGTCGACCGGTTGCACGCCGCCGGGGTCGTGGTGGGGGAGAACTTCCGCTTCGGGCACAAGGCCTCCGGTGACGTGGAGACGCTGCGCACCCTCGGGGAGAAGTACGACTTCGTGGCCGAGGCGGTCCCGCTGGTCAGCGAGGGGGAGACGATCTCCTCCACCCGGATCCGCGAGCAGATCGCCGCCGGGGACATGGAGGCGGTCACGCGGACGCTCGGCCGCCCCCACCGGGTCGAGGGCGTGGTGGTCCGCGGTTACCAGCGCGGCCGGCAACTCGGTTTCCCGACGGCGAACCTGGAGTCGCCGGAGTTCACCGCGATCCCCGCCGACGGCGTCTACGCCGGCTGGCTGCAGGGGGTCTCGACCGGAAACCTGCCCGCCGTCTACGGCGGCGAGCGCTGGCCCGCGGCGATCTCGGTGGGCACCAACCCGACCTTCGAGGGCGTGCCCCGCACGGTCGAGGCGTACGCGCTCGACCGCGATGACCTCGACCTCTACGGCGCGCACGTGGCCGTGGACTTCGGGCCGAGGCTGCGCGGCAACACCAGGTTCGACTCGATCGAGGCGCTCGTCGCGCAGATCCACGCCGACGTGGACGAGGTGCGGCGCTTGACGAGCTGACCTTTCCCGCCCGCCACCACCCGCTCCCGCCCGGGTCCCGCCCGGCCCTCGTGTCACACGGACCTCGCGCCACGCGGCCCCTCCGGCCCCGCTCTCCCGGTCCCATCGGGGTTCCCGGACAGGGCTCGCCGGTGCTTTCGTACGATGTGCGAGGGCGCCGAAGCCGGTGGTAACCTGGCATGTCAGCTCTGTAACCGGTGGTCCATGATCCCGGTGCTGATCTCGCCACGGCGACTGTAGGCACGCACGGTCGTTCGGGGAGCCGGAATTGCGCGTGCCCGCAGAGGTTCAAGGAGAAAAGTGTCGCTCGACACCGCAGCAAAGAAGCAGATCATCGGTGACTACGCCAAGGGTGAGACCGACACCGGTTCCCCCGAGGTGCAGATCGCGCTGCTCAGCAAGCGCATCAGCGAGCTCACCGAGCACCTGAAGGTGCACAAGCACGACCACCACAGCCGTCGTGGCCTGCTGCTGCTCGTCGGCCGCCGTCGCCGGCTGCTGAAGTACCTGCAGAGCAAGGACATCGCGCGCTACCGCTCGCTCATCGAGCGGCTCGGCCTGCGCCGATAGTGTCGTGAGGGAGTGGCGTTCGCGCCGCTCCCTCATATCTCATACGGGGTGGTGTCGGCGCGTCGCGCCACGAAGACGCCGCCCCGGTGAGCAAACTGAATAGCCGAGACAGTGCCCCGCGTCCGCAAGCAAGCGCGCCCCACGGCGTCGGAGGGCCGGTCCTCGGTAGTGGCCCCCGGTCATCATGGCACAAGCCATACGGAACCGGGCGCTTCGATCGAAGACCGGCGCTGCACCTACGGGGAGCCGGCAACACGACGAACCAGGCGCGACACGTGCGTCTGGCCGGACGCGGGCGACCGACCCACAAGGAGGTCCCCCGTGGAGGGTGTCCACAGCAGCGAAGCCGTTATCGACAACGGCTCATTCGGCACGCGTACCATCCGGTTCGAGACCGGGCGGCTCGCGCGCCAGGCGGCGGGTTCCGCCGTCGTCTATCTCGACGACGACACGATGGTCCTCTCCGCGACCACCGCGTCCAAGAATCCCAAGGAGAACCTCGACTTCTTCCCCCTCACGGTGGACGTCGAGGAGCGAATGTACGCCGCGGGCCGCATCCCCGGCTCGTTCTTCCGGCGTGAGGGCCGTCCCTCCGAGGACGCCATCCTCACCTGCCGCCTGATCGACCGGCCGCTGCGCCCCTCGTTCGTCAAGGGTCTGCGCAACGAGATCCAGGTCGTCGCCACCATCATGGCGCTGCACCCCGAGCACCTGTACGACGTCGTGGCGATCAACGCCGCGTCCCTGTCCACCCAGCTCGCCGGGCTGCCGTTCTCCGGCCCGATCGGCGGCGTCCGCGTCGCGCTGATCGAGGGCCAGTGGGTCGCCTTCCCGACCAACACCGAGCTGGCCAGCGCCACCTTCGACATGGTGGTCGCGGGCCGCGTCCTGCCCGACGGCGACGTCGCGATCATGATGGTCGAGGCCGAGTCCACCCGCGACACGCTCAAGCTGGTCGCCGAGGGTGCCGTGGCGCCGACCGAGGAGACCGTGGCCCAGGGCCTCGAGGCCGCCAAGCCGTTCATCAAGGTGCTGTGCGAGGCGCAGGCCAAGGTCGCGAAGGTCGCCGCCAAGGAGACCGCCGAGTACCCCCTGTTCCTCGACTACCAGGACGACGTCCTGGAGGCCGTGACCGGCGCGGTGCGCAGCGAGCTCGCCTCCGCGCTCACCATCGCCGGCAAGCAGGAGCGCGAGGCCGAGCTCGACCGGGTCAAGGCCCTGGTGCTGGAGAAGGTCGGCCCCGACTTCGAGGGCCGCGAGAAGGAGATCGGCGCCGCGTTCCGGTCGCTGACCAAGAAGCTCATGCGCGAGCGCGTCATCGCCGAGGGCGTCCGCATCGACGGCCGCGGCGTCAAGGACATCCGGCAGCTCAGCGCCGAGGTCCACATCGTGCCCCGCGTGCACGGCTCGGCCCTGTTCGAGCGCGGCGAGACCCAGATCCTGGGCATCACCACGCTCAACATGCTCCGCATGGAGCAGATGATCGACACGCTCAACCCCGAGCGCACCAAGCGCTACATGCACAACTACAACTTCCCGCCCTACTCCACCGGTGAGACCGGCCGGGTGGGTTCGCCCAAGCGGCGCGAGATCGGTCACGGCGCGCTCGCCGAGCGGGCGCTCCTGCCGGTGCTGCCGGCGCGCGAGGAGTTCCCGTACGCCATCCGCCAGGTCTCCGAGGCGCTGAGCTCCAACGGCTCGACCTCCATGGGGTCGGTCTGCGCCTCGACGATGGCGCTGCTCGACGCGGGCGTCCCGCTGAAGGGCATCGTCGCGGGCATCGCGATGGGCCTCATCAACGAGGGCGACCAGTACGTCACGCTGACCGACATCCTCGGTGCCGAGGACGCCATGGGCGACATGGACTTCAAGGTCGCCGGCACCAAGGACGTCATCACCGCCCTCCAGCTCGACACCAAGCTGGACGGCATCCCGGCCTCCGTGCTGTCGGCCGCGCTGCGGCAGGCCAAGGGCGCCCGCCTGGCGATCATCGACGTGATGCAGGAGGCCATCGACTCCCCGGCGGAGATGAACGCGACGGCCCCGCGCATCATCACGATCAAGATCCCGGTGGACAAGATCGGAGAGGTCATCGGCCCGAAGGGCAAGATGATCAACCAGATCCAGGACGACACCGGCGCCGAGATCACCCTGGAAGACGACGGAACCATTTACATCGGCGCCACCGACGGCCCGTCCGCCGAGGCGGCCAGGTCGGCGATCAACGCCATCGCGAACCCGCACATGCCGGAGGTCGGCGAGCGCTACCTGGGCACGGTCGTCAAGATCGCCGCCTTCGGTGCCTTCATCTCCCTCATGCCGGGCAAGGACGGCCTCCTGCACGTCTCCCAGATCCGCAAGCTGCACGGCGGCAAGCGCATCGAGAACGTCGAGGACGTCATGAACGTCGGCGAGAAGGTCCAGGTGGAGATCGCCGAGATCGACTCGCGCGGCAAGCTCTCCCTGGTGCCCGTCGAGGTCATCGAGAAGGAGGCCGCCGCGAAGGCAGAGTCCGGCGACACCGAGACGTCCGCGGCCCCGGCCGCCGAGGCGTCCGCCGCCGCCGACGAGCGGCCCCGCGAGGAGCGGCCCCGCGAGGAGCGGCCCCGCCGCACCCGCACCCGCAGCAGCAACGGCGGTGGCGGCGGCAACCGCGGTGGCGGCGGAGGGGAAGACCGCAACTCGTGATCACCACCACTCTGCACCCCGGCAAGGACGGCGCCGGGGTCGTGAAGCGCACCGTCCTTCCCGGTGGGCTCCGGGTGGTGACCGAGTCCATGCCGACCGTGCGTTCCGTCGCGGTCGGCATGTGGGTCGGCATCGGATCGAGAGACGAGTCCCCCCAGCACATGGGCTCCTCCCACTTCCTTGAGCACCTGCTGTTCAAGGGCACGCCCACGCGGGACGCCCTGGAGATCTCCGCGGCCATCGAGGGCATCGGCGGCGAGATCAACGCGTTCACCGCCAAGGAGTACACCTGCTACTACGCGCGGGTCCTCGACGAGGACCTGCGGGTGGCGATCGACGTGCTCGCCGACGTGGTGACCTCCTCGCTCATCAGCGAGGAGGACGTCGAGGCCGAGCGTGGCGTGATCCTGGAGGAGATCGCCATGCACGACGACGATCCCTCGGACGTGGTGCACGAGCAGTTCTCCGCCGAGCTGTACGGTGACACGCCGGTCGGCAGGCCGATCCTCGGCACGGTCGACTCGATCACCGCGGTCACCCGCGACCGGATCGCCGAGTACTACCGGCGCTACTACCTGCCCACCCACACCGTGGTGTCGGTGGCGGGCAACGTCGACCACGAGCGGGTGGTGGCCCTGGTCGCCGCGGCCTACGAGCGGGCCGGGGCCCTGGGCGGGGACGCCTCGCCGGTGCCCCCGCGCGTGTCGGGCCCCGGCGTCGAGCTCCGCTCCGGCACGCGGGTGGTGCACCGGCCGACCGAGCAGGCCAACCTGGTCCTCGGCACGACGGCGCTGACCCGCACCGACGAGCGCCGCTTCGCGCTCGGCGTGCTCAACGCGGCGCTGGGCGGCGGCATGTCCTCGCGGCTGTTCCAGGAGATCAGGGAGAAGAGAGGCCTCGCCTACTCGGCCTACTCCTACACCTCCGCCCTCGCCGACACCGGCCAGTTCGGCATCTACGTCGGCTGCCTGCCGTCGAAGATCGACGACGTGCTGAAGATCTGCCGCGAGGAGGTGCTCCGTGTGGTCGCCGACGGCATCACCGAGGAGGAGATCGTCCGCGGCAAGGGCCAGATGCGCGGCGGTCTCGTGCTCGGCCTGGAGGACACCGGTTCCCGGATGTCCAGGATCGGCAAGGGCGAGCTGGTCTTCGACGAGCTGCTCTCGGTCGACGACCTGCTCGCCAGGATCGACGCGGTGACCCCGGAGCAGATCGCCGAGGTCGCCTCGGAGGTCCTCACCCGCCCGATGTCCCTCGCGGTCATCGGCCCCTACGAGGAGGACAGGGACTTCAGCGCGGTCGTCACCGGCTGACGGTCCTTCACAGCTTCCGGTACGAACGGCCCCGGCGTTCCCGCGCCGGGGCCGTTCGTCGTTCCGTGACGGCCCTCACCGGCTCCACGTACGAGCGCGACCCCGTCGTCCCGTGCCGGGGCCGTCCGTCGTCCCGGGGTCCTTCGGTATAGCCTTGGGCCCGTGATCAGGGTTGGAGTTCTCGGCGCCCGAGGGCGCGTCGGTGTCGAAGTGTGCAGGGCCGTCGAGGCGGCGGACGATCTGGAGCTGGTCGCGGCCGTCGACCAGGGTGACCCGATCGAGGGGCTGGAAGGCGCCGAGGTGGTGGTCGACTTCACCCACCCCGACGTCGTCATGGGCAACCTCGAATGGTGCGTCTCCCACGGCATCCACCCGGTGGTCGGCACCACCGGCTTCGACGCGGGACGGCTGGCGACCGTCAGGGGCTGGCTGGACGCCAACCCCGGGGTCAACGCGCTGATCGCCCCCAACTTCGGCATCGCGGCCGTGCTCATGATGCACTTCGCCCAGCAGGCGGCCCGCTACTTCGAGTCGGCCGAGATCGTCGAGCTGCACCACCCCAACAAGGCCGACGCGCCCTCGGGCACCGCCCGCCGCACGGCCGAGCTGGTCGCCGAGGCCCGACGCAAGGCGGGTTCCGCGCCGATGCCGGACGCCACCAGCACGGAGCTCGACGGGGCGCGCGGCGCCGACGTCGACGGGGTCCGCGTGCACGCGGTCCGGCTGGCCGGGCTCATCGCCCACCAGGAGGTCATCCTGGGCGGCGACGGCGAGATCCTCACCATCCGCCACGACACCATGAACCGCTCGTCGTTCACCCCGGGCGTGCTGCTGGGCGTGCGCCGGGTGCGCGAGCTCCCCGGCCTCACCGTCGGCCTGGAGCACCTTCTCGACCTCTAGCGCGTGGCCCGCCGGTTCCGCCGCCTCCGGAACCCCGGGTCTCGCGCCGCTCGTTGCACGACCATGACGCCTTCCGAGCTCGCCTGCCCGCTCTGTCACGGCACCGCGTTCCAGCAGGAGCAGGGCAGGCTCGACAGCCGCTGGGGTATCACCTCGCACCGGTTGACCCTGATGATCTGCGAGCGGTGCCGCTATATCCTCCACTTCTATGACAAGCACTCCATCTTCGACTTCGACTGAGGTCCGCTGGGCGCGGCCGGAGGAGCTGGCCGGGCTGGTGGCGGTGGAGCTGGCGGCCGACGGGGTCTTCGCCCAGGTGGGGATCACCTTCCCGCCGGGGACCACGATGGTCGAGGAGGCCGACGACCCCTCCCGGGTGCTCGTGGCGGGCGACCCGCCGATCGGGTTCGCCCTGTTCGGCCTGGTCGACGGGCAGGTCCACCTCGACCAGCTCGCCGTCCACCCCGACCACGGGCGCAGGGGGACCGGTGGGCGCCTGCTGGAGGCCGTCTACGAGCACGCGGCCTCGACCGGCTTCGCCGCCGTGACGCTGACGACCTACCGCGACGTGTCCTGGAACGCGCCCTGGTACGCCCGGCGCGGCTTCTCCGTGCTCGACCCGGCCGAGTGGGGGCCGGAGCTGGCCGAGCTGGTGCGCCACGAGCGCGAGCTGGGCATCGAGATCGCCCCCCGCGTCGTGATGCGCCGCATCCTGTGACGGGACCGGTTCAGCGGATCGTGAAGCCGGGCTTCGGCGGGGCCGGGTGGCGGGGCCTCGGCGGGGCCGGCGAGCCGGGCCTTCGCGGGCTCAGAGGGCCAGGCCGACGGTGAGCAGCAGGCCGTACACGAGCTGGAAGCGGCCCGTCTGCTGGAGCGTGGCGATGAGCGCGGGGCCGGTCGCGCCCGCCCGCACGGCCTTCACCGGGGCGACGGCGAGCGGGGCGGCGAGCAGCGCCAGCGCCGCGAACGGCCGCCACGGCGCCAGCGCGGGCGCGATCACCAGGGGCAGCAGCAGGCAGAGGGTGTAGAGGACCCGGGTGCCGCGGTCACCGAGCACCACGGCCATGGTGCGCTTGCCCGCGGGCCCGTCGGTCACGATGTCGCGCAGGTTGTTGACCACGAGCATCGCGCAGGCCAGCAGGCCCGCCGGGACGGCCGCCGCCACCGCGAGCCAGGGCAGGTACTCGAGCTGGACGTACGTGGTGCCCGCCACCGCCACCAGGCCGAAGAACACGAAGACCGAGACCTCGCCGAGCGCCCGGTAGCCGTACGGGCTGGAGCCGCCGGTGTAGAACCAGGCGGCGGCGATCGCCAGCGCGCCGACCAGCAGCAGCCACCACGCCCCGGTGGTCACGACGAGCACCAGCCCGGCCACCGCGGCGGCCAGGAAGCAGGCGAGGGCCGCGGTGAGGACCTGGCGGGGCGAGGCGGCGCGGGAGCCGACCAGGCGCATCGGGCCGACCCGGTCGGAGTCGGTGCCGCGCACCCCGTCGCTGTAGTCGTTGGCGTAGTTGACGCCCACCTGGAGGGCGAGGGCCACGAACAGGGCCAGCAGGGCCCGCCACCACACCCCTCCGGCGTATCCGATCGCGACTCCGGTGCCGACGGCGACGGGGACGACTGCGGCGGGAAGGGTGCGCGGACGTGCTCCGGCGATCCACTGGCTCGGGGTGGCCATGGGCGTGCGAGGTTCCTCTCCGGCTCTAGCTGATGTCGGTCGCCAGGCGGATCATCCGCACCGTACGGCCCATGTCGATGACCCGCTCGGCCCCGTCGGCGCCCCACCCGGCGGACTCCAGGAAGCCGAGCACCGCGTAGTTGTCGGCGAAGACCCAGGTAACGATGGTGTGGTAGCCGTCGTCACGGAGGTAGTCGACCGTGGCGTTCAGCAGCCTGCTGCCGTGGCCGCGCCGGACGTGGTCGGGGTCGATCAGGAACGTGAGCATCTCCCCGGCGGTGGTCGGGTCGAGGTCGGGATCCTCCGCCGGGGCGTGTGAGGCCAGACCGGCGACCTTCTCCGCGCCCTGCAGCGCGGCCATGGCCTCGATGCCGCCGGGACCGAGCGCCGGGAAGGCGTCGGTGTCGAGGACGACCTGCTCCACGGCCACCAGTACGCGGTGCCGGCGGCTGGGCGGCGAGGTGATCGCGTCCTCCCACTGCTGGCGCCACATCTTCTCGGCCGCCGGGCCGGTCATCTGCTCCAGCGGTCCTTCGGGAAGGAAGTCCCGGTAGCCGTACTTCCACGCGCGGATCTGGGTGCCCGTCACCGCGGCGACATCCTCGTGCCGAGCCGCCCGCACGCCTACGTCTGCCATCTCGGCCCGCTCCTTCTCTGCCGTCTGCCGTCGCCTCGAAACGCGCTGTCTCGTAGATCTCGTGCCACGCGAGCGGGCATCAGGCGGGTGGATCCGTGAGGCAGGCTCTTACACCGTATCGGGGAATCCGACTCAGAGATGACGTGAACCCGGCTCCGTCTGCCGTCGGGCCCGATATGCCCTTGTCTTCGTGCGGTTGCCGCAGACCCTCATGGAACACCACGAGCGTGAACGATTCTTGGACGAGTCGACGAACGCCCACTGGCAGGTGCTCTCGGTGCAGACCTTCAGGCGCGGCCACATCCCGCCGGAGTGGGCGCTCATCACGGCGGCGACGATCCCGGCCAGGCCGCCGGGCACCCCAGTCGCGACCGGTTCGAGCACCGGCCCACCGGCGGTCAGGGCGACGCGCAGCGGGAGGGCGCCGAAGGACCGCGACGGCCCGGGGTCGTGATCACCGCTGCCGGGGCGGTCGTGGTTGTGGCGGAGGGCCTCGCGGAGGGTCTCGCGGAGCTCGACGGCCGTCGCCAGATCCGTATCGGTGGCCGTGTCCTGCGGGCCGGTCAGGCCTCGTCCGGCCAGCCAGGCGGTCAGCGCGGCAGGGGAAGGGATCGAGTCGGTCCCCTCCTCGACGTCGTACGTGTTCACGAAGGCGATCACCAGCTCGGAGGGGTCGCTCATGTCGTCCCTTGCCTCCTCCCTCTTCGCAACCACTGTACGCCATTAGGGGGTTGTGTTCCTTTCGACACCATCATAAGGTCATAGATGGTGTTTTGAGGAGGTTGTCATGTGGTACCTGGCCTATCTCGCGTTCAAGGAGACCGGCAGGCGCGCGTCGTACCGGAGGAGAGATCATGATCATGAGGGTGTGGAGAGGCTGGACCCGCGCCGAGGACGCCGCCGCCTATGAGAAGTACCTGCTGGCCACGGGATACGTCGGCTACACCTCGACCGAGGGCAACCGGGGGGTGTGCTTCACCTGTCGGGAGGTGGGGGAGCGGGCCGAGTTCCTGCTGACCTCGCTCTGGGAGTCGTGGGAGGCGATCATCGCCTTCGCGGGGGACGATCCGTCGCGCGCCGTCTTCTACGACGAGGACGACCGCTTCCTGGTCGAGCGCGAGCTCACGGTCACCCACCACGAGGTCTTCGCGGCCACCTGACCACTCTCGCGGGGGTTCGGGAGCAGGGGGCGCCCCCGAACCCCCGCGAGGGCGACCAGGTGGCCAGGGGCTGTCCATGGGCGCCGCCGGGCTGACTTCAGGTGCGATGCCGGGGCCCGTGGGAGAAAACGGAAGCGGGCCCGTCGAAGGGCGGGCCGGGCGCGGTCAGGGGCCGTCCAGGGCCGTCGCCAGCCTGCGCACGCCCTCGACCAGCTCGGCCGTGTGGACGGTCGCCGAGTGGGTCACCCTGATGCGCGGGCCCGGCGGCTCGGCGGGGTAGTAGATGCGCCCGGGACTCACCAGGGCGCCCGCCCTCCTGGCGGTCTCCACCACGATCTCCTCGTCCCGGTCCTCGGGGAGCCGTACCCACAGGTGCAGGCCGCCACGGGGGACGAGGTGGATCCCGGCGCCGGGCATCCGGGCGGTCAGGGCGGCGGCGAGGGTGTCCCTGCGAAGCGCCAGTTCGGTGCCCAGGGAGGCCAGGTGGCGCCGCCAGGCGGGCGAGCCGACGAACTCCAGCGCCGTCTCCTGGAGCGGCCTGGCCACGAAGAACGACTCCACGAGCTGGCTCGCCCTCAGGCGCCGGGCGGCGGGCCCCCGGGCGACGACCCCGGCGACCCGCAGGCTCGGCGACAGGACCTTGGTCAGGGAGTTGATGTGCACGACCGTGCCGTGGGCGTCCAGCGCGACCAGCGGCGGCGGTACGGGGGAGGTGGTGAAGTAGCGGGCGTAGTCGTCCTCGATCACGAACGCCCCGGCGGCGCGGGCGATCGCCAGCACCTGCTCGCGGCGCTCCAGGGGCAGGGTCGCGCCGGTGGGGTTGTGCAGGGTCGGCTGGCAGAGGAAGACCCGCGCGCCGGTCACGGCGAACGCCTCCGCGAGGAGCTCGGGTCGCACCCCGTCGCGGTCGACGGGCACGGCCGTCGCGCGGAGCCCGGCGGCCCGCGCCGCCGCGAGCGCGCCCGGGTAGGTGGGGGTCTCGACGAGGACGGGGGTGCCGGGGGCGGCGAGGGCGCGGAAGGCGTGGATGAGCGCCGCCTGCCCGCCGCTGACGATGAGCACGTCCGACGGGGTGACGTCGCCGCCCAGCTCCTGGGCGAACCACCTGCGCAGCTCGGGGAGACCGGCCAGCGGCGGCATCGCCCAGACGTCGGGGCGGCGCAGCGCCCGGGAGGCGGCGGCCGACAGGGCCCGGGAGGGTCGCAGGACCGGGTTGAGGTAGCCGCCGGTGAGCGGGATGACCCCCTCGGGCGGGGCGGTGAGCAGGCCGCTGACCTCGCTGTCGTCCACCACCCTGTCACCGAGCGCCACCGTCTGCCACGACATGTCGGCGCTGTCGCCGCCCCGCGTGATCGCCGGAGCCACGTAGGCGCCGCTGCCGGGCCTGGTGATCACGCGTCCCTCGGCGGCGAGCCTGCCGATCGCGCGCGACACGGTCACCGGGCTCACGTTGTGCAGCCGGACCAGCTCCCGGCTCGACGGCAGCCGGTCGCCCGGACGGAGCCGCGACACCTCCTCACGGAGCGTGGCGGTGAGCCTGACGATACTGCTATCGTCGTTCATGAGTGAAAAGAGTAGCGCTATCGTACCAAATCGGATAGCGGCGGGTACGGTCTCGCCGGTCTCGCCAGGAGAGGTGCTGCCCGGTGTGGTGCCTCCACGGGAGGCACGTCACGATCGGAGGCCGGCCGGCCCGGTGCCGCCCGGGGCACCGGGCAGGGCCTGGCGGGGGACCCTGCTGGCCGGGCTCGGGGTGCTGGCGTTCTCGGGGTCGTTCCCGGCGACCGTCTTCGCGATGGAGGGCTTCGACCCCTACCTGGTGGCGGTCGGCCGGGCCGCCGTCGCCGCCGCCGCGGCCGCCGCGTTCCTGCTCGTGGCCGGGGTGCCGCTGCTGCCGCCCAGGTCCCAGCTCCGGTCGTACGGCGTCATCGTGGCGGGCGTGGTGTTCGGCTTCCCCCTCTTCAGCGGCCTGGCGCTCTACGCCGGGGCCTCCACCTCGCACGCCGCCGTGGTGATCGGGCTGCTGCCCGCGGCCACCGCCGCCTGCGCGGTGCTGCGGGCGGGGGAGTGGCCCAGGGCGCTGTTCTGGGTGTCCTGCGGCCTCGGAGCCGTGTCGATCACCGCCTTCACCCTCAGCATGGGCGGCGGCCACGTCACCGGGGCCGACCTGCTGCTCGTCGGCGCGCTGCTGTCGGCCGCCGTCGGCTACACCGAGGGCGGGCGCCTGGCCCGCGCGACCCCCGGCTGGCGGGTGATCTCCCACACCCTCGTCCTCGCCACCCCGCTGACCGTGCCGATCACCGTCGCGCTCGCGCTCACCACCGACGTGCGGCCCACCGCCGCCTCGCTGGCCGGGTTCGCGTACGTCGGCCTGGTCTCGATGTTCCTCGGCTTCATCCCCTGGTACGCGGGCCTGGCCATGGGCGGCATCGCCCGCGCCGGGCAGACCCAGCTCGCCCAGCCGCTGCTGACGCTGCTGTGGGCCTGGCTGCTGCTCGGGGAGCTGTTCGGCCCGGTCACGATCGCGGCGGCGCTGGCCGTCCTCGCGTGCGTCGCCCTGACGCAGCGGGCCCGCTCCTGAAAGTCTTCGGGGCAGGGACGGGTCTGTGCCGGGTCCCGAGGTGGGGCAGGTCCTGTGACGGATCCCGAAGCGGGGCGCGCCGGGCCGGACCCCGGGGCGTTCTTGAAAGACGTGACATACAGGCGCAAGATGTGAAACGAAGGTGTCACAGGGGGTGTGGCCATGGCGGACCTGACGATTCCCGAGGGCGGTTTCTGGCCCGCTCCCGAGATCCCTCAGCCGAACATCTACCCGATGGAGTGGCGGGTCGAGACCGGGAAGCTCGCCGCCATCTACGAGAAGTCCAAGCGGACGGTCTGGAACCCGGCCGACCTGCCCTGGGAGGATCTCAGGCCGAGCGACTTCACCCACGAGCAGCGCCTCGGGATCATGTACTGGTTCTCCGTGCTCGCCAACTTCGACGCCTCGGGCCCGGCCGTCTTCGCCCGCGCCACCATCCAGGCGTTCGAGAAGCACGAGGAGGACCCGGTGAGGAAGTGCTTCTTCTCGATCACGCGTGACGAGATGAATCACGAGGAGTGCTGCCAGCGCACCATCGCCAGGCTCTGGCCGGGCGGGCCGCTCGACTGGATCCCCGCCACCGACCTGGAGAAGGCCGCCCACAACAACATCGGCTGGCTCTATCACAACGGTGGCCGCTACTGGACGGGCTACAGCGGCGCCGTCGGCAGATACAGCCTGCCGGTGCTGTTCACCAGCTTCATGATGGGGGAGATGGCCGCGTCCACCCTGTTCCGGGGCATGGCGACCGGGACCAGGCATCCCGTCTTCGGTGACATGTTCCACCGCATCGGCCGCGACGAGTCGCGCCACCTGCAGATCTGCGTGACCATCCTGGAGAACGAGTGGCCGGGCCTCACCGACGACACCCGTTCCCTGATCACCCGCCAGCTGCGCGCGGGCTTCGTCTTCCTCTCGATGATCCTCTGGGAGCCCCCCGGCGGCTTCTGGGAGCTCCCGCCGTACTTCCTGCCCAACCACCGCGTCCTGATGGACCACGCCCGCGACGCGGGCCTCGGCGTGCTCTCGTACGAGGAACAGGCGGACAACTGGCGCGTGGCCATGGCCAGGATCCGCGCCATCGTCGAACGCTGGGGCATCGAGTTCCCCGCCATCCCCGAACTCGACATCGACGGCGTCCAGGTCGACGTCCTCGACCCCGAGGACATCATCCCGGTGTTCTAAGCGCCTGGCCGGTGGCATACGAAAGCCCCGGCCCTCCCTGGACCGGGGCTCGCTGCTGTCCGGGTCTCGTACCGGGCTACGAGGCCACGTTCTCCGGCCGCGCAACGACACGGACGAGCAGGTCGCGGATCTCGACCTGCCCGGCTTTGAGCTCGGCGACGTCCTGGGGTACGCGGTTGAGCTTCAGCTCCATACCGCTCTGCCCGGCTTTGATTGCTGCGATGTCGCTTTTGATCTCAGCGATGTCGGATTCGACGGTGTCGATCCGATCCTCGATGCACGGTATGCGACCAGGATAGGACGATCCCCCGCGAGCGTGAGGCCGATTCGGAAGGAAGCGTCGCGTCACCCGCTTTCGAAGGCGGGAAGCCGGGTGAAACCGCTCCGAGCTGGGAAAATTCACCGTGCGCGCAACCGCATGACCCCGGAGGACGGCAGATGGCCGATCAGCCCCATGACTCGCCCTGAGGGCGAAGACCCCTCGGCGCCCGTCGGTCCACCTCTCGCGCACGCTTCCGATCCGGCCCCCGCGTCCGGTGCGGAGCCCGTTCCCGTACGAACACCCGAGACGAGGTCCCTCCAGCGGCGAAGTCATGTCGCCCTCGTGCTGCTGACGCTGGCGGCGGGGGCGATGGACGCGATCGCCTTCCTCGGGCTCGGCGGTGTCTTCACGGCGAACATGACCGGCAATCTCATCCTTTTCGCCCTCGTCGGCCGCGAGGACTGGCTGCTCCACGCGATGCGCTCCGGACTCGCCTGCGCGGGGTTCTGCGCGGGGCTCCTCATCGGCTTCACAATGCCGGGGCGTCGCGAGGGGCACGCGTTGTGGCCGTTGGCCGCCGTCAGGCTCCTGTGGGCCGATCTGGCCCTCCAGATCGCCTTCCTCGCCGGTTGGGCGCTCATCGCGGGAGCCCCCGGCCCTGTCGCGATCCTCGCGCTGATCGGGACGGGATCCTGCGCCATGGGCATGCAGGCCGCCGCGGCCCGCCGCGTCAACCTCGCCGGCATCACGGCCACGTTCGTCACGGGCACCCTCACCTCGCTGTTCGAGACCTCGGCGTCGGGCTGGTCCACCGACAACCGGCGTCGCGCCGCCATCGTGGTCGCTCTCGTCCTCGGTGCCCTCTGCGCGTCCCTGCTCCTGCGTTTCGCGCCGCCCTGGGCCGGTGTGGTCGCCCCGGCCTGCACGTTCCTCGCGCTCGTCGTCGTACATCCGTACGTGCGGGGGGCGCGTTTCCGGGGACGCCGAGGACGACCGGACCGAGAGCCCCAGCGGTGATTCGCGGCCGGTTCATGAGGTTTTCGCAGGACGAGAATGGATATTCCAGGGCGGGTCGATTGTGGGTCTGTCGCTCGGCCGGTGAATCGCTTAGAAATGAGATCGGGACTCCGACTTCCACTCTCGCCCGATCACGACGGCCAGGGGCGAGCGGAGATCCTCCGATGACATAAGGAGATGACTCGTGGGCGTGGGCCTCTCGGTGGGAGATGTGGTCGAGGACTTCGAGCTTCTTGACGAGACGGGCACGCGGCGGCGGCTCAGCGAATTCCTGGCGAAGGGGCCGGTGGTGCTCTTCTTCTATCCGGCGGCCATGACCTCCGGATGCACGGCCGAGAGCTGCCACTTCCGCGACCTGGCGGCCGACTTCGCCGCCGAGGGGGCGACCAGGATCGGGATCAGCCGCGACCGGGTCGACCGGCAGGCGAGATTCGCCCAGGCCAACCAGCTGGGCTTCCCGCTTCTCTCCGACCCTGACGGCACCGTCGCCCGGCGCCTCGGCGCCCGCCGCACCGTCGCGGTGGGCCCGTTCCTCACCCGCCGGATGACCTTCGTCATCGACGTGGACCACCGCCTCCTGGAAGTGATCCACAGCGAGAGCTCCATGGAGGCCCACGCCGACCGGGCACTGGAAGCCCTCCGCTCCCGCCCGCACCCGTGACCGGAGCGAGAAAGCCCCCTGATGCTCCGGTGACACTCCGTGATCTCTCCCGTCGAGGTCCCGCGAACACGGGTGTCGCACGAAGATCTGAGTCATGAGCAGTGGATCGGGATGGCGGATAGCGCTCTCTGCTCTGTTGATCGCGGGCCTGCTGACGGGAGACGCGGCGGGCCGGGTCGTGAGGCACGCCGGCCCGGCCGACGTGCGGCGGATCGGTGAGCCGGCCTCCCGTTGGCACCTGAGATACGCGACCGAACCCGCGACTGCCGACATCACGCACCGGGTCGTTCCCGCCGCGGGAAACCAGGCATGGCTGTTCGTCACCGGCGAAGGGCGCCCCGGTACGTCGTTGCTGCACTGGAACACCTCCGGCTGGAATCCCGTCGGCAGCCTGCCCGGCCAACTGAAGAAGGCCGAACACATCGACGTCAGCGCCTCGGCGTCCGGCGACGCGGTGTTGGTGATCAACCATGTGCCGGACGAATGGGATGATTCGACCGAGCACCTCTGGCAGTTCTCCGGTGGCCGCTGGACGCATCATCGTCCCCGCCACCTGGACTGGACCGGCGACTTCGCCGTCGTCGGCCGGAACGACGTGTGGCTCGCGCAGGGAGGCGGTCCCGACGGACCCCCTCCGGACATGGTTCATTGGGACGGCACGGCCCTGCGCCGGCATACACCCCCGGAGGCGACGGACCTGGCCGTGGTGGCGGCGGCCGGTCCCGATGACGTGTGGGTGGTCGATCACAGGGGCTGGCCCAGAACGCTGCACTGGGACGGCGGGCGATGGAGCGTGGCCCCGCTACCGTGCACTCCTGCTCTCGCCCGGCGCGGTTGCCACGGACGTCCCTTCCTCAGCAGGTTGAGCGGTCTGGCGGCGGGGTCGAGGAATGACGTGTGGGCGGTCGGCCCCGGTTGGGCCGACGGTGCCCGCCCGGTCGTCCTCCACTGGAACGGCGCGGCGTGGAACCAGGTGAAACTCGATGTGAACCACCACACAGGGCTGGCGGCTGTGCGCACCGACCCCGTCGGCGGTGTGTGGATCGCCGCCAATCCCGCCGACGGAACGCCCTACGTGCTCAATCTGCGCAACGGCGAATGGACGAGGTCTGCTCTTCCTCGAAGTGGTCCGCCCGCCCGCATCGTGGACATCGCTCCGGCGCCCGGCACCACCCACCTGTGGGTCCAGGCCCAGCACGGCGACGGCCCCGGGAAAACGTCCCTGATCTACGAACTCCAGTGACGCCCGGCCGGGTCTGGCGGCCGCCGGCTCGGCGGGACCAGGTCATGCGCAGGGATTCGTCGAACCACCGGGACGCCAGGCTCTGGTGGTGACTTCCTGTTTCGTTCGGCAAGATCAGAATCTCCTGGGGGATGACTCCGCTCCTGCGGCCGGGCAGGCGACGTAACCGGTCGCTATGAGTGCTAGACCTATAGGGATGAGTTTGTCGGCATAGTTCCTACTTTGTCACTTCGGGCCAGTCTTCGACGAGCGATACGTATGTGCCGCGATACGGCACGGTGAAGACCCATCCCTGGTCGCGCAGGAACGCCATCGCCTGGCGCACGGTGGCCTTGGCGACACCGTGCTTCTGCATGAGCTCTTTCTCGCTGGGCACCCGCCGGTTCGGGCGTAGCTCGCCCGCCTGGATCTGACGCCGTACATCGGCTGCGATCTGCTGATATACGGGGGTCTGGTCCTCTGGCCGTGGGGTTCCGGGCTCGCCGACGAAGGTCCCTTCTCCCTGGACCGTGTACGCCAGGCCCTGCTCGCGCAACTCCCTCGCGACTCGACGTGCCGTCGTCCTGGCGATGCCGTACTCGACTTCGAGTTCCGTCTCACTGGGCACGGCCTCGCCAAGGCCGAGATCGCCCGTCTCGATGCGCGCACGGATCATTTCGGCGACCTGTTTGTAGACCGGGACGGGGCCTTCGCGGTCAAGCATGCCCGCATCATAGACCGCAAGGTACGTATACCCGCAAACCAGACATTTAATGAACGAGTAGATAGGTGTGCTAGACCAGTAGGGGCTGAGTGAACTATGGTGTCTCGGTGAGCACGTGGGGGATGGGAGTCCTCGTGGTGGCGGGGGTGCCGGTCGGGCGGCATCACGGGCATCACGCGGCGCCGTTGCAGGTGGGATACGAGCCGATCGACTGGAGGCCCGAGCGGCCGAGGGCCGACCGGTTGCGGATCAAGGAACACACCTGTGACTGCCTTCCCACCTTCTACGAGCTCTGTCAGGCGGGCGGGCTGATGTTCGTACGGCGAACGGAACGGGCGAGAAAGGGAGTGGTCGTGCACGAGTCGCCCTGGGTGGTCGCCAAGCGGACACAGGAGTTGTGGCTTCGGCTCCTGATGGGAGCCGCCCACTGACGATCGGGCGCCGGGAGGGGGACGACCCCGGACCGGCGCCCGCGAAAAGCCCCCGATCTCCCTGAAGGAGGCCATGTCGTCCAGGGAGGTCGGGCGGTGGTCCCGCATCGGTCGGAGGGTCCGGTGCGGGACCGCCGGACAGCGGCCCGGCAGGCGTCCCTTCCCACACTCACCTGCCGGGCTCCGTCTCCCGTCACGGGCTCTCCTGTCCCGGGCTTTCCTGTCCCGGGGAACACGGCGCCGGTTCTCCTGTCACGGAGGAATGCGGCGCCAGGCGGTGTCGGTGACGACGAGGTGGTCGAGGAAGCGCAGGCCGACGGTCTCGGCGGCGTCGCGAAGGCGGGCGGTGACCTCCAGGTCCGCGGGGCTGGGGTCGAGGGAGCCGCTGGGGTGGTTGTGAGCCAGGCCGAACGAGGAGCCGCCGGAGGTGAGGACGGTGCTCATGATCTCGCGGACCGGGGCGGGCGCGTGGTCGCTGCCGCCCTCGCTCACGATCGCCTTGCGGGTCACCGCGCCGCCCGGGTCGCACACCACGACGACCACGCGCTCGTGGCTGAGGCCGCGCAGGAGCGGGGCCGCCACGGCGGCCAGGTCCCCGGAGCAGGTGACGCGGCGGCGCTCGGGCTCCGCCTGCGCCTGCCGTACGAGATGGAAGGCGGCGATGACCCGCGCGGCCTTCGCGGGGCCGATGCCCGGCACCCGCATCAGGCGGTGGGCGTCGGAGCGGGCCAGGCCGTGCAGGTCGCCGCAGTGGGCGATCAGGTGGGAGGCGAGCTCCATCGCGTTGGTGCCCCGGCTGCCGGAGCCGATCAGCAGGGCGAGCAGCTCCCGGTCGGCCAGCGCGGTCGCCCCGCCGGACAGGAGGCGCTCGCGCGGCTGGTCGTTGGCGGGCATGTCCTTGACGCGCAATCGGCACCTCCGGCTCGGGAAACCAGGTCGGTTCTACCAGGTGGCGCCGACATTCCGGCCGGATGGCGAGTGGGCGGGCGGCGGTCTCGCATCGGTCGGAGGGGACCGGTGCGGGATCGCCGTACAGCGGCCCGGGGATCGTCTCTTTTTCGCAAGCGCCCGCCGGGTTCCCCGTCCCGGGGGAACCCGGCACCGGGAGGGGCGATGTGGTCGCGAGACCGGCGCGGTACCCCGGTCGGGACCGCCTGGAAGCCGGCGCGGGAACCCCGGTCGGGACTACCTGAGGGAGTACTGCCGGGGGAGCTTGAACCCGCGCTCCGACATCACCTTGCGCAGGCGGTCGGGGTAGTCGGTGATGATGCCGTCGACGCCGTCGTCGATGAGCTTGTTCAGCGTCGGCTCGTCGTCGACGGTCCACGGGATCACCTTGATGCCGAGGCGGTGCGCCTGGTCGACCATCTCCTTGGTGACGTAGGGCTGGTAGCCGGGGTCGGTGATCTTCCCGTTCTGCGGCGTGCCGTGCACGGGGGAGAAGGCGGTCGCGCCGAAGGACTTGATCGCCTTGAGCGGGTCGCCGCCGAAGTCGTCGATGTCGATCCCGCCGAGCCAGGGGGACGCGCCGGGCTGTCCCGTCTGCAGGAAGTCCCGGTTGGTCAGGGCCACGAGAGGCAGCTTCCGGTCGACCTGGCGCATCCGCATCAGGGCTCCCCAGTCGAAGCTCTGGATGGTGACCTGGCGCCGCATCCCGGCCTTGCGGATCTCGGCCGCCGTGACCTGGACGAACTGCTCCCTGGGGGCCGTCTGCTGCGGCGCCCCGGCCTCGACCTTGGTCTCGACGTTGAGCATGACGTCGTGCGCGCGGTAGCGCTTGACCAGGTCGAACACCTCGCTCAGCAGGGGCATCCGGGCTCCGGGGTCCGGCCGCTGGCCGGGGAACTCCGCCAGCGTCTGGCTGCCGCAGTCCATGGTCCTGACCTGCGCCAGGGTCAGCGTGTTGATGAACTTGCCGACGTAGGGGAACTCGGGGTCGCCGTCGAACGCGGGGGCGGTGTCCCGGCACTTCCTGCCGTTGATCTGCCGGTCATGGGTCACGACCGCCTTGCCGTCCTCGGTGATCTGCACGTCGAGTTCGAGCGTGCTGACCCCGAGTTCCAGACCGTTGGCGAACGAGGCGAGAGTGCTCTCCACGACCAGCCCCAGCCCACCCCGGTGGGCCTGCAGGTCGAAGGTGCGGCGGTGGTGCCTGTCGCCGTCGCCGTGCCCGTCGGCGGTCGCCGTCCCGGACAGCGCCCCCATCGCGACACCGATCGTCGCGATCACTGCGGCCGCACGCCATCTACGCATCTGTTGTCCCTCTTCGTGGCTGATCTTCAGGTGACCGGATCATGGTTGAGTGATCCGTTCCGTCCGAGAGTCAGCCACGTGTGCGGCCGGAGGGGATATTGGGGCTGAAGGGAATTTTAAAGCTTTATGACCGTTTCGCTGCCCGGCGTGGCGCCGCGGGTCGGCGGACGCCCTTCCGGCTTCCGGGCTCCCGTGACGGCTCCACGATGGTTTTCGCGAGGCTCCGCGACGGCTCCACGAGGGCTTCCGAGGTTCCGTGGCGGGCGGCGCGTGGATGCCGGGACACGAGCCGGTGAGGACCCGCCTCCGGGCGCGCGGGAACGCCCTCACCCGCCGCGCAGACGAGAGGTGCCAGCCGTCAGGCCCGGGGTATCAGGGGTGCAGAGGGTGGCTGTAGACGAGGCGGAAGCGGTCGCCGGGGACGACGATGTCGCTGGTCTCCACCGGGCGGTCTCCGGCCCAGTGGGTGCGCTCGACGTGCAGGACCTGGACGCCCGCGGGCAGGGCGAGGGCGTCGCTCTCGGCCGGTTGCGGGACGCGGGTGTAGACCTGCTCGACGATCTCGGTGACCTTGACGCCGATGGCCGACAGGCGGGCGATCAGGCTCCGGGGGCTCTCCTCCGCGGTCTCGCCGAACTCGGCGGGCTCGTAGGAGGTGGCCAGCTGGATCGGCTTGCCGTCGCCGCGGAAGACGTAGTGGGTGCGGGTGACCGGGGCCGACTCGTCCAGCCGGAGGCGGTGGGCGATGTCCGGGGTGGCGCCGGCGGGCTCGGCCCGCCAGTCCCAGGTGGCCCGGGTGCCCTGTGACTGGATGTCCGCGCCGAAGGGGGCGTGGTGGTCGTGGAAACGCCATCGGTGCAGGGGGAGCAGCACCGGCTGCTCTCGTACGTAGTGACCCGAGCCGACGCGGCCGACGATCAGGCCCTCGGCGACGAGCACGCGCAGCGCGTGCCGGGCGGCGGTCTCGCCCACGCCGTACTTCCTGGTCAGCTGGGCGCGCGAGGGGATCGGGGCGCCGGGGGGAAGGGAGCCGTCGACGATCTGGCGCCGGATGTCGGCGACGACGCGCAGGTAGACAGGATCGGAGCTTGCCACGTGTCCATCCCTGGGGGTCTGGGGCGTTGTCCCATCCTGTCGTATTCAATGCACAACGCAGGGTAATGGCCCCGATTTGGAGCTCCAACTTTACCGCCGCTCCCAGAAGTGGCCAAAAATATCTCAGAGACCCTGTAACGCCCGCGTAAGGATCACCGATTCAACGGTAGAGGTCGTCGATGTGTGTACCCCCGAGCACATATCGGCGGCCTCTTTCTCGTTCAAGGATGTCCTCGCCGCCGCCAAAGCGGACAAAGTCCTCGTTATTTCACGTAATCGGGCGCGAGGTCTGCGGAAGCCGTTTTCTGCCCGCTTTCCTTCCGCCCTTCGGCGGTGACCGGCCTCACCCGCGCCGAACCCGCGCCGAACCCGCGCCGAACCCGCGCCGACGGAGACCACCCGGATCCGCGTCCCGATCACTCCGGGCCTCCCGCTGCCCGGGACGCCCGGCCCGGTCGCCGTTCCGCCTCCCCGTACGGCAAGGCCGGAACGGCCCGCGGGGAGCGTCGGCCGGGGTCAGTCGCCGCGGCGGTGTATATCCGCGTGTACGGTGTGCAGCGGGCACCTCGGGGGATGTTCGCTCTTGGGCCCATCGGCGGACGGAGGTTAGGCGGGGTGGCGGGGTCCACCGTTTCAGCGGATCCAGGTAGCGTTCGGTCTATGGCAGCGCCAACTGGAACCTCCGACGCCCCCTTCGGCCGCATGCTGACCGCGATGGTCACACCGTTCACGAGTGACGGAGCGGTCGACTACGAGACAGCGGGGCGCCTCGCCACCTACCTGGTGGACGAGCAGCGTAACGACGGCATCGTCGTGAGCGGCACGACGGGGGAGTCCCCGACGACCACGGACGACGAGAAGGAGCGCCTGCTGCGCGCCGTCGTCGAGGCGGTCGGCGACCGCGCCACGGTCGTCGCCGGAGCCGGGACCAACGACACCCACCACAGCGTGGGGCTGGCCAAAGCCGCCGAGCGCGCCGGGGCGCACGGTCTCCTGCTGGTGACGCCGTACTACAGCAAGCCCCCCCAGGAGGGGATCTACCGCCACTTCACCACCGTGGCGGACGCGACGGCCCTGCCTGCCATGCTCTACGACATCCCCGGCCGGAGCGGCGTGCCGATCCGGAGTGAGACGCTGGCGCGGCTCGCCGGGCACGAGCGGATCGTCGCGGTGAAGGACGCCAAGGCCGACCTGTTCGAGGGATCGCAGATCATCGCGTCCACCGGCCTGGCCTACTACTCGGGTGACGACACGCTCAACCTGCCGTGGCTGTCGGTGGGGGCCGTGGGGTGCGTCAGCGTGATCGGCCACGTCGTCGGCGCGGAGATCGCCGCGATGATCGAGGCGTACCGCTCAGGGGACGTCGCGGGCGCGCTCGCCATCCACCGCAGGCTGCTTCCCGTGGTCTCCGCGATCATGATGCAGGCCGGTGGTGCGATCATGGCGAAGGCGGCGTTGTCCCTGGTCGGACAACCCCCGGGACCGATGAGGTTGCCCCTGGTGGAGGCGACCCGGGAGCAGCTCGCGAGGCTGCGCGAAGACTTGATCGCGGGCGGTGTGAAGCTGTCCGACGAAGTTGTGACATGAGATAAAACACCGCGGCCCTCACCGGCCGCATCCGGGAGGAACGAGAGTTTGCGAGAAAGAAGACACAACGGTCCGCTGGGGGACGGAGTGCTCGGCGAGGGAGTAGTCCTGCTGCCCACCAGGGCCTCCGTCGCATGTGAGACCTCTGAGAGAGGTGTGGCCGGATGAGTCACCCCCACCCCGAACTCGGGCTGCCGCCCGCGCTGCCCGAGGGTGCCCTGCGCATCGTCGCGCTGGGCGGGCTCGGCGAGATCGGCCGCAACATGGCCGTGTTCGAGTACGAAGGCCGTCTGCTGATCGTCGACTGCGGGGTGCTGTTCCCCGAGCCCGACCAGCCCGGCATCGACCTGATCCTGCCCGACTTCGAATACATCCGGGGCCGCCTGGACGACATCGAGGCCGTGGTCCTGACCCACGCGCACGAGGACCACATCGGTGCCGTGCCCTACCTGCTGCGCGAGCGCCGCGACATCCCGATCGTGGGATCCAGGCTGACGCTGGCGCTGATCGAGGCCAAGCTCACCGAGCACCGCATCCAGCCCACCAAGCGCGAGGTCGTGGAGGGGGAGCGGCACCGGTTCGGGCCGTTCGAGTGCGAGTTCCTCGCCGTCAACCACTCCATCCCCGACGCGCTGGCCGTCGCGATCAGGACGCCCGCGGGCATCGTCCTGCACACCGGCGACTTCCGGATGGACCAGCTGCCCAGCGACGGGCGGCTGACCGACCTGGGCGGGTTCGCCAGGCTCGGCGCCGAGGGCGTCGACCTGCTGATGTCCGACTCGACCAACGCCGAGGTGCCGGGCTTCGTCACCAGCGAGCGGGAGATCGCGCCGGTCATCGACGAGGTCATCCGCACCGCGGGCAAGCGTGTGATCGTGGCGAGCTTCGCCTCCCACATCCACCGCGTCCAGCAGGTCATCGACTCGGCGGAGAAGCACGGCCGCAAGGTCGCGCTGGTCGGCCGCTCGATGGTGCGCAACATGGGCGTCGCCCGCGACCTGGGCTACCTGCGGGTCTCGCCGGGCCTGATCGTCGACTCCAAGGAGATCGAGGGCTGGCCGCCGGAGGACGTGGTGCTGATCTGCACCGGGTCCCAGGGCGAGCCGATGGCGGCGCTGTCGCGCATGGCCAACCGCGACCACCCGATCCGCATCGCCGAGGGCGACACGGTCCTGCTGGCCTCCTCGCTGGTGCCGGGCAACGAGACCGCGGTCAACAACGTGATCAACGGGCTGTCGCGCTGGGGCGCCCGCGTGGTGCACAAGGGCAACGCGAAGGTGCACGTCTCCGGGCACGCCGCCGCCGGTGAGCTGCTGTACGTGCTCAACCTGACGCGGCCGTCCAACTTCATGCCGGTGCACGGCGAGTGGCGCCACCTGCGGGCGCACGCCAAGCTCGCCGCGCTGACCGGGGTGCCCGACGACCACATCGTGATCGCCGAGGACGGCGTCGTGGTGGACCTGGTCGACGGCCGGGCCAAGATCGTGGGCGCGGTTCCCGCCGGTTACGTCTACGTGGACGGCACCTCGGTGGGCGACGTCACCGACTTCGCGCTGAAGGACCGCCGCATCCTGGGCGAGGAGGGCTTCATCTCCATCGTCATCGTGGTCGACACCGCCACCGGCAAGCTCGCCGGGGGCCCGGAGATCCACGCCAGGGGATCCGGCATCGACCCGGCCATGTTCGACGACATCCTGCCGCAGGTCGAGAGGGCCCTGCAGGAGAACGCGGCCGACGGGGTGGTGGACATCCAGCAGGTCCGCCGCGTGGTCCGCAGGACCGTGGGGCGCTGGGTGAGCGACACCTACCGCCGCCGCCCGATGATCATCCCCGTGGTGGTCGAGGTCTGACCCTCGCACCGTACGGCGGCCGCACCGGTCGCCGTACGGACCGCCGGGCCGCCCGGATCGGCGGACCCCGTCCCGTCCCGCCCGGCCCTGCCGCGGGCCCGTCCCGCCCGGCCCTGCCGCGCCTGCCCGTCGTCGTGCGGGCGCGCGCCGGTTCCGCGGGCCTTTCCCGCGCCGGTCAGCAGACGCCGCGCAGGGAGCAGACCTTGGCCGCCATCTTCCTGGCGTCCTTCAGCTGCCGGGTGAAGTCGGAGCCGCGCACCTTGCCGTACTCGCCCGCCAGCACGTAGACCGCGACGGCCCGGCCCTCGCGGACGACGACGGCCCGCTGCCCGCCGACAGCCGGACGCACGCCCTTGGCGTCGTAGCCCTGGAGGGTGATCCGCACGGCCCGGTCCCCGGCCCGGACGGGGTCGGCCCAGGTCTTGGTGACCGTGCCCTCTGACTTGACGCGGGCGCACCTCTCGACCTGCCCGAGGAGCCCGGCCAGCGCCCGGCGCGCGGCGGCCGTGGAGCGGTAGATCACCAGCTGCTCGCCGGAGTGGTGCTCGGGAGCCTGGTAGTCGACGCTCCGCATGGCCACCCGGTCGCGATCGGCGGGGCGGCGCAGGCCGCACGGGTTGATCCCCAGGTTCGCTCCCAGCCTGTCGCTGATGGTCCACGTCTCCTCGCCCGGATACCTCACCGGCTTGCGGGCCCGGGGCTCGTGCAGGAGGAAGTTCTTCGGGATCCCCGCGGCGGTCCTTCCCGTCTCGCCCGTTCCGCCAGGTCCGCCCGTCTCGGCGAGGGCGGTGCCGCCCGCCAGGGCGGTCGCGAGGACCGTGCCCGCGACCGTGCCGGCCGCCGCCAGCCGGATCGTCGTCCGTGTCATGCCAGTCGTCATCGGTCTCTCCCGCGTGCTCGGTGGTCCGTTCGGTGGCGATTCCCTATGTGGGACCCGGTTCCGGCGGGAAAAGTTCTCATTCCGGCGATCGTTTTCCGGGCGCCCGCGCGTGGCGGGAATCGCGGTGAGTGCGCGGGGAAGGGGGCCGTTGTATGCTCATAATGTTCTATGTAGCAGCTTCTAATTTCATGTAATAGAACAATGGAGGGGCGATGGAGGTACGGCACGCCACGGCACCCGACCAGATCACCGGGGCGGCCACCGACTGGCTGCGCCGCCGGTTCCTGGTGGAACAGCTCTTCGTGCCAGGGGAGGTCCGGCTGCTCTACTCCCACGAGGATCGCATCGTGGTCGGTGGGGCCCTGCCGGACGACGGGCCACTGAGACTGCACTGCCCCGACCCGCTCAGGTCGGAGTACTTCCTGGAGCGCCGCGAGCTCGGCGTGGTCAACATCGGCGGGCCCGGCACGGTGACCGTCGACGGCACCGCGTACCACCTGGCCGCCAAGGAGTGCCTCTACGTCGGCAGGGGAGCCCGCGAGGTGGTCTTCGAGCGCGGCGCGTTCTATCTGGTCTCCACCCCCGCGCACGCGACCCTCCCGACGACCGCCGCGACCCTGGAGGACGCCGAGCCGGTACGGCTGGGCGGCCAGGACGGCTCCAACGACCGGACGATCTACAAGTACATCCACGCCAAGGGCATCCAGAGCTGCCAGCTCGTGCTCGGCGTGACGGTGCTGGAGCCCGGCAGCATGTGGAACACCATGCCCTGCCACACCCACGAGCGCAGGACCGAGGTCTACCTCTACTTCGACCTGCCACCCGGCGAGCGGGTGATCCATCTGATGGGACGGCCGGACGAGACGCGCAACCTCGTCGTCGCCGACCGCCAGGCGGTCGTCTCCCCGCCCTGGTCGGTGCACTGCGGCTTCGGCACGAGAAGTTACTCCTTCGTCTGGGCGATGGGCGGGGAGAACCAGGCCTTCGAGGACATGGAGCAGGTCGAGATCGGCGAGCTGCGCTGATGTTCTCACTGGAGGGCAGGACCGCGCTCGTCACCGGCGCGCGGACCGGGATCGGCCGGGCCCTCGCCGTGGGCCTGGCGGCGGCCGGAGCCGACATCGTGCTGCACGGCCGCGACGACGACCTGGACGAGGTCGAGGCGGAGGTCCGCAAGACCGGCAGGCAGGCCTCCCGGTGGGTCCTGGACCTGTCGGACCCGCGGGCCGTCCCCGAGGCGGCCGGGCGGCTGGGCCCGGTCGACGTGCTGGTCAACAACGCCGGGATCATCCGCAGGGCCCCGGCCGCCGAGCACTCCCACGAGTCCTTCCGCGAGGTGCTCGACGTCAACCTGGACGCGGTCTTCCTGCTCAGCCAGGTCCTCGGGGCGCGGATGCTCGCCCGGGGCTCCGGGAAGATCATCATGATCGCCTCCATGCTGTCCTTCCAGGGCGGCGTCAACGTCGTCGGCTACACCGCGGCCAAGCACGGTGTCGCCGGCCTCACGCGGGCGCTGGCCTGCGAGTGGGCGGGCTCGGGGGTGCAGGTCAACGCGATCGCCCCCGGCTACATCAGGACCGGCAACACCGAGCGGCTCTGGGACGACCCCGCGCGGGAGGCCGAGATCAGAAGCCGTATCCCCGCGGGGCGCTGGGGCAGGCCCGAGGACCTCGTGGGCGCCGCCGTCTTCCTGGCGTCCGGCGCCTCCGACTACGTCAACGGGCACCTGCTGGCCGTCGACGGAGGCTGGTTGGCACGCTGACCAGTAGGCTCACGATCGTGGTCAGGGAAGGCAGTTCCATCGACAAGGCGCTGGCGGTGCTGGAGGCGATCGCCGAGCACCACCGCGTGACCGACATAGCCGCCGCGACGGGCGTGTCCAAATCGACCGTCCATCGCATCCTCCAGTCGCTCGTCGAGTGGGGGTTCGCGCGGGCCGACGGCCGCGGCGGCTACGAGCCGGGCCCCCGGATCCTCACGCTGGCGGGCCGGGTCATGAACCGCTTCGACCCGGCCCGCCAGGCCTCCGGCGCGCTCAACGCCCTGCACGAGCGGATCGGCTACACCACGCACTTCGCGATCCGCAGCGGGGACGAGGCCGTCTACGTCGAGAAGCTGGAGGGCCGGCGGCCCTACCAGATGCCCTCCCGCGTCGGGATGAGCCTGCGCCTGCACTGCACCGCGATCGGCAAGGCGGTCCTGGCCCATCTCGGCGCCGACGAGGTCCGTGCCATCTGCGCCCGTACGGGCATGCCCGCCCCGACCCCAACCACGCTGGCGACGCCGGAGGACCTGCTGGCCGACCTGGCGTTGGTGCGGTCCCGCGGCTACTCGATCGACAACGAGGAGAACCTGCCCGGCATCCTCTGCGTCGGCGCCCCGGTCTTCGACCACACCGGCCAGGTGCTCGGCGGCATCTCCATCTCCGCCCTCGCGATGGACATGGGCCGCGACGACCTGGAGCGGTTCGCGCCCGACGTCGTCGCCGCGGCCCGCGAGGTCTCCGCGGCCCTCGGCGCGCCCGGCGCTCCCGCCGCCCCGGCGCTCAACGGCTGAGCCGATCCGCCCGCGTCCCGGCTCCCTGGCCGGTTACGGCCTCCAGTTGTTCCATGTAATGGAATGTGATCTCATGTTATGCAACGACCTGAGCCTGGAGGAATTCAGCATGCCGAACATCACCGTGGAACTCCTGTCCGGCAGGACCCTCGACCAGCGCCGCGAGTTCGTGGCGGCGCTGACCGAGGCGGCCGTGGACATCCTGAAGGCGCGCCGCGAGGCGGTGCGCATCGTCTTCACCGAGATCGAGAAGTCGGACGTGGCCAACGGCGGCGTTCTGGAGTCCGACAAGTAGCCGGGGTCCGGCGGGTGGCCGGGATCCGGCACGTGGTCCGGCGGGGCCCCGGTTCCCGGACCCGCCGAATTCCCGGTCCGCGTGTTTTCCCTCCCCCTCCCGGTGGAAGGAGCATGTTCCCGGGCGGGCGGGTCCTGGAGCCCGCCACGCCCGGGAACGGCCGCGCGGCCGCCGCGCCGTGCCGTGGAGTCCCTCGCCGAAGCCCCCGCGACGCCGGGGAGATCCATCCGCGCCGTGCGGGTCCGGCGACGCCGTGGGGCGGCTCCGCGCCGTGAAGGCCCCCACCACGCTGACGCTGTTGGTTAATTCCGCCCCGTTGGATCTCATCCAACGGGGCGGAGGGCTGCGAAGGGTGAGGTTCGGGTGCG
>NZ_JBPXMC010000020.1:0-168765 GCF_051918885.1 Streptosporangium sp. OZ121
CACCGACCCGACACCGACCCGATCGGTCTCCCACGCTCGAACCCGGCCGGCTCCCCAGGGGGCCGGCTTCGTGCTGTGCCCGGCCCCGCATCCCGGCGCCGCGTCCCAACGCCGTATCCCCGCGCCGTCCTCACCTCCGCGTCCACTGCCGTACCACCGTGATTCATCGCCGCGTCCAGGCCGGACGTCATCCCGCAGGGAACCGTGCGTCCGCCACGAACCCGGGCCCCTCTCACCCGCGGACCGGGCACCACGCGAGACCGGCGAAAGGCCCGTGCGCTAATTTCATCACTTGTTGACTTCCCTTCCTCTCCGGCTTAGCCTTGCGACAACGCATTAGTTGCATTGATGCAAGGAGTTGTCCGATGGACCCCGTGGACGGCGCGGAGCGCGACCGGCTGGCCGACGACATCGGCGACTTCCGGCGGGCGCTGATCCCCGGCCTGCTGCTCCACATGCTGAGCGGCTTCGAGGGCGACGAGCCCTCCATGATCCAGATCGCCACGCTCTACCTCCTCGACGAACCGGTCGCCCCCACGCTCCGCGAACTCGCCGAGCGGGTCAGCCGGTCCGTCTCGGCCACCAGTCGCCTGGTCGACCAGCTCGTACGGCGAGGACTGGCCGACCGCCGGGAGGATCCCGGCGACCGACGGGTGCGGCGAATCGCCCTCACCCCGGCCGGAGCGGACTTTCTCCGCACGTTCGAGCGCGTCCGGGCCGACGCCCAGCTCGAAGTCACGGCCCATCTGACCGTCGAAGAACGCGAGCTCGTGACCCGGGCCATGACGCTTCTCGGCGAAGCCTCAAGGAGACGACGCACCCATGCCCAAGCCGCTCATCCTGAGATTCGATGACATCGGGGCGGAGATGCTGCCCCTCGTCGGCGGCAAGGCCGCCAATCTCGGCGTGCTCACCACCGCCGGGTTTCCCGTTCCCCCCGGCCTGTGCGTCACCACCGAGGCCTACCGCAGGGTCACCGAGCGAGCCGGGCTGGAGGAGGTGCTCACGACGCTCGCCACGACGGCCGCCGGGGACGTCCCCGCCCTGAACGCGCTGGCCGCGAAGGCCCGCGAGCTCGTGCTCTCCGCGCCGGTCCCCGACGACATCGCGAGCGCCGTACGCGACAGCGCGAACGGTCCCGTCGCGGTCCGCTCCTCCGCGACCGCCGAGGACCTGCCGCACGCCAGCTTCGCCGGCCAGCAGGACACCTACCTCAACGTGATCGGCGCCGACGCCGTGCTGGACGCGGTCCGGCGGTGCTGGGCCTCGCTCTGGACCGACCGGGCCGTCGCCTACCGGGCCGCGAACGGCATCGGCCACGACGCGGTGCGCCTGGCGGTGGTCGTCCAGGAGATGGTCCAGTCGGAGGTGGCCGGGGTGATGTTCACCGCCAACCCGGTCACCGGGCGGCGGCGCGAGGCGGTGATCGACGCCAGTCCCGGTCTCGGCGAGGCCGTGGTCTCCGGCGCGGTCAACCCCGACCACTTCGTGGTCGACACCGCCACCGGCCGGATCACCGAACGCCGCCTCGGCGACAAGCGGCTGGCCGTACGGTCGCTGGCGGGTGGCGGCGTCGAGCGCGTCGAGGCACCCGCTGACCCCGCGGCCTCCCCGGAATCCACGGGGTCCACGGAGAACGCCTGCGTCACCGACGCGCAGCTGGCGGCGCTGGCCGAGCTCGGTGACCGGGTCGAGCGGCACTACGGTGCGCCCCAGGACACCGAGTGGGCGATCGACTCCGGTGGCGTCCTCTGGCTGACCCAGTCGCGTCCCATCACCACGCTCTATCCGATCCCCCACCACGCGGAGCCGTCCGCGGACCCGCCGTCCGTGCCGGGTGAGGCGGGCGCGGGGGGAACCCGCGCCCTGGACTCGCGGCGCGGGGGCTCCGAGCCCGACGGCGCGCGGATCTACTTCTGCTTCAGCCTGGCCCAGGGCCTCTACCGGCCGATCACCCCCATGGGCATGTCGGCCTTCAGGCTGCTGTCGTCGTCGGTGTTCGAGATGCTGGGGATCCCGGTGGCCGACCGGGTGACCGGCGCCCCCGTCATCGCGGAGTCGGGCGGGCGGTTGTTCTTCGACATCACCGGATTGATGGGTGGCAGGGTGGGCCGCGTGGCCTTCCCGAAGGTGCTCGACGTGATGGAGGCACGGTCGGCGAAGGTGCTGCGCGGCCTGCTCGACGATCCCCGGTTCGGCGTCACCCAGCCCTCGCTCCGCCCGCCCCTGCGCCGGGCGTTCAGGATCGCGTCCCGCTTCCGCGTTCCACAGCGCGCCGTACGGGCCCTGCTCGACCCGGCGTCGGCACACCGGGACGTGAAGGTGCTGAACGCGCGCCTCCGGAGGGAGCTGGCCGCGCCCGGGGACGCCACGCCGGCCCAGCGTCTCGACCACGTCGAGCGGGTGCTGAGCCGCCAGATCTTCCCCCTGCTGCCGACCGTCGCCCCGGCGGCGGCGGCCGGGTTCGCGATGCTCGGGCTGGCCGCCAAGGCGCTGGGCGACCGGGTCGGACCCGGCGAGCTGCAGACGGTCCTGCGCGGGCTCCCGCACAACGTGACCACCGAGATGGACCTGACGCTGTGGCGGCTGGCCACCCGCATACGCGAGGACCGCGAAACCACCTCCCTGCTGCTGGGCACCCCCGCCGCCGAACTGGCCGAGCGCTTCCGCGCCGGATCGCTTCCCGGCGTCGCGCAGAGGGGCCTGGCGGACTTCCTGTCCGTCTACGGTGTCAGGGCGGTCGCCGAGATCGACCTCGGCCTACCGCGCTGGTCGGAGGATCCGGCCCACATCGTCGGCGTCCTCGCCAACTACCTGAGGCTGGAGGATCCGGCCCTGGCTCCGGACGCCCTGTTCGCCAAGGGCGCCACCGAGGCCGTTCTCATGATCAAAACCTTGAGCGGCCGCGCCGGAGGCCTTCGCGGGCGGTTCGTCCGCTTCGCGCTCGGCAGGACGCGGGCGCTGGCGGGCCTGCGCGAGATGCCCAAGTACGCCATGGTGACCGCGCTGGCCGCGATGCGGACCGAGTTGCTGGCCGTCGGCGTCGAGCTGGCGGCGCGCGGACTGCTGTCCCGTGCCGACGACGTCTTCTTCCTCACCTTCCGCGAAGCCAGGGCGGCCCTCGCCGCCGTGCCCTCCCTGGAGGCCTCGGCCGCGCCCTCCCGCGAAGCCCCGGCCACGGCCGGTGCCGCACGACCCGCGCTGACGGACCTCGTGGCGCGGCGGCGCGAGGAGGCCGCCCGCGAGCTGCGCCGCAGGCACGTCCCCCGCGTCCTGTTGTCGGACGGCACCGAGCCGGAGGCCGTCGCCGTACGGACGCCGGTGGACGGGGCGCTGACCGGCACCCCGGCCTCGGCGGGCACCGTCACCGGTGTCGCCAGGGTCGTCCTCGACCCGGTCGGCGCGCACCTGGAGCCCGGGGAGATCCTGGTCTGCCCCTCCACCGACCCCGGCTGGACGCCGTTGTTCCTCACCGCGGGCGGCCTGGTGATGGAGATGGGAGGTGCCAACTCCCACGGCGCCGTGGTGGCCCGCGAGTACGGGATCCCGGCCGTGGTAGGGGTGAGCGGGGCGACCGAGCACATCGCCACCGGCCAGGAGATCACCGTCGACGGCACCTCCGGCGCCGTCACCGCCACCTGACCGGTCACACGACTCGTTCACGGCTCCGCTCGTGGCTCACGGCGACTCCTTCGCCGCCCTCTCGCACGCACCCCGGCGTCTGCCGGGCGCGCAGGCCCGGAGAGTGAAAATTACAAACATAACAACTTGATAACAAAACCCTCACGCCGTCTACCTGCACATGTTCGAAGATGTCAACTCGTTACCTCTCAACAAGGTGCACATCGGACACATGCATGTTAAAAACCCCAATAGTTGATCGCTGAGACAAACGAAAGGCGGTGCCTCGCGTGACCCAGGAGTACAACGTCATGTACGCCACCGGCACCGCCCTACCGACCAGCTCGCCCATGATGCGCCAGACGAACCTCTCGCTGATTCTGCGTCACCTGCGTGACCGCGCGTCCCAGTCCCGGGCCGACATCGCGGAGGTGACCGGCCTGCACCGGGCCACGGTCTCCAACCTGGTGTCTCAGCTGATCGATCGGCGACTGGTCCAGGAGGTCGACATGGAGCACGTCGGCGCGATCGGCCGTCCCCGGCGCCCCCTGGCGCTGCACGGCACGCATGTCGGCGCGCTGGGTTTGGAGATCAACGTCGACCACATCTCGGTTCACGGGTCCGACCTCGGCGGCCGGGTCCTCGTGGAGCGCCGAACCGGCTTCGACGCGATGGCCGGCGGGCCGGATCGCGCGCTGCGCGTGCTCGGCAGGATGGCCCTGGAGGCCGTCGAGGAGATGAAGCGGGCCGAGGCCGTCCCCGCCGGTCTCGGGGTGGCGGTTCCCGGCCTGGTCGACGTGGCACGCGGCGTCGTCACGTTCGCACCCAACCTGGGCTGGCGCGACCTGCCGCTGGCGGCACGGCTGTCGGCCGAACTCGGCCCATGGAGCGTTCCAGTGCTGGTGGACAACGACGCCAACCTCGCGGCCGTGGCCGAGCACACCTCCGGTGTCGCCGCCGGCACCCCCCATCTCGTCTACCTCACCGGCGAGGTCGGCGTGGGCGGCGGCATCTTCGTCGACGGCAAGCTGCTCCGTGGCGCGGACGGCTTCTCCGGCGAGGTCGGGCACCTGCCGGTCGACCCGGGTGGCGCCCGCTGCGGCTGCGGGCGGCACGGCTGCTGGGAGACCAAGGTAGGGCTGGCGGCGCTGGTACGGACGGCCATGCCCGACCATGCCTACCGACCGGCCGACCTGCCGGTGTCCGACCCCGAGGAGCACGCGACGGAGATCGCCAGAGGATTGGCCGCGGGCGACCGCCGGATGACGGACGCGGTCGCGCGGGTGGGGCGGTGGCTCGGGCTCGGCGGCTCGATCCTGGCCAACCTGTTCAACCCGCGGGTGATCGTCGTCGGCGGCTACTTCGCCACGCTCGCCGAATGGCTGCTGCCCCACGCCCAGGCGGAGTTGGAACGGCTCGTCGTGGCCCGCTCCGCCAACCAGTGCCGGTTCGTCGCCTCCGACCTCGGCTTCGGCGCCGCCTCACGGGGCGCCGCGGACATGGTGATCAACCGGCTCATCGACCATCCGACCCTCATCACGGATCCGCTACCCCGGCTGTCGACCGGCTGACGGATCCCCCACAAGCCTGGAGGCGGCACCCTCCAGTCACCGCAGTACCCAACCTCACGCAACAAGTGGCACCAGTGCGGCGGCGCGCGCTTTGCCTGACGACCCCCCAAGTCAGGAAAGGGATCATCATGTCACCACGTTCTCGAACGTGGGCCAGGCTCTCGAAGAGCCTGCCGATAACCGAAAACCGCTCCCTACGCCGGACGGCGGCGGCGATGGCCCTGGCCATCGTCGTGCCCCTGATACCCGTCTTCACATTCCTGACGCCGCCGGCGAACGCCGCCGGCGGGCCGGCCTCCACGGCCCTGGCGTCGTCGGCGAACGCCGCCGACCCCGCCTTCAAGGTCCTGGTCTTCTCCAAGACCAGCGGCTTCCGGCACGACTCGATTCCCGAGGGGATCGCCGCCGTCCAGAAGCTCGGCGAGGAGAACAACTTCGCGGTCGACACGACCGAGGACAGCGCCCAGTTCACCGACGCCAACCTGGCGCAGTACCAGGCCGTCATCTTCATGTCCACGACCGGTGACCCCGTCACCACGCCGGACCAGAAGGCCGCCTTCGAGCGCTACATCCAGAACGGCGGCGGCTTCGCCGGCATCCACGCGGCCTCCGACAGCGGCTACAACTGGGAGTGGTACGGCAAGCTCGTCGGCGCGTACTTCAAGTCGCACCCGGCGACCCAGCAGGCGACGGTCCTCACCGAGGACCTCGCCCACCCGTCGACCTCGCACCTGCCGACCTCGTGGACCCGCGTCGACGAGTGGTACGACTTCCAGGCCAACCCGCGCAACAACGTGCACGTGTTGCAGTCGATGGACCAGAAGTCCTACACCGGCTCCACGCAGGGCATCGACCACCCGATCTCCTGGTGTCAGGACTACGACGGCGGACGCTCCTGGTACACCGGCCTCGGCCACACCAAGGAGAGCTTCGCCGAGCCGAACTTCCTGAAGATGCTCCTCGGCGGGATCAAGACCGCCGCGGGCGCCGAGAAGGCCGACTGCTCGGCCTCGCAGAGCGGCAGCTTCGAGAAGGTCGCCCTCGACGACAACACGGCGAACCCGATGATGACCGACATCGCCAAGGACGGCCGGGTCTTCTACATCGACCGCCTGGGTGACGTCAAGATCATCAAGACCACCGGCTCGACCGTGACGGCCGGTCGCCTGAACGTGTTCACCGCCAACGAGAGCGGCCTGCTCGGTCTGGCGCTGGACACGGACTTCGCCACCAACAACTGGCTGTACCTCTTCTACTCGCCGACGGGCCAGAACGTCGACCGGCTGAGCCGGTTCACGGTCAACGGCGACTCGCTCGACCTCTCGAGCGAGAAGGTCGTCCTCGACGTGCCGGTACAGCGGGCCGAGTGCTGCCACCACGGTGGCGGCATGCTCATGGACCACAAGACCGGCGACCTGTGGCTGGCCACCGGTGACAACACCAACCCGTTCGCCTCGGACGGCTACACGCCGATCGACGAGCGGTCCGGCCGGTCCGCGTGGGACGCGCAGCGCACCTCGGGCAACACCAACGACCTGAGCGGCAAGCTGCTGCGCATCACCCCGCAGGACGACGGCACCTACACCGTGCCGGCCGGAAACCTGTTCCCCGCGGGCACGGACAAGACCAAGCCCGAGATCTACGCCATGGGCTTCCGTAACCCGTTCCGCATGGGCCTGGACCCGAAGACCGGCTTCCCGATGGTGGCCGACTACGGACCCGACGCCGGCTCCGCGAGCGCCACCCGCGGTCCGCGGGGCACCGTCGAGTGGAACCTGGTCGACAAGCCGGGCAACTACGGCTGGCCGTTCTGCGTGGGCGCCAACACCCCGTACATCGACTACAACTTCGCCACCAGCACCTCGGGCTCGGCGTTCAACTGCGCCGCGCCGGTGAACGACTCGCCCAACAACACCGGTCTGACCACGCTGCCCCCGGCGATCGCGGCGTCGATCCCGTACACCAGCGCCACCAACCCGAACTCCTTCCCCGAGCTCAACGGCGGCGCGCCGATGGCGGGCCCGGTCTACCGCTACGACGCCGACCTGCAGTCGACCGTCAAGTGGCCGGCCTACTGGGACGGCAAGGCGATCTTCGGTGAGTGGAACACGAACAAGATGTTCTCGTTCCAGCTCAACGAGGCCGGCAACGCCCAGATCAAGATCAACCAGATCCTGAGCGCCATGAGCTTCAAGCGCCCCATGGACATCAAGTTCGGTCCCGACGGCGCGCTGTACCTGATCGAGTGGGGCTCCGGCTTCGGCGGCGACAACGCCGACTCCGGCATCTACCGCATCGAGTACGTCAAGGGCGTCCGCCCGCCGGTCGCCCGCGTCTCCGCGGACAAGACCGACGGCCCGGCCCCGCTGACCGTGCAGTTCTCCAGCCAGGGGTCGAACGACCCGGACGGCAGGCCGATCACCTACGCGTGGGACTTCGACGGCGACGGCACCACCGACTCGACCGACGCCAACCCCTCGCACACCTACACCCAGGCCGGGCAGTACAGCGCGGTCCTGACCGTCAGCAACCCCGACGGCCTCACCGGCACGGCGAACCTGCCGATCACGGCGGGCAACACCCGTCCGAAGGTGACCTTCGAGCTGCCGCCGAACGGCGCGTTCTTCGAGTTCGGCGACCAGGTGAACTACAAGATCGTGGTCACCGACGCCGAGGACGGCACGATCGACTGTGACGACGTCAAGATCCAGGCGTACCTGGGCCACGACAGCCACGGTCACCCGCTCGACCAGCACGAGGGCTGCGAGGGCACCATCCAGACGCTGTCCGACAGCGGCCACGGCATCGACGACAACCTGTTCTACATCCTTGAGGCCACCTACGCCGACAAGGGTGGCGCGGGCGGCGCCCAGTCGCTGACCGGGCGGGCCGAGGCCATCCTCCAGCCCAAGCGCAAGCAGGCCGAGCACTTCTCGGCGACCGGCCGGGTCGCGGACGGCACGGGCACCGACACCCCCGGCGTCCAGACCGAGACGACCACCGACCCTCAGGGTGGCGCCCAGAACATCGGCTTCACCAACGACGGCGACTACTGGTCCTACACCCCGATCAACCTGAGCGGCATCTCCCAGGTGCGGTTCCGGGTCTCCTCGGGCGGCGCCGGCGGCACCGTGCAGATCAAGGCGGGCAACGCCGACACCGGAACCCTGGTGGGCTCGGTCGACATCGCGCCGACCGGCGGCTGGCAGACGTTCCAGGACGTCACGGTCGACCTGACCGACGTCCCGACGACGACCGGCCCGCTGTTCTTCATCGTGCGCAAGCCGGCGAGCGCGGCCAACGACGCCTACCTGCTCAACTTCAACTGGGTCGACTTCATCGGCCAGGGCGCCACCGACAACCAGCGCCCGACGGTGACCGTGTCGGCGACCCCGGTCACGGGCATCGCCCCGCTGAAGGTCGACTTCACCTCGACCGCCACCGACCCCGACAACAACACCCCGCTCACGTACAAGTGGAACTTCGGCGTGAACGGCTCGCCGGAGCCGACCACCGCCGACGCGAGCCACACCTACAACGCGCCCGGCACGTACACCGCCACGGTGACCGTGACCGACGCCAAGGGTGCCTCGACGAGCAAGACGGTCTCCATCAAGGTGGACCCGCCGAGCACCGCGTGCCTCACCGGTCGTTCCGACGACTTCCTGGGCGCCGAGCTCGACCGGGACCGCTGGTCGGTCGTCCGTGAGGACCAGAACCTCAAGGTCGCGGACGGCAAGCTCGTCCTGCCGACGTCGCTCACCGAGATCTACGGCACCGGCACCGGCACCACGACCAACATCGTGCTCCAGCCGATGCCGGAGGGTGGCTGGACGGCCACCACCAAGGTCACGCTGAACGCCCGCGACGCCTACCAGCAGGCGGGTCTGATCGTCTACGGCGACGACGACAACTACGCCAAGATGGTGCTCCAGGCGCGGGGGACCAACGACCACGCCGCCCGCATCTTCCAGTTCATCCGGGAGGAGAACGGCACCCCCAACGAGGTGACGGAGAGCAACACGGCCAACCTCGGGGACGCCTACCCCGACACGGTGTACGTGCGGTTCATGAGCGACGGCACCAACCTCACCGCCCACTACTCGCCGGACGGGACCACCTTCACGGCGATGCCGCAGACCAAGGCGCTCGCCGGGATCACCAACCCGAGGATCGGCCTGTTCGCCCTGGCGAGCACGGGTAACCGCCCGGTGGTCGACGCGTCGTTCGACTGGTTCCACATCAGCCCCGACGACACCGCGAGCAAGCCCGAGCCGAGCGACGAGTTCGACGGCTCGTCGATCGACACCTGCCGCTGGGACGCGATCGTCCGTGGTGACAGCTCGACCGCCCGGGTGACCGGCGGCAACCTGGAGATCGACACCCAGACGGGCGACATCTTCGGGACCGGCAACTCCGATCCGAAGAACTTCATCCTGCAGACGGCGCCGAGCGGCGACTGGACGCTGGAGACGAAGATCGACGGTTCGGCGCTCAACGAGCAGTACCAGCAGGGCGGCCTGATCGTCTACGCCGGTGACGACGACTACGTGAAGCTCGACTACGTCATGGACAACGCCGCGGGCTCCGCGGTGTCGCGGCGGATCGAGCTGCGCAGCGAGGTCGCCGGAACCGTCCTGAACCCGCAGCCGCAGATCGGCTCGCTCACCCAGGGCGTCTGGCACCTCCGCCTGAAGAAGGAGGGCACCGGCTTCAAGGGGTCCTACTCCTCCGACGGCACCACGTGGACAGAGTTCTCGGAGGCGGTGACCAACACCGCCGTCGGCGACGGCAAGGTCGGCGTGTACGCCATCGGCACCTCGCAGCAGGCGTCCAAGACGGTCAAGTTCGACTACTTCCGCCTCAACGGCGGCGGAACGGCCGACTCGACCGCCCCGGTGACCACGGCCACCCCCGACCCGGCCGAGCCGGCGAACGGGTGGTTCACCGGCCTGGTCCAGGTCTCGCTGGCCGGCGCCGACGAGGCTCAGGGCAGCGGCGTCGACAAGACCGAGTTCCAGCTCGACGGCGGCGCCTGGACCGCGTACCTGGAGCCGGTGGTCATCACCGGTGACGGTGACCACACCCTGGCGTACCGTTCCGTCGACAAGGCGGGCAACGTCGAGGAGGCCAAGACGCTCGCCGTCAAGGTCGACGCGACCGCGCCCGTCACCACCGCGGACTTCCTCCCGGTCGGCCAGGACACCGTGCCGGTGACCCTCGCCGCGACGGACGCGACGTCCGGCGTGGAGAAGATCGAGTACGCCCTCGACAGCGGCGACTGGACGCCCTACACCACGACGGTCGACGTCACCGGTGTCGGCGACCACGAGCTGCGCTACCGCGCCACCGACAAGGCCGGCAACGTCGAGGAGACCAAGGCCGCGACCATCAAGATCGAGGACGGCGCCGAGCCCACCATCCTCATCTCCGGTGTCGCGGACGGCACCGAGTACGGCGACAGCAAGGACCTGACCATCGCCTGGGAGGTCACCGGACCCGGGGTCAAGACCGTGACCGGCAAGCTGGACGGCCGGCCGTTCACGTCCGGGACCGTCCAGCCGCTCCACACGCTGGCCCTGGGCGAGCACACGCTCACCGTCACCGTCGAGACCCAGTCCGGCGGCATCCACGAGCAGTCGGTCGCGTTCAAGACGGTCACCTCGACCAAGGACATCTCCGCCCTGATCGAGCGCTTCAAGGCGGCCGGGCAGCTGTCCGCCAAGAGCGCCAAGAAACTTCAGGACAAGATCTGCAAGGTCATGAGGGCCGAGGACAAGAAGCACGGGCCCGGGCACGGGCACGGACCGGACAAGAAGAAGGTAGTCAAGGAGCTCGAGCACTTCATCAAGGAGGTCAAGGACCGGAAGGTCGTCTCCGATCCGACGGTGAAGGCCACGCTCCTGCGTGACGCCAACGCCCTGATCGTCGCGTACGGCGGCAAGCCCGTGTAAGTGGGGTCACGGCCCCGACGAGGGGGCGCCGGGCTCTCTCCATGAGCCCGGCGCCCCCGATGGATCCGTAGTCGGGGTGCCCCGCGACGCGGGCACCCCGTTTCGCGCTCCGGCGGCGGCGGGCCCCCACCGGACCCGCCGCCGCCGAACCCGGAAGGAAACCACGCCCAGTGAACAAGGCCCTGAGATACGCCGCGGCCGTCCTGCTGGCCGGGCTCGGGCTGCTGCTCGGCGCCCCGGCCGCCTCCGCCGCGCCCGGTTCACCCCTCGCGCTGGAGGTCGTCGGGGACGGCGGCCGCAATGTCAACGTGCTCATCACCTGGAAGAAGGACGGCCGCCCGGTCACCGACATCGTCGCGGCGACCCTGCTCGCGACGGCACCCGACGGCCGTACCTTCGGCCCGATCCCGCTGAAGTCGGCGCCCGAGGGCCAGAACCTCTACAACGCGGCCGAGCCGCTCCCGGTGGGTGAGTGGAAGGTCGCCGTGACCGTCACCAAGCCCGCCGAGGTCCGCAAGTCGGCGACCGTGAAGGCGCAGGACATCGTGCTCCCCAAGGCGACCACGCCGGCGTCCACCACGGCACTGGCCGAACGCGCCGCCCAGGAGAGCTCGTCCGACGACCTCCCCCTCCAGATCGGCGTCATCGCCGCCGCCGCGGTGGCCGCCATCGGGATCATGTTCGTTCTCGTCCGCCGCCGGAACGTGTCCGGCTGACCCGCGGGCCGGAGGATCACCGTGCCCCCGGCCCATCCCATGACGATCGCGTGCCGCCGTCATCGAGCACGCCGGTGGCCGCCTCCTCCGGCACGCGAGCCGGCCGGATCCGGCCCACGCCAGGCGTGTCAGGGAACTCGTTCCGCCGCCGGAACATCCTCCTGCCAGGAGAAGTTCACCTCGGACCCCGTTTCCCTCCCTGGGGCGGGGTAAGTGGCCGGGCATGCGCTATCCCGTTCTGGCCTGTGACTACGACGGAACGCTGGCCGCCGAGGGCCGCGTCGACGACGACACCCTGGACGCGCTCGAGCGCCTCGCCCGATCGGGGCGGCGGCTGGTGATGGTCACCGGCAGGGAGGTCGGCTCGCTCACCCGGGACTTCGAGCGACTGGACCTGTTCGACCTGGTCGTCGCCGAGAACGGGGCCGTGCTCCACCGCCCCGGCGAACAGGAGAGCTCGACCCTCGCGGAGGCGCCGCCCGAGGCCTTCGTCGAGCGGCTGCGCGAGCTGGGCGTGGAGCCGCTCAGCGTCGGTTCGGCGATCGTCTCCACCTTGGAACCCCACGCCGAGACCGTTCTCACCACCATCCGCGAGCTCGGGCTGGAGATGCAGGTCATCTTCAACAAGGGCGCGGTGATGGTCCTGCCCTCGGGTGTCAACAAGGCCACCGGCCTGGCCGCGGCCCTGGCCGAGCTGGAGATGTCGGCCCACAGCGTGGTCGGCGTGGGCGACGCCGAGAACGACCACGCCTTCCTGGCCGCCTGCGAGTGCGCGGTGGCGGTGGCCAACGCGCTCCCCGCCGTCAAGGAACGGTGTGACCTGGTGACCGAGCGGGAGCGCGGCGCCGGGGTCGTCGAGTTGATCGACCGGATCGTGGAGACCGACCTGGCCGACGTGGACGTGGCGCGCCACCACCTGCTGCTGGGCACCGACGACGGCGGGGAGGTACGGTTCCCGCCGTACGGCGTGCGCATGCTGGTCGCCGGGCCCTCGCACAGCGGCAAGTCCACCGTCACCGCCGCGCTGCTGGAGCGGATCACCAGGGCGGGCTACCAGTTCTGCCTGATCGACCCCGAGGGCGACTACACCGACGGGGTCGAGGGCGCGTCCGTGCTCGGCGACGTCCGGCGCGCGCCCACCCAGGAGGAGATCCTCCAGGTGCTGCAGGACCCCGGGCAGAGCGTCGTGGTCAACCTGCTGGGCGTACCCCTCGACGACCGGCCCGGTTTCTTCCAGGACTTCCTGCCCCGCCTGTCGGCACTGCCGGCCGGCTCCGGGCACCCGCACTGGCTGGTGGTCGACGAGGCCCACCACATGATGCCCGACGGGTTCAAACTGCAGTCGGTGGAGATGCTGCGCGAGATAGGCGGGATCCTGCTGGTCACCGTGCATCCCGAGGCGGTCAGCGAGGCGGTCGTCCAGACCCTCGACACGGTCGTCGCGGTCGGGGACGAGCCCGGGGGCGTCCTGGGCGCGTTCGCCGCCGCCACCGGCCACGACGCTCCCGGCCGGGATCTTCCCGACCTGCCGACCGGGGAACTGCTGTTCTGGCGGCTCGACGGCGAGCCGGTCAGGGTGCGGTTGGCCCCGCCGGAGGAGGAACGCCAGAGACACCGCCGCAAGTACGCGGCCGGCGAGCTCGGGGAGGACGCGAGCTTCTACTTCCGCGGCCCCGAGAACGCGCTGAACCTGCGGGCCGGCAACCTCACCGCGTTCTGCCGCATCGCCGACGGCGTCGACGAGGAGACGTGGACCTACCACCTGCGCCGGGGCGACTACTCGCGCTGGCTGGCGGACAGTGTCAAGGACGAGGAGCTGTCGGCCGAGGTGGCCGAGGTCGAGCAGGATCCCGGCGACTCCGTCGACGACGCCAGGAAACGGGTGCGCGAGCTCATCGAGGCCCGCTACACCGCCCCCGCCGAACCGAGCGGGATCACCTGATCCTCCGGCCGGACCGGCGTGTCGGGCGAGGAAGGCGTGACCTCGCCCGGCACGCCGTCCTCGCCGGACCGGTGAGAGTGAACCGCGCCGGGATCACCGGGAACTTCGATGTACCCCGGCGCGGTTCGTCATGACGTGGTCGCGGTGAGCTGGGCGTGAAGACGCCTGCACTCGTGGACGAAGCGGATCGTCCGGCGGCTGCGCGCGAACTCGGCGACGACCGGGATCTCCCCGCGCGCGCCGGTCCAGCGTGCCACGTCGGCGGCGAAGGCGACGAGTTCGGTGTGGGTCACGGTGATGCGCCGCCCCTCGCCCGGCAACATCCCGGGCAGCAGGGCGAGCAGGATGCGCCACACCTCGTGGTGGCCGCCGGCGTCGGCCAGCTCGGTCAGGGCCGCGATGGCGGGGCGGGTCTCCAGCCAGGTGCGGCGCAGCACCAGCGCGAGCTGGTGGCCGATCGCCTCGGCGGGCAGGTCGCCCCTGGCCGCCATCCGCAGCACCACCGGGATCGTCCCGGGCACGCCGCTCCCCAGCAGGAAGGCGATGATCACCGCCGTCGCCTCGCTCACGGGGCCGTCGCAGGCGGCCAGGCGGGACAGTTCCGCCGGGGTCACGCTCGCGTACCAGCGGTCGCGGAGCACGAACGGCAGCATGTTCACGGCCACCACCTCGCGGTGCGAGGGCAGCATGGCCGGCCACCCGCCGATCCCGCTTCCCAGGCCCTCGCCCGCCCAGTCGAACGGCTGCCGCAGCAGCACCTCGTCGATCAGCTCGTCGCCGGTGGGCGTGGCCCGTAGCGCGGGCGTCAGGCGGACCTCGGTGAAGTACTCGGGTTCGCCGTCGCCGAACTCGACCATGGACGCGTCCACCATGTGGGTCCACCGGAGACCGCACTCCGGGTCGGGCATGCCCTGCCCGGCCAGCCATTCGGCCGCCGTGCGCGCCGCCGCGGAATCGATCTTCGCGGCCCGGTCGGCGGCGGCCGGGTGGCCGCCCCGGGGCAACCGCAGCAGTGCCTGCGCCAGATCGGCCCGCAGCGGTTCCACGCCCGCGGCGGCGCACGTCTCCAGCCGGGCGACCAGCACGTCGGGATCGAGATGGCCGGTCGTCCACGTCGGCGTGGCCAGCAGAACCGGCGGCAGCGTGTCGGCGCGCAGGGCCCCGTACAGCTCCGCGTAGCGGGTGGCGAGGAAGTCGGACGGCGGCGAGAGACGGTTCGGGTGCGGGAGCCGGTGCCGCCGCCGCCACTCGTGCAGGGGAGGAAGCGGCTGGGGCTGGAAGGAGCGCAACCGGGGCGGGACGAAGCCGACGGTGACCGCCACGAGCGGCTCGTCCGGGCCGGGCGGGGGCACCGGCAGGCCTTTCCGCATGGCCGTGATCCGGTCGGGGTCCACCCCCAGGTCGGCCATGCGCTCGTAGGCGCGATCCAGGTCGTGCCACGGCATCGCCTCCACCGAGTCGTCGTAGAGGACTCCGGGCTCCACCGGACGGCGCTCGTGGTGATCCGGGACGGCGTCGTCGAAGTCCTCATGTTCGTCGAACTCCTCGGACTCGTCGGCGCCTGTCTCCGGCGCCTGGTCGTCATCGGAGGGCTGTCCGTACAGGTGGATCCGGCCGTTGGCGAAGGGGATCGGCCGGCCGGCCTCGACGGCCACGGCCCCGGCCGGGCCGTCGTCGCTGGTCCAGGTGATGAAGACGACGCGGAGCGGGGTGTCGTCGTCGAGGTAGCGGCCGGGGCGCCAGCCGCCGATCACCGTGATCCGCCGTTTCGGCGGCTCCAGCTCGATCTCCTCGCCGCGGGCGACCTGGCGGACCGAGACCGAGTGACTCGCGTCGTCCCAGAACTTCTCCGGGCCGAGAGGGGGGATCTCCGGCAGGGTGCCGGGCACGACGAGCTCCTCGGCCAGCACGGCCTGCCATTCGTCGGGGTCGGTGATCTCGTCCCTGTCCGGCCGGTACTGCGTCTGCTGCTCGACGTGCGGCCTCAACCTGAGGCGCAGGTTCGTGCGGTTCTCCGCGACCCCGGCGACGAACGCCGCCATCCAGCGTTCCCGTCCGATCCACCGCTCGTGGTGGTTCGGGAAGATCGACGGCTCGGGGAAACGCTCCGGTGAGGGCACCTCGGGCAGCGGCGGGAACTCCTTCCGTTCCAGCGGTTCCTCGACCGGGACCTCTCCGCCGAACCGCTCGGCCAGCTTCGCGCCCAGGTCGGCGGGGAGCTGGGGGATCGCGTCGAGGATCACGTCGGCGTGGTCGGCGAACAGGTCGGCGTGTTTCAGGGTCAGCTCGGCCGCGCGGTTGCGCACGTCGAAGGACTTGTGCGCGTACGCCGTGGTCAGCGCGGTCACGAGATCGGCGGCCGCCTCGGGCGTGGCCAGGATCGCCCGGTCGAGCCAGCGCAGGCCCGTGGCGGCGAGCTTGGCCTCGTCCCGGAAGGTGAGCGCGTCGACCGCCTCGACCAGGTCGGCGTGGTCGAGCGGCATCGCCCCGCGCACCTGCCCGGCGGCCAGTTCGGCGACCGTGCCCGGAGCCGACGGCAACAACCGCAGGTAGTCGCGCAGGCGGGGCGCGGACTCCGCGGGCGTGGGGTCGAGGAGCGTGTGCAGCCGGACGAAGAACCGCAGGTCCTGCGCCTCGCCGCCGCGCAGGAAACGGCTCACGCAGCCGTCGAGCACCCGCTCCCTGGGCAGCTCGCGGGCGGCGGCGGCCAGCCAGCGGGTCGGCCGGGGCTCCAGCCGCTCGTCACGGAGGGCGCGGCCCGCGCCGTCGGCGTCGAAGACACGAGGCAGCAGCACGGGGGTCAGCGGGTCACGGGCCACGCTCGGTGCGGCCAGCCAGGCGGCGACCAGCGGGTCGTGGTCGGGCGGCACGGCGCCGGACTCGCGCAGCAGCGCCACGGCCAGCGGCGCGATGCGGTCGGCGGGACGGCGTACCCGCCGGGCCAGCCGGACCGCGACATCACGACGCCACTCCGGGGGCCGGGCGGCCGCCACCCGGCACACCTGGGCGACGTCGATGTCCTCGGCCCAGCGGCGGTTGACGTCGCGGCCGGTCATCCACGTCACCGCGGCCGCCGGACCGGTGATGACGCCGACACCGGTCAGCAGCAGTGCGCCGGCCAGCTCGTCGAGCAGGTCGCCGACCTCCCAGGAGGCCATCTCCTCGAAGTCGTCGGGATGATCGGCGCGCACCCGCTCGGTGCGGGCACGGCGCAGCTCCTTGACGAGGCCGGGCAACCGCCCGCCCACCTCGGCGCGCTCCTCCTCGGTGAGCGCGACCAGCCGGCGGGCCAGGTGGGTGACCTGGTTGCGGGTGACCAGATCACAGATCTCCGTCCAGAGGGTCATCGGGAGACCTCCGCTGCGGCGCGAGCGACGCCGGGCAGGGCCGCCTCGGCGGGGACCGCCCGGGTCACCATGCCGCTGAGGAACCGGGGGGCCACGGCCGGGCCGGACAGGGCCCGCCCGCCGCAGGTCGCCGATGCGAGACGACCGTCGACCGGGGAGGGGGGCGCGGCGTATGTGTACGCCCGCGTCACTGAAGTCATGGCCGGGACGTTAGATCACCTCACCGACAAACCGGCGCGGCAGATGTCGAGAGGGGAAAAGTTCCGGTGAACGTCCCCCGCGCCGGACCGGCCAGGTCGTTCGTCAGGCCTCCGCGTCCAGCGACTCCAGCCCGTCGCCGATCTCCTCCCGTGAACACGCGGTCGCGGAATCGGGATCGGCCCGCACCGGAGCGGTGAGGTAGCTGCGCCGGAGCACGCCGCCGCCGTTGGACTCGCCGACCGGGATGCGGGCCAGGGGGATCACGGGACGGATGCTCGTGTGGCGTCAGCGCCGGCCTCGGCGGTGGTGAGGGTCGCCAGCAGGTGGGCGGCGAGGGCGTAGGCCGGGGCGTAGAGGAAGAACGGTGTCGCCCCGGCGCCCCGGTAGCAGGTGGAGTCATGGTCACCCAACGGCGGGCACACCGACAGATCCGAGAAAAGGGCGACCAGGTTGGCGCCGAGATTCGCCACCGAGAGGACGACCAGCAACCAGATCACGAGCCTGGTGAGGCGACGTTCCCGCCACAGCAACGCCGCGACGACCAGAACCGCCGGCACCGCGAAACCGATCGTGAAAATTTCCGCGCGCAGCACCGCCACCGCCACATCGAAGACCGCCGAATTCAGGTACCCGGCGCCGAGTCCCTGCGCCAGCGAGAAGATCCCGATCCCATCAAGCACGGATATGTCGTAATAAAACAACCCCGTGCTCGAAATGAGCGCTCCCCCGATATGCGCAGATACCGTCGGAAACAGCACGAACATCACGGCAGCCGACCGGCGCATCCACATGCGTCAACATCCTAGGTCCAGGCCCGCGGCCCCGCCGGTGACCGTTCTCCGTGCGCGAAGGCCGGAGAGGGGCCTCGACCCGGGAGTCCGGGAAAGAGCATGATGGCCTGATGTCGTACGCTGACGCCTTCGCCCGCAGCATCGCCGATCCCGAGGACTTCTGGGCCGAGGCCGCCGAGGCGGTCACCTGGAGCAGGCCGCCGCGCGAGGTGCTGGACGCGGGGGCGCCGCCCTTCTACCGGTGGTTTCCCGACGGGGAGCTGAACACCTGCCACAACGCGCTGGACCGGCACGTCGAGGCCGGTCACGGCGACCGGCTCGCGCTGGTCCACGACAGCCCGGTGACGGGCACCGGCAGGCGCTACACCTACGCCGAGCTGCGCGACGAGGTCGCGAGGTTCGCCGGGGTGCTGCGCTCGCTCGGGGTGGAGCAGGGCGACCGGGTGGTGATCTACATGCCGATGGTGCCCGAGGCGGTGATCGCCATGCTGGCGTGCGCGCGGCTGGGGGCGGTGCACTCGGTGGTGTTCGGCGGGTTCGCGCCGAAGGAGTTGGCCGCCAGGATCGACGACGCGCGCCCCAAGGTGGTCGTGTCGGCCTCCTGCGGGATCGAGCCCTCACGCGTGGTGCCGTACAAGCCGATGCTCGACGCCGCGCTGGGGCTGGCCGCGCACGCGCCCGCGCACTGCGTGATCCTGCAGCGCGAGCAGGCCCCCGCCGAACCGGTGGAGGGGCGGGACGTCGACTGGGCGGACGCGATGGCGAAGGCCGAACCGACCGAATGCGTGCCGGTTCGGGCGACCGACCCGCTCTACATCCTCTACACCAGCGGCACGACCGGCCTGCCGAAGGGCGTCGTGCGCGACAACGGCGGGCACGCGGTGGCGCTGCTGTGGAGCATGGCCAACGTCTACGACATCGCGCCGGGCGAGGTGTTCTGGGCGGCCTCCGACGTCGGCTGGGTCGTCGGGCACTCCTACATCGTGTACGGTCCGCTGCTGCGCGGCGCCACGACCGTGCTGTACGAGGGCAAGCCGGTCGGCACCCCCGACGCGGGCGCGTTCTGGCGGGTGATCGCCGAGCACCGGGTGAACGCGCTGTTCACGGCGCCGACCGCGTTCCGCGCCATCAGGAGGGCCGACCCGGAGGCGGCCCTGCTCGGCGGGTACGACATCTCGTCGCTGCGGACGCTGTTCCTCGCCGGGGAGCGCCTGGACCCCGACACCTACCACTGGGCCGCGGACAGGCTGGGCGTGCCGGTCGTCGACCACTGGTGGCAGACCGAGACCGGCTGGCCCGTCGCCGCCAACCTGCGCGGGCTGGAGCCCATGCCGGTCAAACCGGGCTCCCCCACCGTGCCCGTCCCCGGGTACGACGTGCGCGTGCTGAGGGCCTCCGGCGACGAGTGCGCCCCGGGCGAGGAGGGGGCGATCTGCATCCGGCTCCCGCTCCCGCCGGGCACCCTTCCCACCCTCTGGCAGGACGACGAGCGCTACGTGAGGTCCTACCTGTCGGCCTTCCCCGGCCACTACCTGACCGGCGACGGCGGCCATCTCGACGAGGACGGCTACCTGTTCGTGATGGGCCGCACCGACGACGTGATCAACGTGGCCGGGCACCGGCTGTCGACCGGGTCCATGGAGGCGGTGCTGGCCGCGCACCCGGCGGTGGCCGAGTGCGCGGTCATCGGGGTCGCCGACGAGCTGAAGGGGCAGGTTCCGCGCGGTTTCGTGGTGCTGAAGAGCGGGGTGGAGATCGACCCGGAGACCCTGCGGGCCGAGCTGGTCCTGGCCGTCCGCGAGCAGGTGGGCGCCGTGGCGGCCCTCAAGCAGGTGGACGTGGTCCCGGCCCTGCCGAAGACCCGGTCGGGGAAGATCCTGCGCAAGACCATGCGCGGCATCGCGGAGGGCTCCGACGAGCCCGTCCCCTCGACCATCGAGGACGCGACGGTGCTGGACGTGCTGCGCCCCATCATCGGCCGCCACACCGCCGCAGACGGCTAGAAGGCCGGAATCTCCCGAGGTCACCCCGGGTGTTCTCGACAATTCGCGTGACGGCCGCGCCGATCGGACGGTCCACGCTCGGCATCATCACGGTTACGATCAGTTCCCCTTCACGGCTTATGCCACCATGCCGTCGTTAAGGTCTTATCGTGGCGAACGACGCGGGCAGGCTGGTCGCCGGGCGATACCGGCTGATAAACGTGCTGGGCCGCGGCGGGATGGGCACGGTGTGGCGGGCGCGGGACGAGAGCCTGCACCGCCAGGTGGCGGTAAAAGAACTCATCCTCCCCGATCACCTGGACGTTTCCGCGCGCGAGACGCTCTACAAGCGGATGCAGCGTGAGGCCCGCGCCGCGGCGCAGCTGAAACATCCGGCGATCATCACCGTTCACGACCATGTCGTCGAGGCCGACGGCCGCCCGTGGATCGTGACAGAGATCGTCGACGGGCCCTCGCTGGACGAGGCGCTGAGAACCCGGGGGCGCCTGCCGCCCCAGCGGGTGGCGGCGATCGGCGGGCAGATCCTCGCGGCGCTGACGGTCGCGCACGCCGCCGGGATCACCCATCGCGACATCAAACCCGCCAACGTCCTGCTCGAAGGCGAGCGGGTCGTGCTGACCGACTTCGGGATCGCCGCCGTCGAGGGAGACGTCACCCTCACCGGCGCCGGCGTCACCCTGGGCACCCCCGCCTTCATCTCTCCTGAGCAGATCAACGGCCACCCCGCCACCGCGGCGTCGGACCTGTGGTCGCTGGGCGCCACCCTGTACGCCGCGGTCGAGGGCCGCCGTCCGTTCAGCGGCACGACGCACGGATCGATCTACGTCTCGATCGCCACCCGGCCGCCCGCCCCGCCCGTGCACGCCGGTCCTCTGGCGCCCGTTCTGGAAGGGCTGCTGCGCAAGGACCCCGCCCTGCGCCTCACCGGCTCCCAGGCCGCCGCCGCGCTCGCCGGGATCGCCGCCGGGCAGGCACCCGGTGAATTCTCCGGCGGGCCGGGAGACGAATCCTCGGCCGGGCCGGGACCGGACGACGGCGACACCCGGATCGCCGGCCGCGCCGCTCCCCCCGCACCCGCTCCTCCCCCGTCTCCTTCGCCGGCCGAGGCGTACGCCACCGCGCGCCAGGAGGAGGTACGGCCCGTCACCCTGCCGTTCACCGCTGCGTCCGCTGCGTCCGCTGCGTCCCCAACCGCCCCGCCCCCCACCACCTCTCCGGCCGCCACCGGGCCCGCGCGGGTCCCCGCGCGCACCCCCCGGCGCGGGCTCCGCCCGGCGATCGCGGTGGCCGCGGCGATCCTGGTCACCGCCGCAACCGCGGTCTACCTGTTCCGGCCCGCGCCGGACCCCGCGAGAACAACCGGCGTCGCCCAGCTCAGGGGGCACGTCGAGAGGGTGAACGTCGTGGCGTTCAGCCCCGACGGCGGAACGCTGGCAGGCGGCGACGGCGACGGCGCGGTGATCGTGTGGGACGTCGCGACCCGGCGACCTGTCGGCGACCCGATGAAAGGCCACACCAGGGCGGTGGAGGCGATGGCGTTCAGCCCGGACGGCGGGCTCCTGGCCAGCGGCGGCAACAACGGCGAGGGAACCGGCTCCGGCGACCACACGGTGATCCTGTGGGACACACGGACCCGGCAGCCGGCCGGCGACCCCCTCACCGGCCACACCGACTGGATACGGTCGGTCGCCTTCAGCCCCGACGGCAAGACCCTCGCCACGAGCAGTGCCGACAAGACGGTGATCCTCTGGGACGTCGCGACCCGGCAGCAGATCGGCGACCCCCTCACCGGCCACACCGACTGGGTGCAGTCGGTCGCCTTCAGCCCCGACGGCAGGACCCTCGCCACCGGCGGCGACGACGCGACGGTGATCCTGTGGGACGTCGCGACCCGGCGACCTGTCGGCGACCCGCTCACCGGCCACACCGATCTGGTGCGGTCGGTCGTCTTCGGTCCCGACGGCGGCACCCTCGTCACCGGCGGCCGCGACAGGACGGTGATCCTGTGGGACGTCGCGACCCGCCGGCCGATCGGCGCCCCTCTCACCGGCCATCCGGACGAGATCCACACCGTCGCGCTCAGCCCGGACGGCGCGACCCTGGCCGTGGGCACCGGTTCCGTCGTCCGGCTGTGGGACCCGGCGACCCGGCGGCCGATCGGCGGCCCGCTCACCGGCCACACGGGTCCGGTCTGGTCGGCCGCCTTCGCTCCCGACGGGAAGATCCTCGCCACCGGTAGCGACGACAAGACAGTGACGCTGTGGGACACCTCCTTCGCGGCCGGTGCCGGCACGGCCGTTCCGTGGCCGTGGCTCGCCGGGGCGGGCGTGCTGGTCGTGGCTGCGGGAGCGGTGGTGATCCTGCGGCGGCGCGGCGGGCGGGCTCCCGCCGGGGAGGCCACCGGGGCGAGAACCCCGGCGGCCTCCTAGCGGGGCTGTTCTAGGGAACCGGCTGCCGGTCCCCGGCCCCGGCCGAATCCGCCGCCTCGGCGTCGCGCCGCCCGCCGGGGAGCAGCCGGGCGATCTGCTCGGAGCGGCTGGCGACCAGCGGGCCCAGCAGGGCGAGGACGAGCACGTACCCGGCGATGAACGGGGCGAGCCTGTCGTCCAGCCCGGCGGCCAGCGCCATGGTCGCCAGGACCAGGGCGAACTCGCCGCGTGAGAGCACGGTCAGCGAGATGTTGACCGCCTCGGCCCGGCCGAACGCGTTGAGCCTCGCCGCCAGCACCCCGGCCGCGACGTTGAGAAGCACCGTGACCAGCACAGCGATCGTGATGGGCCAGGCCACCGACAGCATGTCGCCCGGCTCGATGGACAGGCCGAACGCGAAGAAGAACAGCGCGGCGAAGGCGTCCCTGAGCGGGTGGACGAGCTGCCGGATGCGCGGGGCCGCCCTGCTGGAGCTGAGGATGAGCCCGATCATGAAGGCGCCGATGGCGTCGGAGACGCCCAGTTCCTCGGCGATCCCGGCGGTGAGGATCGCCAGGCCGGTGAACGTCACCACCAGCAGTTCCTCGTCCCTGGTGGTGACCAGCTTGTTGACCAGCCGCGTGCCCCACCGCGCCAGCGCGGTCAGCACGATCAGGAAGGCGAACGCCTTGCCGAAGGAGATCGCGGCGGCGCCGAAACTGTCGGCTCCGCTGAGGACCGGCTGCAGTACGGCGAGGTAGAGCGCGAGGAAGACGTCCTCGACGACGATGATCCCGAGGATGAGGCGGCTCTCGGGATTGCCGAGGCGCCCCATGTCGACCAGGAGTTTGGTCACGATCGCCGAGGAGGAGATGCCGATCACCCCGGCCAGGACCATGGCCTCCCTGCTCCCCCAGCCGAGGGCGAACCCGAAGGCCAGGCCGCCGCCGACGTTGAGCACGAGGTAGCCGACCCCGGCGAACACCAGGCGCCTGCCGCCCGCCACCAGGTCGTCGAGGGAGAACTCCAGGCCGAGGTAGAACAACAGGAAGATCAGGCCGAGCGCGGCGATGACCTTCAGGTCCGCCGGATTCTCCACGAGGGCGAGACCGGGCGTGTGCGGGCCGAAGATGATGCCCGCCAGCATGAACAGGGGGATGGTCGGCAGCCCTATCCGGGTGCCGAGCCTGGCGATGATCCCGGCGGCGAGGAAGGAGCCGCCGAGCGCGACGAGAGCGTCACCCAGTGCCATTCTGCCCTCCCCCGGAGACGATCGCGGGCATGGCGGACACACATTCGTGGAACATGAAAAAACCTCCGTCAAACGATCTCGGGCAGGAACCTCTGCTGATCGCTTGACGGAGGCGCTCGGGGAGAGCTGTCGTCGTACAGGGCGTGCGTGGCCGGGACCGGCCGGCCGGGCAGGGGCGCGACCCTCGCCGGCCGGCCGGGCGGCGCGAGGCCGGGGCCGGGCGGGCACAGGTCGCAGGCCGGCGCGTGGGGGGTCGCGGGAGCGAAGCCGACCCCGCTGGCCAGCGTGATCGCGGCGCCGGGGGCGGCGGGATGGTGGCCGGGCCCCGGCAGCGGGGCGTACACGAGGGCGATGAGGGACAGCAGAAGGGCCGTGACCGCGCCGGCGACCCTCCGCGACAAACCAAGCCCTAACGTTTTGTGGAAACTTCCACTATTTTATCAGGGTTCTTCGGGCGCCCCTCAGGGTTCTTCGGGCGCCCCTGGGGCGCCAGGTACGCCCACTGCCAGAGCGTCTCGACGGGACCTCGTTCGAAGCGCCGCAGCCACAGCGTGGACAGCGTCATGAAGAGCGCGCAGATGCCCGCCCAGGCCGCCAGGACCCACCACGGTCGCAGGTCGTCGAGCGACGCGGCCAGGCCGAGTCCCCAGCCGTAGCAGAGCGCCGACGCGACCAGGTTCTGGAAGATGTAGGAGCTCAGGGCGGTACGGCCGACGTTGTTCAGCCCTCGCCTCAGCACGCCGGGGGCGCCGGTCGCCCGCCGCGCGAGGGTCGCGACGAGGCCGAGCAGGCCCAGCGCCACCAGCGGGGGCAGCAGGTAGCGGTCCACCAGGAACCAGCCGGGGCCGGCGAAGGCCGTGACCAGGTTCAGCGGCAGGCCCACGGCGAGCCCGGCGACCATGAGCCTCCGGCGCAGCGTGGCGCCCCGCTCCGAGTCCTCGAACACCCCGGCGCGCATCAGCCGGGAGCCGAGCAGGAACAGCACGATGCCCATCGGGACGATGAGGACGATCTCGATCCGGTAGAGACCGATCATCTCGATCCGGGCGGCGACCTGCTGCGGGTAGGTGCCGTCGGTGAAGAGCGTGGACGACTCCGGCCCGGTGTCCAGGCTCTCCGAGGTGGTGCCGACGGTGAGCAGCGCGATCAGCGCGGTGAAGACCGTCCCGACGGTGATCATCCACACCTTGACCACGCGGTCGCTCCTGCCGATCAGGTACGCCACGATGACCGAGGTCAGCGCGTAGCCCATCAGCACGTCGAACTCGAAGATCAGCAGGTAGTGGATCAGGCCCTCGACGAACAGCAGCCCGGCCCGCCACAGGTACCAGCCGGGCCACGGCACGCCGCGGCGGGCGGCCGAGCGGTACTGGAGTTCGAGCCCGACCCCGAAGAGCAGGGTGAGCAGCGCGAGGAACTTGCCGTTGGTGAGGAAGCGGAGGAGCGTCTCCACGGTTTCCGGCCTGCCCAGCGCCCCGATGACGTCGGCGGGGCCGCCGGGATCGGTGAAGATCCAGATGTTCGTGCCCAGGGTGCCGACGATGGCGATTCCCCTGAGCAGGTCGAGCACTTCTACGCGGCGACTTGTCACGCCTTCCACGATCCCGTCCGGAGGGCCCGCGGACATCGTCACGCAGGCCCATCCGGGACGTACATCGATGTGTGTACCCGGACCGGGTTACGGCCCGCCGGACCGTGGAATCGAGGTGTGTACCCGGACCGGGTTACGGCCCGCCGGACCGTGGAGACGAAGCCCGGTCAGCCTCCGGAGACGACGCGGGCGTGCAGCCGGGCGGCGGTCGCCGGGTCCCAGCCGAACGCCTTCCGGCCGGCCAGCCACGCCGCCGCCGCCGCGCCGTCTCCCGCCAGGACCGTCGAGGGACCCAGCCTCTCCCGTACGGCGGAGGCGACCGGTCCCTCACTGGTCAGCACGCTCCCGGCCAGCACGATCGGGCTCGTCTCGCCCGCCCGGCGGACCTCGGCCACCGTCTCGCAGAGCAGCCGGGCCGCGGTGGACACGATCTCCAGGGCGGCCGGGTCCCCCTCCACCGCCGCCCGGCTGACGAGCGGGGCGAGCCGGGCCAGCTCCAGCGGGGGCCGCGACTGCGCGCGGACCACCAGCCTGATCGCCAGTGCCCGCATCTCCTCCATCGTGCCCGCGCCGCCCTCTCCCATCTCGGCGACCGCCGGCCCCGAGACCTCGTCCTCCAGGAGGGCGTCGGTGACGAGGCGGGTGAGCCTGCCGCCCGCGTCCCCCCGGCTGAGGGCGTGGGCGGCGGCGCCGGCCGCCTCCCTGCCCAGCCAGAACCCGGAGCCCTGGTCGCCCAGCAGCCAGCCGAGCCCGTCGGCGATCATCACCGGCTCGCCGTCCTCGATCCTGGCGGCGATGGCCCCGGTCCCGGCGATGAGCGCGGTGCCGCGCGGTTCCGCCGTACCGGCGGCGAAGGCGATGCCCAGGTCGCCGGTGAGGCGGGGCGGGACCCGCAGGCCGGCGGCGGCCCACATGGGGTCGAACACCAGGCGGTCCAGCGCCCCGCCGCCCGCCAGCCCGATCACCGCCCCGGACACCAGGCCCGGGTCGATCCCGCGCAGGGCGAGCTCCAGCGCCAGGCCGATGTTGGCCACCGCGACGGCGTTGCCGTGGGCCGCGGGATTGCCGCCCGGCGCCCTCCCGTACCCGGCCCGCCGCCCCGAGGCGTCGAGCAGGAGGGCCCGCGAGGAGGTCCCGCCGACGTCCAGCCCGAGGACGTACATCGCGTTCAGAGGTGCTCGCCGAAGAACGCGGCGGTCGCCTCGACCGCCCGGGTGACGTGCGGTTCGGCGTCGTAGAGGTCGATGTGCAGCCTGGCGTCCAGCCAGACGATCCTCTTGGGCTCGTCCATCCGCCGGTACGCCTCCTCGGCCCCCTCGGGCGAGCAGAAGCGGTCGACCACGCCGTGCACGATCAGGCCGGGCTTGGGCGACAGGAAGTCGGCGCCCGTCATGTTGTCCATGGTGATCAGCTCCCGGACGGAGGCCCGGGTGACCTCGTTGCGCCAGTGCTCCGAGGCGCCCCTGGAGGTGCCGTAGTAGGCGAACGGCTCGTCGCCCGGCATCGCCGCCTCCCCCTCCTCGGCCACCGCGGGCAGGTACTCCACCTCACCACCCCTGTCCTGGCGCTCCAGCACCGCTGTGAACGAGGCCAGCGCCTCCTGGTACCCGGCGGGCGACATCCCGGCGCGCATGCCGTAGGGGTTGTTGTAGGCCCCCGCGATGCCCGCGAACGCCTTCACCCGGGGGTCGAACGCGCTGAACTTGAGCGCGTAGCCCCCGCCGAGGCAGATCCCGACCGCGCCGATCCTGTCGCCGTCCACCTCGGGACGCGAGCGCAGCAGCGAGACCGCGGCCCGCAGGTCCTCCAGCTTGCCCTGGGCGTCCTCGTGGTTGCGCGGTTCCCCGCCCGACTCCCCCCAGTTGCGGTGGTCGAAGGCCAGCGTCGCGTATCCCGCCTCGGCCAGCCGGGCGGCGTACAGGCCGGTGACCTGGTCCCGGGTGCCGGTGAACGGGCCCGTGAGGACCAGGGCGGGGTGCGGGCCCGGCGCCGCCGGAATCCGCAGGTCGCCGACGAGGGTGATCCCTCCGGCGGTGAACTTCACCTTTTCGGACATGCTCCAAGTCTGTACGGCCCGCGCGGCGGAAGCCAACGGCGTTCCCCCGCCGGCCCCGGACCCGGCCGTTCTTCGGCCCGTCCCCCGTCGTCCCTGATCGTCCTCTGCCGTCCCATGCCGTCCCGTGGCCGTCCCCGCCCCCGCCCGACCGGCCTGAGCCGGGAGCGGGAACGGGGACGGCCGTTGGGAAGCAGGGACCTCGGGAACCTCAGGAGTCGAAGCCGAGACCCATCCGGTCCAGGGTCCGCAGCCAGAGGTTGCGGCGCCCCTGGTGCAGGTCGGCCTGGGCGATCGACCAGCGGGTCATCTGGATCCCCGCCGAGCGGACCGGCTCGGGCGGGAACGGGACGGGCTTCTCCTTGACCATCCGCAGCTCGGTCCGCTCGGTCCGCTCTCCGGCGAGCAGGTCGAGCATGACGTTCGCCCCGAACCGGGTCGCGCCGACGCCCATGCCGGTGTATCCGGCGGCATAGGCGAGGCGCCCGCCGTGCGACTGGCCGTAGAAGGCGCTGAACCGGCTGCAGGTGTCGATCACGCCGCCCCACCTGTGGGTGAAGCGCAGCCCGGACAGCTGGGGGAACGTGGTGAAGAAGTGTTCCGCCAGCTTGACGAAGGTCTCGTCGCGCTGCTCGTACTCGGGCTTGATCATGCCGCCGTTGTAGTAGACCGCGTCGTAACCGCCCCAGAGGATCCGGTTGTCCTCGGTCAGCCGGTAGTAGTGGAACTGGTTGGCCGCGTCCCCGACCCCCTGCCGGTTGTGCCAGCCCACCGAGGCCAGCCGGCCGGCCGAGAGCGGCTCGGTCATCAGCGCGTAGTCGTAGACCGGCACCAGGAAGTGCTTCAGCCGCCGCAGCAGCGGCTGGAACACGCCGGTGCCGAGCGCCACCTTGCGCGCCCTGACGCTGCCGTGCGGGGTGATCAGGTCCAGGCTCGTCGGGGTGTCCCTCATCGTGCGTACCGGCGTGCGCTCGTGGATGCGCACGCCCAGCGAGAGGCAGGCCTGCCGGAGCCCCCAGGCCAGCCGGGCGGGGTCGAGCATGGCGCAGCCGTCGCGCTCCCAGTGGCCTCCGATGTACGTGGGCGAGTTCACCTCCGCCCGCACCTGTTCGGTGTCGAGGACGTCGAAGCGGGCGCCCAGGTCGCGGGCGACGCCGACGTTGCGGTTCATCTCCTCCAGCTGCCACGGCTCGGTGGCCACGTGCAGCTCGCCGGTGCGCTCGTAGCCGCAGTCGATGCCGTATCCGGCGACCGCCTCGCCGATCTCGTCGAGGTTGTCGACGCCGAGGCGTTCGAGCGTGGAGATCTCCTCGGGCCAGCGCTCCAGCCCGTTGGCGATGCCGTGGGTCAGCGTGGCCATCGCGAAGCCGCCGTTGCGGCCGGACGCCGCCCAGCCGACCCGGCGCCCCTCAAGGAGGACGACGTCGAGCGAGGGGTCGCGTTCCTTGGCCATCAGGGCGGTCCAGAGCCCCGAGAAGCCGCCGCCGACCACCGCCAGGTCGGCGGTGGTCTCGCCGAAGAGCCGCGCCAGCGGCTCGGGTTTCGCCGGACTGTCGAGCCAGTACGGCTTGCGCTCCGCGTCAGCAAGAGCCTTCAGCGGATCCACAAATCTCACTTCCCTACGTGAGTCAGGTTGTCTTTGTGTGTATCGCGTGATCATGGAGATCGCGCGCGGGTTCCCCCCGCCTGAATCCGATCTCGCCTCCCTGTTCTCTGCCGGGAATCTGTTCTCCGCCGGGATATTGTCCGCCGCGGCCCTCGCCGCCGGGAACCCGGGACCCGGAGATCCGGGAGCCCGGGTACACCGAAGCCCCGTGCCACCCGGTGAGGGCACGGGGCTCGGCGAAGGCTAGGTGCGGCGGCGCGCGGTGACCGTGTTGACCACGGCGATGGCGACGCCTACCGCGAATATAAGCGTTCCGATGACGTTCACCTGAGGCGGCACCCCGATACGGGTGGCCCCCCAGATCCACAGCGGGAACGTCTGGACGGCGCCGCTGGTGAACTGGGTGATCACGAAGTCGTCGATGGACAGGGCGAAGGCCAGCAGCGCGCCCGAGACGACGCCGGGCAGGATCATCGGGAAGGTGATCCGCCAGAACGTGATCCAGGTGGACGCGCCGAGGTCGCGCGCCGCCTCCTCGATCGACCGGTCGAGCCCGATCACCCGGGCCCGCACGGTGATCGCCACGAAGGACAGCGAGAACAGCACGTGCGCGACGACCACGGTCGCGAAGCCGGTCTGCACGCCGACGCTGATGAACAGCGACAGCAGCGAGGCGCCCATGACCAGTTCGGGCGAGGCGATCGCGGCGAACATCACCAGGTTGGTGGCGCCCTGCCCGCGGAACCGGTAACGGCCCAGGGCCAGGCCCATGAGCGTGCCGAGCAGCGTCGTGATCACCGTGGAGAGCAGGGCGATGGAGATGGAGTTGCGCACCGCTTTGAGCAGTTCGGGATACTCGTCCAGGCGTCCCCACCACTGGAGGGTGAAGCCCTGCCAGGTCACGTTCGACTTGCTCTGGGTGTCGTTGAAGCCGAACACGATCATGACGGCGATCGGCAGGAACAGCCAGATCAGGATCAGCCACACGTAGCCGAAGAGCAGCCGGTCGCCCAGCCGCCTCCGTCCCCGTGGGGACCTCCGCCCGGCGGGCGCGTCCGCCGCCGGGGCCTCCGTGACGTCGATGGTGCCGCTCATCGGGCCGCCGCCTCCAGGACGTTCTCGGTGCCGAGCGCCTTGGCGTAGGCGAAGATGCCGACCAGCATCGCCGCCATCAGCGTGAACGACAGCGCGGCGGCGGTCGGGTAGTCGTTGTTGACCAGATACTCGGTCTGGATGATGTTGCCGATCATCGTGTTCTCCGGGCCGCCGAGGATGCCCGCGTTGACGTAGTCGGCGGTCATCGGGACGAACGTCATCAGCACCCCGGCGAACACGCCCGGCAGCGAGAGCGGCAGCACGATCCTGGTGAACGCCTCGCGCCTGGCCGCGTAGAGGTCCTGTGCGGCCTCGACGACCTTGGGGTCCACCCGCTCCAGCGCGACGTAGATCGGCAGGATCATGAACGGCAGGTAGTTGTAGACCAGCCCGCCGATCACCGCGAACGTCGTCTGCAGCACGTGGAAGTCCTCGGGCAGCAGCCCCACCGACTTCAGCGGCCCCAGCAGCATGCCGTCGTCGGCGAGCATGAACCGCCACGACACCGTGCGCAGCACGAACGACACGAAGAACGGCAGCAGCACCAGCAGCAGGTAGGTGGACTTGCGGCTGCCGCCCTTGAAGGCGATCCAGTAGGCCATCGGGTAGGCCAGCGCGATGGAGATCACGGTCGCGGCCAGGCCGTACCCCGCCGAGCGCAGGAACTGCGTCTGGTACTGCGCCAGGGCGTCGCCGTACACCGCGAAGTTGAACGTCTGGACGAATCCGTCGACCACGTTGCCCTCCTGGGTGGAGACCGAGGCCATGAAGACCATCGGCACCACCAGGAAGATCGCGAGCCAGAGTCCGCCGGGCAGGATGAGCAGGTAGGGGGCGAGGCGCTTCACCGGCCGACGACCCCTTCCCGTCCGAGTCGCTCTCTCATCCGCCTAGCCCTGCGTGACCGGCTGGAAGATGTCCTCGAAGATCTTCTCCTCCGCGGAGGTGAGCGTCTTGTACGACCGCAGCTTGGCCATGTCCGCCTCCGAGGGGAAGATCAGCGGACTCTCGGCGATCTGCTCGAGCGCCTTCTTCTCGTCGCCCTCGGCCTTGGCCGCGTCGGCGAGGACGAGGTCCTTGGCGGAGGAGACGGGCGTGATGTAGTTGATGTACTCGACCAGCATCGTGGCGATCTTGGGCTGGTAGACGTAGTCCATCAGGGTGAGCGCGTCGACCGGGTTCAGCGCGGTCTTCGGGATGCACATGTTGTCGGTCCAGATCGTGCCGCCCTCCTCGGGCACCACGAACCGCAGGTCCTTGCCCTCGGCGACCTGCTGGAAGATGTCGCCCGACCAGGCCATGGTGATCCAGACGTCGCCCCTGGCGAGGGCGTCGACGTAGTCGTTCTCGTAGTACTTGCGCACCAGCCCCGCGTCGCGCTGCTCCTTGAGCTTCTCGCCGGCCTTCTTCCAGTCGGCCTCGGTCGACTTGTCGGGGTCGATGCCCAGGGCGAACATGCCGAAGTTGGCGACCTCCTGGGTGTCGAGCATCATGCCGACCTTGCCCTTGTACTTGGGGTTCCAGAGGTCCTGGATGCTCTTGACCTCGTCCACGTACTTGGGGTTGTAGGCGATGCCGGTGACGCCGACCGTCCACGGGATCGTGTGGGCGTTGTTGGGGTCCCAGGTGGGGTTCTTCACCGCGGAGCTCGCGTTGGCCGCGAAGTTCGGCAGCTTGGAGTGGTCGAGGGGGACGAGGTAGCCCAGCGCGATGGCCTTGCTCAGCTGGAGGCCGTTGGTCAGGACCATCAGGTCGTAGCCGATGTCGTTGTTGGCGGCGAGCAGCGGCTGGACCTTGCCGAAGAACGTGCTGTTGTCCTGGATGGCCTCCTGGTAGGAAACCTGGATGCCGGTGTCGGCGGTGAACAGCTCCAGCGAGGGGTACCGCTTGCCGTCCTTGTCGATGTAGAGCGGCCAGTTGGCGAAGCGCAGCGTGCCGTTCTTCTTCTTGGAGCCCCAGTATTCGGCGATGGCGTCCCTGGGGGGGACGGCCGCCACCTTCTTGCCCTCCACGCCGCAGGCGGCGAGGGCGAGGGCCGCGGCCGACAGCCCGCCGAGGCGGAGGGCGTCACGGCGCGTGACGGAGCGGCTCTGCGTCATGCCTCGCAGAAAGGCGGGGTTCGTGCGGGGGTCCATGTCGAGCTCAACTTCCGATCGCGTACGAGTGGTGCGGCAACCACGACAGCCAGACGGCGTCGCCACGCTCCGCCGTGCTCGTGCTGTCGAGTGCGTTCTGCTGGAAGACGGTCACCTCTGCGCCGTGGGCCAGGCAGACCGTGTAACTGGTGTAAAGCCCCAGGTAGACCACCTCTGAGACGGTGCCTCGCACGACACTGAGATCTCCGGTGGGCTCCTCCGTGGTAATCCTGATCTTCTCCGGGCGCACCGTGATCGCGATCGGTTCCCCGGCACGGAACGATCCGCCCTCGGCGAGGACGTGGTCGTCATCACCCAGCTTAAGCACCGCGAAGCCCGACTGGAAACGGTCGACAGTGCCGCTGAGCAGGTTGGACGTGCCGATGAACCCGGCCACGAAAGCGGTCGCGGGCCGCTCGTAGATCTCTCTGGGAGTGCCGAGCTGCTCGACCTGGCCGTCGTTCATGACGGCGATGCGGTCACTCATCGTGAGCGCCTCGCTCTGGTCGTGGGTGACGTACACGAAGGTGATGCCGACCTCGCGCTGGATGCGCTTGAGCTCGATCTGCATGGCCTGGCGGAGCTTGAGGTCGAGGGCGCCGAGCGGCTCGTCCAGCAGGAGCGCGCGGGGGTTGTTGACCAGGGCTCGGGCCAGGGCGACCCGCTGCTGCTGGCCTCCGGACATCTCCCGGGGGCGGCGTTTCTCGCGCCCGGTGAGATCGACGATCTCCAGGATCTCCCCGACCCGGCGCTTGATCTCGGCGGCGGCCACCTTCTTGCGCCGGAGGCCGAACGCGACGTTCTCCCAGACGTTCATGTGCGGGAAGAGGGCGTACGACTGGAAGACCATGTTGACGTCGCGCTTGTTGGGGGGGACGTCGGTGACGTCCTGGCCGTGCAGCCGCACGTTGCCGCGCGAGGGGTCCTCGAAGCCGGCGATCATCCGCATGGTGGTGGTCTTGCCGCAGCCCGAGGGGCCGAGGAGCGAGAAGAACTCCCCCTCGGCGATCGACAGGGTGACACCCTTGACCGCCTGGACGACCTCGCCGTGGGAGACGTACTCCTTGACGACCCCGTCAAGTTCGATTGCGGGTACGTGGGGCGAGCGGGAGACGGTGTCGGCCGTCTCCGTACTCGCCTGGATTTCGGTCATTCCAGGCTTATCCCTCTGTTCGCGGCTATTCGCCGATGTAGTGCATGACGTGCTTGACGCGCATGTAGTCGTGCAATCCGAAAACGGACAGGTCCTTGCCGTAACCGGAGTGCTTGAAGCCTCCGTGCGGCATCTCCGAGACGAACGGGATGTGGGTGTTGACCCACACCACGCCGAAGTCGAGACGGTTCGACACCCGCATCGCCCGGCCGTGGTCGGAGGTCCACACCGAGCCGGAGAGGCCGTACTTGACGCCGTTGGCCTTGGCGACCGCGTCGGCCTCGTCGGAGAAGGTCTGGACGGTGATCACCGGCCCGAACACCTCGTTCTGCACCATCTCGTCGTCCTGCTTGAGGCCGTCGACGACGGTGGGGGCGAAGAAGTAGCCCCGGTCGCCGATCCGGTTCCCGCCGGTGAGGACCTTGGCGTGGCCGGGGACCCGGTCGATGAAGCCGGTGACGCGGGCCAGCTGGTCGGCGTTGTTGAGCGGGCCGTAGAGGGCGTCCTCGTCGGAGAGGTCGCCGGTCACGGTGCTCGCCGCCGCCTCGGTGAGCGCGGCCACGAACTCGTCGTGGACGTCCTCGTGGACCAGCACGCGGCAGGCCGCGGTGCAGTCCTGCCCGGCGTTGTACAGGCCCGCGGTGGCGATGGACTCCGCGGCGGACTTGAGGTCCCTGACGTCGTCGAACACGACGACGGGCGCCTTGCCGCCCAGTTCCAGGTGCACCCGCTTGAGGTCGTCGGCGGCGCTCCTGGCCACGGCCATGCCCGCGCCGACCGAACCGGTGATCGCGACCATCGACGCGGTCGGGTGGCCGACGACCAGCGCGCCGGTCTCCCGGTCGCCGACGACGACGTTGAAGACGCCCTTCGGCAGGACGTCACCGAGGATCTCGGCCAGCTTGACCGTGGAGACGGGGGTGGTGTCCGAGGGCTTGAGCACCACGGTGTTGCCCGCGGCGAGCGCCGGGGCGATCTTCCAGACCGCCATCATCATCGGGTAGTTCCAGGGGGTGACCTGGCCCACCACGCCGATCGGCTCGTGCCGGATGACGGAGGTGTGGTCGGCGAGGAACTCGCCCGACGTCGGGCCCTCCAGCGTGCGCGCGGCCCCCGCGAAGAAGCGGAAGTGGTCGGCGGCGATCGGGGTCTCGTCCTCGGCCATCCGGGCGCGCGGCTTGCCGGTGTTGCGGCACTCGGCCTCGTTCAGCTCCTCGGCCCGCGCGTCGATCGCGTCGGCCACCTTCAGGAGGAGGTTGGCGCGCTCCCCCGGGGTGGCCCGGCTCCACGACTCGAACGCGGCGGCGGCGGCGGCATAGGCCGCGTCGACGTCCTCGGGACCCGAGACGGGGGCCTTAAGGTAGATCTCGCCGGTGCATGGATCGATGACGTCGGAGAACCGGTCGCTCCTGGCCTCCACGAGTTCGCCGCCGATGTAGTTCCGCAGGCGAGGGAATTCGCTGGTCTCAACCGGGGTGGTCACCGTCGGCCTCCTAAGGATCGGGGCTGAGTTGTCGCGACTCTTACAGAGCGACAGCCTTACGACAAGGGATTTCGTTGTTAAGATACCAAATTGCTACGAAATCGCTTGACAGAAGCGCCGGAACTGACAGCATGTCGCATCGGAGCCGCAACATGACGGCAACAGCCCCGCAACATGACGCCAGGGAGCGCCCATGACGACGCCACCCAAGGTTCGCCGCGAAAACGACGCCAGGCCCGGCCCCGTCGTCCTCGACGAGATCTCCAAGCAGATCATCGAGCAACTGCAGACGGACGGGCGCAAGCCGTACGCCGCGATCGGCAAGGCGGTGGGGCTCTCCGAGGCCGCCGTGCGCCAGCGGGTGCAGCGCCTGCTCGACGCGGGGGTGATGCAGATCGTCGCGGTGACCGACCCGCTCACCCTGGGTTTCCCCCGCCAGGCCATGATCGGCATCAAGTGCGAGGGCGACCTGGAGACGGTGGCCGACGAGCTGTCGGCCATCAGGGAGATCGACTACGTCGTGCTGACCGCCGGGTCGCTGGACATCATGGTCGAGGTCGTCTGCGAGAGCGACCAGCATCTCCTGGAGATCCTCGGCAAGATCCGTGCCATCCCCACCGTCCGCGCCACCGAGACCTTCGTCTACCTCAAGCTTCACAAACAGACCTACTCCTGGGGTACCCGCTGACGGGTCCCGGCGCACACTCCGGCGCCTTCCGCGTCCGGTACCTCGCCGTACCGCCGCGGGCCGATGGGGGGTCGCCTCCGGCGTACCGCCGCGGGCCGGCGGAGCCAGGAGGGCCCGTGCCGCTAAAGGCCGCGAGAGGCCTCGTCGCCGGCTGACGGATCACGAAAGGCGTCGTCGCCGGCCGGGCGGGGCTCCAGGACGTCCGCGAGCTCGTCGAGGAACTCGTCGACCTCGGCGATCGCGTACCCCGGCCTCAGCATCACCGTGGCGAACCTCGCCGCGCGCACGTCGCCGGGGGTGAGCGGCGTGTCGGTGGTGCCGCGCAGGGTGGCCACGATCCGGTCGAGGAAGGCGTCGACCTCGTCCTCGTTGTAGCCCATGCCGAGCCGCCCCGGCCTGAAGGCGACCCGCTCGACCCGGGCGGCGCGGTCCTCGTTCTCCTCACGCGCGGGCTCTTCCGGCGCGGCACGGCCGGCGGGGACGACCGGACGCCCGTCCGTGCCGGTGGGCCGGGTCTCGATCGCCACGATGAAGGCCTCGAGCGCGAAGTCGACGGCGACCTCGTTGTAGCCGCCGAGCCTGGTGCGGAACCGGGCGTCGCGGATCTCGTCCGCGGTGACCGGCTCACCTTCCGGGGCGCCCCTGCCGAGGGTCCCCTCGATCCGGCGGACCAGCAGGTCCACCTGGTCCGGGTCATATCCCATGCGAATCCCGAGGACCCGTGGAAAGCGGTTCAAACCCGCGTCCTTTCGCGTCTCCCCGATAGGGCCTTTATCCGATGTATCTATTCTGGAGGGAATAGCCGGACAAAAGCGAGACATCTGGGGCGGGCGTGGAGCCTGGTGTTCCAATGGACACCGGGATCCGCGAAAACGGCCTCGGCACGCGGCGGGACCCGGACAGTCCCGTCGCGACGAATGACGACGAGGATATCCGGGGGTGACAGCTCGGGTGAACGGCGGGAATTCCGGAGACGGGGCCCGGGGGCCGGTGAACGGCGGGGAATGACGGAGAGCGGGCAGCACGGATCGAGTGACCGGAGAGAAAGGCGGAGACCGGGCCCGGCAGCCGGGTGAACGGCGGGAAAGACGGAAACCGAGTCCGGCCGATCGAGACGCTCCGCCGGACTCGGTTTCCTGAAAAATCCTGATTTAGTTATTTATCAGGTCGAAGCTCTCCCAGGGGCCCACCGCGTCACGGTCGGCGATCAGCGGCTGGGCTCCGGCGCCCTCGGCGCACACCAGCTTGTTGTTGACCTGGGCCCTGAGGCTGACCGAACCGTCCGGGTTGGTGATGAGCTGGAAGACCTCCCAGGGGCCCACCGCGTCACGGTCGGCGATCAGCGGCTGGGCTCCGGCGCCCTCCGCGGCCACGAACTTGTTGTTGATCTTCGCGCGCAGCGCGATGGTGCCGTCGCTCTGGTTGACCCGCTCGAACTGCTGCGCCGTCCCGGTGGACGTCCCGTTCGCGATCAGCGGCGAGCCGTTGGAGGCGGTGACGTAGAGACCGTTGGCCTTGGAGCGCAGGCTGATCGTCCCGTTGCTCGTGCCGCCGGGGAGACCCAGGGTGGAGGCGGTGCCGCTCAGGGCCTTGACGCCCTGGTTGGCGGAGCCGGTCAGCGTCGTGGAGGCGTAGCCGCTCAGCGGCTTGGCGGTCCGCTCCACGACGTACACGGCGTTGGCGGCGGTGGCGAAGGAGACCTCGCCGGTGGAGACGGTGGCCAGGACGGCGTTGTCGGAGGCGCGGCGCACCCGGATCTGCTGGGTGCCCCAGGGGTTGACCACCGTGGCCTGCTTGCCGTACAGGCTCCTGAGCCCGACGTACTTGATCTCCCCGGCCTCGCGCTCGGAGCTGACCTGGAAGCCGTCCTTGGCCAGGAGGGTGAACCTGCCGACGAAGGAGGAGTCGCCCGGCACCGCGGGGAACACCCTGATCTTGTCGTTGTAGCTCTGCATGAGCGACTCGTTCAGCGCCGACAGGTGCACGCCGAGATACTCGAAGACGCCGTTCGTGTTGGTCGTCATGCCGTTGGGGTAATTCTGATACTTCTGCAGCATCGTCTTCATGCCCTGGTACGCCTGGTCGCCGAGACCGAGGCGGGCCGCCTGCACCGCGTCGTTGGACCAGACGTTGCCATAGGGGAACGGCCGCTGGTTCCAGGTGTTCAGCGCGGTCTGGTAGTCGGGGTAGCCGATGCCGGTGATGTTGTACGGCCAGATCAGCTCCGAGGCGACGTTCTCGTTGTTCCTCGTCTGCGAGATCGGCGGCTCGTGGGGCAGGTAGGCGCCGTTGCCCGTCGGGTAGGCGACGAGGTTGTTCACGATGTTCTGCCAGTCGGCGCGCAGGCCGGCGTCGAGGCCGAGCTGCTGGCTGACCTGGATCGTCAGCGGGAAGATGCTGCGCACCGCGGCCAGGTCGGTGATCGCGTTGCGGACGTTCCAGTACGTCTCGTGGGAGTGGGAGTTGGCCATGTAGTACTTGCCGGTCGGCCCGTCGAAGGACAGCAGGCCCTTGTAGAGCTTCGCGGTGTCCCGCATGTACGGGTACGCCACGTCCCGCAGGTAGTTCGCGTCGTTGGTGTAGCGGTACTGCAGGTACATGTTGTAAGCGGCCTGGTAGCCGGTCGTCAGGATGTTCTTGGTGTAGTCGCTGTTGACCGTGCCGCGCGCGTTGCCGTCCCAGCCCATGGTCTCGGGCACCCACAGGGCGTCGATCCCGTACCTCGTCTGCGTGTACGCCTTCAGCGCGGTGTGGTTACGGCTGTAGAGCCGGTTGAAGGTGTTCATCAGGTCGGCGTGGTTGGAGGCGAGGAAGGAGTTGTAGACATCCCGCTGGTTCCAGTACCAGTAGGCGTTGCTCCACTTGGAGTTGTCCTGCGTGGCGCGGAAGACACCGTTGATGAAGTGCAGCGGGTAGTTGCCGTAGCCGCCCGCGGCGATCATGTACGTGCTGAGGTAGTAGACGTTCTCCAGGTAGTCCGCGTCGCGGTTGGAGGTGGAGTACTGGACGAACGACTTGGCCCAGAACGCGTGCCACCAGTTGCGGTAGTTGTCGAACGTGGTGGTGTAGCCGGTGTTCTTGACCGAGGTGAGCTGGCTGCGGGCCTGGGCCACCGAGTCGCGGTTGGGGGCGTTGATCCGGCTCGCGGCGGTGAACCAGATCGTGTAGCTGGAGGTGGGCGTGATGTTCAGCCGCACCTTCCTGCCGTCCACGACCTGGGTGGTGAAGTTCGCGCCCTCGACGGTGGCGGCCATGGTGTAGCCGAAGCCGTTCGCGTCGGTCTGGCCCCGGCTGAACCCGGCCACGCCGGCGTCGGAGAAGGTGGAGATCGTCCGCCAGGTGTTCAGGTCGGGCACGTCCGCGATGTTCTGGACGGTGGCCGGGTCCCACATGCTGAGGTCGAAGGCCACGTTGGACACGCCGCCCCGGGTGTCCTCGACGTGGATGCCCATGACCTCGGAGTTCGGCGACCCCATCACGGTCACGGTCCGGTTGGAGTCGTACTTGGTGGTCAGCGTCCCGTCGTACAGCGACAGCCGCTGCTGGAAGGTCGTGTACCCGGTGTCCATGGCCGGGGTGGTGCTGAGGTTCGCCAGGCCCGCCGCGTAGGTCGACTGCGGCGACAGGTCCACCCCCGACACCTGCATCGTCAGCCCGTTCTGGTTCCAGGCCATCGCCCCGGTGCGGCCGTTGCCGACGGTCAGGCCCTGGACCGGGTTGGTGTTGGGGCGGTTGTAGACGATGTCGTGCTTCGACAGGTACGACCCGCGGTCGACCCTCAGCGCCCCGGTCGCCTGGTCGAAGGCCGTGTCACCCGGTGCCGCCCACGCCGGCGCGGCCATGCCGACCGAGGCCAGGCATGTCACGAGGAACCACATCAGTAAGAGGCGTACTGGTTTTCTCGACATGATCTTCCTTAATCGCCACCGGGGACGGCGGCCACGCCGCCCCGCCTTGACCGAGCGCGCGACTCACCCACCTGCGTGCCGGCGCCGCCGCCCGGGGAGAGCGGGTCGCTTCGGCGGGACGTTCCGGTGGGCGGGTGACGTGACGCAGGGGAGCTACGCCGGGGAGTCAGGGAGCCGCCGCCGGCAATCGGCGACCGGCGGCGACTCCCTGACTTCCCCGTAGGGGCAGATCCGTCACCAGGACACCTGTGGTCACAGGCCGGGCCTGCTTCACATTTGGTAGATCGGATCTGTCAGCCGTAGTTAACATCGGACGTCTGCACACGTCAAGATATGAAATATCCCCTTTGGACAGGAAAAACCTGCCCCGCGAGCACGATGAGTCGCTGACCAGGCCGTATTTTGTCCATCTCGTCCGGAAATTACAGCGTGCCGCAAATAAATACATCCGATGTATCAAGATCATCGCAAGGCGAATCGCCTGTTAGCGCTCCCATGCATTGACGCTTTCGCCAGGCCGTGCGAATCTTTTGTCGTACGGCGGCGAATGTCTCGACACCTCCGCCGAAAGGTTGTCACCAGGTGCGGCGGCGCGCTCCTCTCCCCCTAGGAGTAGACGTATGCGCCGGATCTCGCGGGTTCTCCTCGCGCTGGCCGTCATGATCACCGGAGCCATCGCGCTGCTACCCGGTACCGCCTCGGCGGCCCCCCTGACCAAGGTCCTCATCTTCTCCAAGACAGCCGGCTTCCGGCACTCCTCCATCCCCTTCGGGATCTCCGCCATCCAGCAACTCGGCGCGGCAGAAGGCTTCACGGCGGTCGCCACGGAGGACGCGGGCGCCTTCACCACCGCCAACCTCGCCCAGTACCAGGCGGTCATCTGGCTGTCGACCACCGGCGACGTGCTCAACGCGACGCAGCAGACCGCGTTCCAGTCCTACATCGCGAGCGGAGGCGGATACGTCGGCGTCCACGCCGCGGCCGACACCGAGTACGACTGGCCCTGGTACGGAGGCCTGGTCGGGGCGTACTTCCGCGCCCACCCCGCCACCCAGCAGGCGACGATCCGTGTCGAGGACCGGGCGAACCCGTCCACCTCGCACCTGGCGCCCACCTGGACCCGCACCGACGAGTGGTACGACTACCGCGCCAACCCGCGCACCGCCGTCAAGGTGCTGGCCAACCTGGACGAGTCGTCCTACGGCGGCGGCGGCATGGGCGCCGACCACCCGATCACCTGGTGCCAGGACTACCAGGGCGGCCGGGCCTGGTACACCGGCCTCGGTCACACCGACGAGTCCTACGCCGACCCCGGCTTCACCAAGATGCTGCTCGGCGGCATCCAGGTCGCCGCCAAGGCGAAGGCCGCCGACTGCCGTCCCGAGACCGGCTACACGCCGCTGTTCGACGGCACGCAGGCCAGTCTCGGCAAGTGGCGGCAGGCCGGCCCCGGCGGCTTCACCCTCGCCAACGGGACGCTGTCCTCGGTCGGCGGCATGGGCCTGCTCTGGTACCCCGTCTCGACCTTCTCCAACTACTCGCTCAAGCTCGACTGGATGATGCCGGGCGACGACAACGGCGGCGTCTTCATCGGCTTCCCCGACCCGGGCAACGACCCGTGGCGGCCAGTCGACCTGGGACACGAGATCCAGATCGACGCCTCCGACGCCGACCCCACCCGGACCACGGGCAGCGTCTACAGCTTCAAGGCGCCCGACACGGCCGCGCGCGCCGCGGCGCTCAACCCGCCCGGCTCCTGGAACACCTACGAGATCGCGGTGCACGGGCAGCGCGTCGAGATCTACCTCAACGGCACCAAGATCAACGACTACACGAGCACGCGGAACATCGCCAACGGCTACATCGGCGTCCAGAACGACGGTGACGGGCTCGACATCAGCTACCGCAACATCCGCATCAAGCAGGACGGTCCCTCGGACCCTCCCGCCACCGACCTGGCGCGGGGCAGGCCGGTCACGGTCAGCAGCGTGGAGAGCGGCAGCGCGCACGCCGGATCCAACGCGGTGGACGGCGACCCCGCCACCCGCTGGGGCAGCGCCTACGCCGACCCCCAGTGGATCACCGTCGACCTCGGCGCGACCTACGACCTCAACCGGGTCCGGCTGAACTGGGAGGCCGCCTACGGCAAGGCGTACCAGGTGCAGACCTCCACGAACAACAGCACCTGGACCAACGCCTACTCCACCACCACGAGCGACGGCGGCGTGGACGACCTGACGCTGACCGGGACCGGCCGCTACGTGCGCGTGTACGGCACCCAGCGCGGCCTGCCCCCCTACGGCTACTCCCTGTGGGACCTCAACGTCTACGGCACCCCCGCCACCTCGACCCCCACGCTGCTGTCCACCGGCAGGCCGGTCACGGTCAGCAGCGTGGAGACCGGCAGCGCGCACGCCGGATCCAACGCGGTGGACGGCGACCCCGCCACCCGCTGGGGCAGCGCCTACGCCGACCCGCAGTGGATCACCGTCGACCTGGGAGCGACCCGCTCGATCAGCCGGGTCCGGCTGAACTGGGAGGCCGCCTACGGAAAGGCGTACCGGGTGCAGACCTCCACGAACAACAGCACCTGGACCGACGTCCACTCCACCACCGCGGGTGACGGGGGCGTGGACGACCTGACCGTCAGCGGCACCGGCCGCTACGTGCGCGTGTACGGCACCCAGCGCGGCCTGCCCCCCTACGGCTACTCCCTGTGGGACCTCGACATCTACGGCACCTGACACCACCCCGCACGCGTCTGCCTTTTCACCCCCCAGGAGACCTTCGTGTTAGGTTTCACGCGCCTTCGTACGACCTTGGGCGTTCTCGTTCTCGCCCTCGCCGCCGCCGCGGCGGGAGCCACCGGCACCACCGCCGCGGCGTCGACCGCCACCACGCTCGGGACCACCTCCGCCCTCGCCCCGCCGCCGACCAGCGCGTTCGAGAAGGTCAAGCTGGACGGCGGGCTGTCGATGGGCGAGCCCATCGAGCTCTCCGTCCTGCCCGACGGCAAGGTCCTCTACATCAACCGGGGCACCACCTCCGGCGGCGGCCAGGTCCGCCTGTACGACCCCGCGACGAAGGCCACGACCGTGGCACTCACGCTCCAGCTGGACGCGCGCTTCGAGGACGGGCTCATCGGCATCACCCTCCACCCGAGGTTCGCCGCCAACCACTGGGTGTACCTCTTCCACTCGCCCAAGGTGACGCCGCTGGTGAACCGGATCTCCCGGTTCACCTTCAACACCACCACCAACGTCCTCGACCCGGCCAGCGAGGACATGATCATCGAGTGGCCCACCGAGCGTGAGCTGTGCTGCCACTCGGCCGGCTCGATGACCTGGGACAGCGACGACAACCTGTACTTCGCCGTCGGCGACAACACCAACTCCGGCGGCGACTCGGCGGGCATGGCCCCGATCGACGAGCGCACGAGCCGCAACCCGCAGTACGACGCGCAGCGCACCTCCGGCAACACCAACGACCTGCGCGGCAAGATCAACCGGATCCACCCGGAGAACAACGGCACCTACACCATCCCCGCGGGCAACCTCTTCGCCCCGGGCACCGCGCAGACCAGGCCCGAGATCTACGTCATGGGCACCCGCAACCCGTACCGGATCTGGGTCGACAAGAAGTCGGGCAACACCCTGCACTGGGGCGAGGTCGGCCCCGACGCGAACGCGACCCTCGCCAACCGCGGTCCCGCCGCCTACGACGAGTTCAACCGCGCCACCGGGCCCGGCAACTACGGCTGGCCCTACTGCGGCGGTCCCAACGTCGCCTACAACGACTGGGACTTCGCGGCGAACGCCCCCCGCGGCTGGTTCCCCTGCGGCGGCACGACCGGCCCGGTGAACAACTCGCCGCGCAACACCGGCCTCCAGCAGCTGCCCCCCACCAAGCCCGCGCTGGTCTGGGAGCAGCACGGCGGCAGCAAGGAGTGGCCCGCCCTGGACAACCCCGGCGGCTGCGGCTCCCCCAACCACGCCGAGGTCTACCACTACGACCCGAACCTCGTCTCGGACGTGAAGTGGCCCGTCTACTACGACGACAAGTTGCTGATCTCCGAGTACTGCCGTAACTGGATCAAGGAGGTCCAGTTCGGCAACGGCAACCCGACCACCGGGACGCCGACCGTCATCGAGCCGGTGCTCGCGGGGATGAACCTCGTGCACCCCATCGACATGGAGTTCGGCCCCGACGGCTCGCTCTACCTGCTGGAGTACGGCAGCGGCTACTTCTCCGGCGCCGCCGACGCCGGCCTCTACAAGATCAACCATGTGCAGGGCGGGCGGTCGCCGATCGCCCAGGCCACGGTGAACCGGGACAACGGGCTCGCCCCGCTCGCGGTCACCTTCTCCAGTACCGGGACCTCCGACCCCGACGGTGACGCGCTCACCTACGCCTGGGACTTCGACGACAACGGCACCGTCGACTCCACCGCCGCCAACCCCACGCACACCTACACGACCAACGGCGACAAGCGGGCCAGGCTCACCGTCAGGGACCCGGGCAACCGCACCGGGACCGTCGTGATCCCCATCGTGGTGGGCAACAACCGGCCCGCGGTGACGCTGAACGGCCTGCCCGCCGGAGGCATGTACAGCTGGGGCGACGACCTGGTCTCGACCGCGACCGCGACCGACGCGCAGGACGGCACGCCCCCCTGCGCCGACGTCGTCATCCGCGCCGCGCTCGGCCACCAGGAGCACGCCCACGAGGAGGGCCAGGGCACCGGCTGCGGCTTCACCGTGAACACCGGTCCCATCCACGCCGGGCTCGACGCCGTGCAGTTCTTCGTGATCCGCGGCAGCTACACCGACCGCGGCGCGACCGGCAGCGTCCCGCTCACCGGCGAGAAGGAGATCACGCTCTGGCCCAAGCAGTGGCAGGCCGAGCACTACGTCCAGCTCAACGGCCCCAGGGTCGTCGACCAGGCGGCGGCGGAGGGCGCCAAGCGGCTCGGTGACATCCAGAACGGCGAGTGGGTCAAGCACCACGCCGTCAGCCTCAAGGGCATCACCGGGGTGAGGGCGCGCGTCTCCTCCGCCAACGCGGGCGGCACCGTGTCGTTCCGCCTCGACTCGCCCACCGGCACCGAGGTCGCCCGCGTCGCGGTCGCCGGAACCGGCGGCTGGGACAACTACGCCGAGGTGACCGCCCCCGTCACCAAACCCGACGACGGCACCCACGACCTGTACATCGTCTTCACCGGAACCGGTACCGGCGCCCTGTTCGACCTGGACAGCTACACCTTCACCGGTACCGGGGCCGGCACCCCGCCCGGCGACCCCGACCCCACCACCGACCTGGCACGGGGCAGGCCGGTAACGACCTCCAGCGTGGAGAGCGGCAGCGCGCACGCCGGATCCAACGCGGTGGACGGCGACCCCGCCACCCGCTGGGGCAGCGCCTACGCCGACCCCCAGTGGATCACCGTCGACCTCGGCGCGACCTACGACCTCAACCGGGTCCGGCTGAACTGGGAGGCCGCCTACGGCAAGGCGTACCGGGTGCAGACCTCCACGAACAACAGCACCTGGACCGACGTCTACTCCACCGTCGCCTCCGACGGCGGGGTGGACGACCTGACCGTCAGCGGCACCGGCCGCTACGTGCGCGTGTACGGCACCCAGCGCGCGCTGACCGCCTACGGCTACTCCCTGTGGGACCTCAACGTCTACGGCACCCCCGCCACCTCGACCCCCACGCTGCTGTCCGTCGGCAGGCCGGTCACGACCAGCAGCGTGGAGGAGGGCAACGGCCGGGTCGGCGCCTACGCCGTGGACGGCGACCCCGCCACCCGCTGGAGCAGCGCCTACGCCGACCCGCAGTGGATCACCGTCGACCTGGGAGCGACCCGCTCGATCAGCCGGGTCCGGCTGAACTGGGAGGCCGCCTACGGCAAGGCGTACCGGGTGCAGACCTCCACGAACAACAGCACCTGGACCGACGTCTACTCCACCGTCGCCTCCGACGGCGGGGTGGACGACCTGACCGTCAGCGGCACCGGCCGCTACGTGCGCGTGTACGGCACCCAGCGCGCGCTGACCGCCTACGGCTACTCGCTGTGGGACCTCGACGTCTACGGCAGCTGATCCCGTGGACTCGGAACCGGACGGCGCGTGACACCGCCCAGGCTCGATGACGACGGGGACCTCGCGTTCACGCGGGGTCCCCGTTCACGTCCCGGGAGGGCACGGCGGGAGAGCGGGACCCGCCGGGCCGGGCGGGACACCGGGTGAGCGGGGACACGGGGACACGGGGACACGGGGACACGGGGACACGGGGACACGGGGACACGGGGACACGGGGACACGGGGACACAGCCGAAAGCGCGGACGCCGGGAACCCGGCCGGAGAACCGGGAGATCGAGGGCGCAGGCCGGAAAGCGGATGATCGCGGTAGGGTTGCGGCCTATGCGGCTCTCCACGGTGTCCTTCCGATACTCGCGGCGCGGCCCCTGGGTCCTGCGGGACGTCGAGCTCACGCTCCGTCCCGGCTCCGTCGTCGAGGTCACCGGCCGCAACGGCGCGGGAAAGTCGACGCTGCTGCGCCTGATGGCGGGGTTCGTCCCCCCGACCCGGGGCTCGGTCTCCGACCGGCCGGGCGTCGTCGGCTACGCCCCCGACGTGTTCCCCGTGGACCAGCCGTTCACCGTCGCCGCCTACCTGGCCCACATGTCCAGGATCCGGGGCCTCTCCTCCGGCTCAGCCGCCGGAGAACTCGCGGGACGGCTGAACGCGACCCACCTGCTGGAGCAGCCGCTCGGCGACCTGTCCAAGGGCAGCGCGCAGAAGGTGGGACTCATCCAGTCGCTGCTCGCCCCGCCGGACCTGCTCATCCTGGACGAACCCTTCGCCGGGCTCGACGAGCAGACCCGCACCGAACTCCCCGTGATCATCGAGGAGATCGCCGCGCGCGGCGGGACCGTCGTGGTCAGCGACCACCAAAAACAACTCCAGGACTTCCCCGGCGCCGAACACTGGCTCGTCGCGGACGGCGGCGTCGCGATCTCCTCGACGCTCCCCCCGCACGGCTCCACCGCCCCCTCCCGGGACGTCCCCGACGCACCGCCCGCACAGGTGGTCATCGAGGTGGTCGTGGACGCGGACGACGCCGACGAGGTGGAACAGAAGCTCCGCGCCGACGGCTACCTCACCAGGCGGTCATCATGATCCACCTCGTACGCTTCAAGCTCGCCGCCTACGCCCGGTCGCACCGGCTGCTCCAGCCGATGATCGGGCTCTTCGTGATGCTGCTCATCTTCTACTCCACGCTGACCCCGCCGGGCAAGGAGCTGTCCGCGTACGCCGACTCGGCCGGACTGCTGATCCTCGTCTTCGCCTGGGCCGCCCGGGGACTGCTCGACACCGAGCCCCCGACGCAGCGGCTGATCTCCATGACGGCCGCCGGACGACCCGGTCGCGAGATCGGGGCCGGACTGCTCGCCGCGCTGACCGTCACCCTCGGCATGGCGGCGATCGCGGTCGGGTTCCCGCTGCTCCACGGCTTCGCGGCCATGCCCACCTCCGCCGACCTGGCGCTCGGCATCGCGCTGCACGTGCTCGGCGTGAGCGCGGGAACGGCCCTGGGCGCCCTGACCAGCCGCCCGATCCTGGCCTCCCCCGCCGTCTCGATGCTCGCCCTCTTCGGCGGCTATCTCGCCCTGCTGCTGGTCAGCCTCACCCCGGTGGGCCGCCTCTCGGTGCCGATCATGCTTTGGATGCGCGCCGCCAACGCCGGCCTGCTCGACACCGTCGTGCTCCCCATCTCCGCCGCCACCCTCTTCTGGACCGCCGCGAGCCTCATCCTGTACGCGCGCCTGCGCCGTCTGAACCCCTGAACGGGTGTCGTCGAACCACCGGACTCGCCGTGGTTCGACGACACCCACCCACTCGACAGCCGTACAAATCTCACCCGGATGAGCCGCCCGGGTGGAGGCCCGCCTCCGGGATTAGAAGGCGGGCGAGGCCGCGACCGGGCCGGCCGCCCAGTGGTTCGGGCCGGTCGGCCACGTCCGTGACGGCGCCTGCTGCTTGAGCATGCTCTCCTCGGGCGTGCCCACGGCGCAGCGCGTGCCGCGCGGCGGCACCTTCAGCGAGATCAGGTACTCGTCGAAGATGTCCGTCTGGCACTTGTCCTTGCCGTAGATGCGGTGTCCCCAGCCCTCGTATGTGAGCAACACCGCCTTGGACCCGAGCTGACGGGCCGCGTTGGCGGACCATATCCACGGGGTGGCCGGATCGTGCAGGGAATTCCCGAGCAGCAGCGGGGCGTCGCCCGTGTATCGCAGTGCGTGCGGCGCGTTGGTGGTCGGGTAGTTCATGCAGATCGGCAGATCGTCGATCGGGTACGGGTGGTACCCCGTGTCGGGTGCGAGCCGGTTGGAGACACGCATGAGCGCGGCGTACTCCGAGTAGTTGCGCACCTTGAGGTTGTAGTCCTGGCAGAGGACCGCGGTCGGCAGATACGCGACGTCACCCTCCACGGGCTGCCGGCCGGGCAGCGGGGGCACCCACTCGGGCTGCGGCCCGCCGTCCAACCAGTTGATCACCTCGCTCAGTATGTTCCAGGCCGGCCCCTCGGTGCCCAGTGCGGCGTTGTAGATGACCTGCAACTCGGTCATCGTCTGGCCCGTGCTCGGGTACTTCAGCTCACCGCGCCGCGCCTTCTCCCGCAGGTCCTTCCAGATCGCACGGATGTCACGCCCATGCAGGACGCAGCTGGTGTCCTGCTCGCACCAGCCGACGAACTGGTCGAACGCGTCCTCGATGGCGAGCGCCTCGGTGGCCAGGAAGCCCGCGACGCCGAGGCTGTGGTCCATGTTGCTGTCGAGCCCGAGGGCCCGGACGCGGCCGGGGAACAGCTCGGCGTACATCTGGCCGATCAGCGTGCCGTACGAGATCCCGTAGTAGGTGAGCTTCTCCTCGCCCAGGGCGGCGCGCAGCGCGTCCAGGTCACGGGCGACGTCGACGGAATCGACGTGGTCGTACAGCGGACCGGTACGAGCGCGGCAGTCGGCGTGCAGCTTCTTGGTGAACGCGTTCCAGGCGTCGAAGTCGGCCTGGCTTCTCATGACGGTGTGCGGCATCCGGTTGTACACCGACGCCGAGCAGATCACCGGGTTGCTGCGCCCCACGCCCCGAGGGTCGAACCCGACGATGTCGAACCGTCGCTGCAGTTCCTCGGTGTAGGACCCGGGGGCGCCGTACACGGCCTCCACGCCCGACCCGCCCGGACCACCGGGATTGATCACCAGCGAACCGACCCGCGCGGCCGGATCCGTGGCCTTCCGCCGCGCGACGGCGATGTCGACCTTCGCCCCGCCCGGCTTCGACCAGTCGATGGGCACGCTCAACGTGCCGCACTCCGCGGCAGGCTCCTCCTCACAAGGCGCCCAGGCGATGGTTTGCGCCCTTGCTACCTCGGTGTCCGCGTTGGCCACCGCGACCGGTAAAACCGTCACCATCGCCAGGAGGACGGCGAACCAAGAGATTCTTCTTCGCACAATGCTCCAGTCTCTAGTCGATCTTCTGTCGTAACGGGCGACGCTAGCGGATCACCACATATTCGAAGGTAGAAACAGGAGAGAATGGCAGCATTTCCTCTAAATGGGTATCCGATCCGATGGGGTTCGTGGTCCGCGCCTTGAGCGAGGAAGCTGCGAAACTCATCCGGAAAGCAGCGAGCCGATGACTCGCTACGGGCGCACCTGGATCATCACCGAAACCGGAGACGGCTGGTACGCCGTACGGCGTACCAATCTGCCGGCGTACGGGCTTGAGCACGGCCTGTGCAACGTCCGCTGTGGAGCGACCGTGGGAGAACTGGCCCGCAACCTGGAAGAAGAGACACGGCTGGAGAACCAGTCCTGGCGACGCGTGCCGTTGATCCCGATGCTGTGACTCGCGCCAGGCGCGACAGCGGAAATCCTGGAAGAGACAGCCGGCATTGCGACAGCCACTCGAAGGGATCGGGAACTCGAGCGGTCACCCCTGTGGCAGCCTCCCAGGCAGCGGTCACCGACATGGCATGCAGTCCGTTTTGGACCTCTCTCCACTGCCTTTCGACGTGCCTGAAAGTGCCCCTGCCGAGAGGGAGCAACAAGCCCCTGACCATGGAATATGCGTCGCGGGAGCAATGGTGGCCGACAGGATGGCCGCTGGGTTGCCGGCAGGATGGCCGCTGCTTTTCTGGTGGATCGGTCGTCAGGTCGCCGCCGGCACGATCGCAGACAACGCGGCGGAACGGCCGCTGCTTCGCGGGGTGCCGGTCGATGTGGGCATGACCGTGCCGGGGAACGCCGAGGCGACGGCGTGGGAATCCGGGCGGGCCGCACCGGGCCGGTCGGCGATGCGGTGAGAGCCCGGAACGGCCGGGGAGCGCCGCCCCGGGCGAGTAGGCCGGGGCGGCGGTCGGCGCCTCGGGGGGCGCAGCCGTACGGTAAGGGCTACTCGGCGGCGGCGAGCTGGCCGCAGGCGCCGTCGATCTCGCGGCCGCGGGTGTCGCGGACCGTCACCGGCACGCCGTGATACTCCAGGCGGCGGACGAAGGCGCGCTCGTCCTCCGGGCGGGACGCGGTCCACTTCGAACCCGGGGTCGGGTTGAGCGGGATCAGGTTGACGTGCACCAGCTTGTTCTTGATCAGCTTGCCGAGCAGGTCGGCGCGCCACTCCTGGTCGTTGATGTCCTTGATCAGCGCGTACTCGATGGAGACCCGGCGCTTGGTCCTGGCCGCGTAGTCCCAGGCGGCGTCGAGGACCTCGGCGACCTTCCAGCGGGTGTTGATCGGCACCAGCGTGTCGCGGAGCTCGTCGTCGGGCGCGTGCAGCGAGAGGGCCAGCGTCACCGGCAGGCCCTCGGCCGCGAGCTTGCCGATCGCCGGGACCAGGCCCACCGTGGAGACGGTGACACCGCGGGCGGAGATGCCCAGGCCGTCGGGAGCGGGCTCGACCATGCGGCGGACGGCGCCGATCACGGCCTTGTAGTTGGCCAGCGGCTCGCCCATGCCCATGAAGACCACGTTGCTGACCCGCCCGGGACCACCCGGGACGTCACCGGCCGCGAGCGCGCGGGCCCCGGCGACGACCTGCTCGACGATCTCGGCGGTGGTCATGTTGCGGGTCAGTCCCGCCTGGCCGGTGGCGCAGAACGGGCAGTTCATACCGCATCCGGCCTGTGACGACACGCACATGGTCGTACGGTCGCTGTAGCGCATGAGGACCGACTCGACCAGCGCGCCGTCGAAGAGCCGCCACAGCGTCTTGCGGGTGGTGCCCGCGTCGGTGGTCATCTCCCTGACCGAGGTCAGCAGGCTGGGGAACAGCGCGGTGGCGAACTTCTCCCTGGCCGCGGCCGGCAGGTCCGTCATCAGCTCGGGATCGCCGTTGAACTTCTCGAAGTAGTGCCGGGAGAGCTGGTCGGCGCGGAACGGCTTCTCGCCCAGTTCGGCGACGGCCGCCCGGCGCTCGGCCATGGTCAGGTCGGCCAGGTGGCGGGCGGGCTTGGCCCGGCGCGGCGCCACGAAGGTGAGCTGGCCGGGTACGGGGGTCCCGGACGGGCTGACGGTCGACAAGTCCAACGCCTTCTCTCAACGGTTACGCGAATGCTCGAAGCGGTGCCCGACAGTGATCTAGAGTCCGGAGGTATGGCGACGAACCGCCCCACGGGCCCCGCGGAACAGCGGGGGGACGGCGTCGAGGTCGTGCTCACCGACGTCAACCCCTACGGGAGCCGCACCCTGGTGGTCGAACGCGACGAGACTTCCTCGGTAGCTTACCTGTGCGGACCGGGGGGAACGGTGCACGGAGCCGTCTGGCTGGCCAATCACCGCCCGGCCCCGGACGCGATCGACCCGGACCGCCTGAACTCCGAACTGCCGCCGATGGCCCCGAGGGCGAACACCCGCCACCCCGACGGCAGGGGGCCCCTGGGCGCGCTGCGATCGCTGTGGTTCGAGGAGGGCGACGGCGTCGCCCTGTACGAGAACGACGAGCTGCTCGCGGTCATTCCTGGATGGGCGGACATGGGCAGGGGAATGCCCGGCTACTCCCGCGACGCGCTGGGCGAGTCCCCGTTCGCCTGGTCGCTGGAGGAGGCCCACGAAGGTCTGGCCTCCCGGATCGCCAAGGCCCGCGCCTACTGGGAGTGGCGCGCGAAAGACGGCTCCTGGGCCTCGTTCCAGCAGTTCGTGATGGGCCACCTGGACCGCAAGGTCGGTACCGCGGGCAGGTTCTGGGACGCGGGGGGCGAGCGGATGCCCGCGGTGGGCATCACCGAACGCCCCCCGGAGCGGGGCAGGGAGCACACGATCCTGTCCACGGTCGGGATGAGCTGCCAGCGGATGCCCACCGTCGAGCAGTACATCGACCGGCCGGACGCGTACGCCCGGGTGGAGCTCGCCGTCGCCTCCCCCGGCGACGCCCGCGACGCGGCCCGGCTGTTCCTGTGGCTGGGGCAGTATCCGTGGCACTCGGTCACCTGGCTGGGCCACGGCCACACCGCCAGGTGGTACCACCGGCCGGAGACCTTCCCGCTCGGCTCCGCCTACGGCGGCGTCATGATGCTGACCGGACTGCCGGGGCTGCCGGACCTGTCGGGTTTCTCCTTCGGCGGCGACTCCGTGCAGTGGCTCTGGCTCGTCCCGATCACTCCGGACGAGCTGAGCCTGGTCTCGGCCGAGGGCTACCGGGCGGTGCTCCCGCGCCTGTCCGCGACCCGGCTCACCAGAGCGGGATGACCGGGAGCGCGCGGGAGCCGTACCGGGGCGCGGGATGTCACGCGCGGGCAGGAGGCGCGGGAGGCGCTGCGACTCCGGCCGGCACGGCTCAGACCAGCGGGCTCGGACCAGCGGGCTCGGACCAACGGGCTCAGACCAACGGGCTCAGACCAGCAGGGTGAGCAGCACCCAGACCGGGATCAGCGCGGCCACCATGGAGTCGAGGCGGTCCATCATGCCCCCGTGACCGGGAAGCACGCTGCCCATGTCCTTGACGCCGAGATCGCGTTTGATCACCGACTCGACCAGGTCGCCGAGCGTGGCGAAGACCACCACGACCGCGCCGATGAGGACGCCCTTCCAGATGTCGTCCTCCAGCAGCCACGCCACCAGCCAGCCGCCCACCGCCATGCAGGCCAGCGCCGACCCGGCGAAGCCCTCCCAGGTCTTCTTCGGGCTGATCACCGGGGACATCTTGTGCCTGCCGAGGGAGATCCCGGCGAAATACCCGCCGATGTCGCTCGCGGCGGTGGTGGCGATGAAGACGACCACCCGGTCCGGGCCCTGGTCGGGGTCGGCGAGCAGCAGCGCCACGAACCCGGCGAGCAGGGAGGGGTAGACGACGACCAGGATGGTCGCGGTGATGTCGCGGACGTAGTTCTCGGTGCCCTGGAACATCCGCCAGATCATCAGCACCAGCACGGTCATCGCGAAGACGCCGACCAGCCAGGCGGTCCCGCCCCAGGCCGAGCCGGTCACCTCACCGCCCCAGTAGGCGCCGACCAGCATGGCGGTCATGCCCGCCAGGACCGGGACGAGCGGGACGTTGATGCCTCTGGCCTCGAACGACCGGACCAGCTCCGTCACGCCGATGCCCACCGCCGCGATCACCACGGCGAGGAAGAGCACCTTCACGAAATAGAGGGAGGCGATGATGACCGCCGCCAGGGCGAGCCCCACCGCCACTGCGACGGGGAGGTTCCGGCCGGTACGGCTACTGCCCGCCACGGGTTCCACAGGGGGTCCTACTTTCATACCTGCACAAAATCCTTGCCCCGTACGGACAACGGCCCGCACGGGACAAGGATCATGGTTCAGACTTCGAGCAGCTCGGCTTCCTTGTGCTTGAGCAGCTCGTCAATCTTGGCGACATGCTTCTGGGTGAGGTCGTCGAGCTCCTTCTCCGCCCGGCGCACCTCGTCCTCACCGGCCTCGCCATCCTTGATCAGCTTGTCCAAGGTCTCCTTGGCATTGCGACGGATGTTGCGAATGGAGACCTTGGAGTGCTCCGCCTTGTTCCGGGCGACCTTGATGTACTCCTTGCGGCGCTCCTCCGACAGCTCGGGGAAGGCCACCCGGATCACCGATCCGTCGTTACCGGGGTTCACCCCGAGATCCGAGTTGCGGATCGCCTTCTCGATCGCGGCCATCGAGCTCTTGTCGAAAGGCTGGATGATGACCATGCGCGCCTCGGGCACGTGGAACGAGGCGAGTTGCTGAATGGGGGTGGGTGTCCCGTAGTACTCAGCGCTGATCTTGTTGAACATCGACGGGGTGACACGACCTGTGCGGATGCCCGCGAAGTCGTCCTTCGCCACCGACACGGCCTTGTCCATCTTTTCCTCGGCTTCGAGGAGGGTTTCGTCGATCACAGCGGCTCCCTGTCTTCTCGGTCACTCCCCATCCTCACGCACTTCGCGGGACGCCATCACGCCGGAGGCCCACCCTGGACCGCCACGGTCGCGTACCGCTCAGCTCGCTACGTCAGGTTCGTACCTTGTCCTCTGGTCGCTCACCACTCCTCGCTCGCTTCGCGGGACGCTCCTACCTCGCGTACCACTCCACTCGCCACGTCGGGCTCGCTCCCTGTCTTCTCGGTCACGCGCCCCTCACGCGCTTCGCGGGACGCTCCTACCTCGCGTACCACTCCACTCGCCGTGTCGGGCTCGCTCCCGTTGCCGTACCGGCCCTGTCGCCGTGCCGGCCCGTCACCATGCCGGTTCCGTCACCGTGCCGGACTCACCAGCGTGCCGATCTTCTCACCGCGCACCGCCCGCAGGATGTTGCCCTCGCCCATGAGGTCGAAGACCACGATGGGCAGGCTGTTGTCCATGCACAGGCTGATGGCGGTGGCGTCCATGACCCCGAGGCCGCGGGTCAGCACCTCACCATATTCGAGATGGTCGAACCGGACGGCGTCGGGGTTCTTGCGGGGGTCGGCGTCGTAGACGCCGTCCACCTGGGTGCCCTTGAGCAGCGCCTCGGCGCCGATCTCCAGCGCTCGCTGCGCGGCGCAGGTGTCGGTGGAGAAGAACGGCGAGCCGAGCCCCGCCCCGAAGATGACCACGCGCCCCTTCTCCAGGTGGCGGATGGCACGGCGGGGCAGGAACGGCTCGGCGACCTGCTGCATGGTGATCGCCGTCTGGACCCGGGTGTCGATGCCCCGCTTCTCCAGGAAGTCCTGGAGGGCGAGGCAGTTGATGACCGTGCCGAGCATGCCCATGTAGTCGGCCCTCGCGCGGTCCATGCCGCGCTCGGACAGGGCGGCACCCCGGAACATGTTGCCGCCGCCCACGACGACCGAGACCTGGACACCACCGCGGACGGCCTCGGCGATCGAGTCGGCGAGGTGGCCCACGACGCCCGGGTCGATGCCCAGCGGCTCGCCGCCGGCGAACGCCTCGCCGGACAGCTTCAACATCACCCGCTTCCAGCGAAGCGGGTCCGAGTACGAAGAAACCGCCGGCGTAGCGGATCCTGGGTTCTCCTGCACGGCGGCGGCCTCCTCGTTTGGTGCTCTGCTTGAAGAGCGGATGTCAGGGATTAGGCCTGGCCGACCTTGAAGCGGACGAAGGCCTGGACCTTGACACCATTCTCGTCCGCGAACTTCGCGACCGACTTCTTGCTGTCCTTGACGAAGGACTGCTCAAGGAGGGTGAAGTCCTTGTACCAGCCGTTGATCCGGCCATCAACGATCTTGCCGATGGCGGCCTCGGGCTTGCCCTCCTCGCGGGTCATCTCCTCGAAGAGCGCGCGCTCCTTCTCGACGACGTCGGCCGGGACCTCGGCGGGGCTGAGGTACTTCGGGGCCATCGCGGCGGCGTGCTGCGCGATGTCCTTGGCGACGTCGGCGTTCGGGGAGTCGAGCTGCACGAGCACGCCGACCGCCGGGGGAAGCTGGGGGTCGGTCTTGTGCATGTAGGAGCCGATGAAACCGCCCTCGAGCACGGCGAACCTGCGGATCTCGATCTTCTCGCCGAGCGCGGCGTTGGCCTCGTCGAGGTGCGTCTTGACGCTCTTGCCGGCGAGCTCGGAGTCGAGCAGCGAGGGCACGTCGGACGGCTTGGTGGCCAGGATGTGGTCGACCACCTGGCCGGCGAGCTCCTGGAAACGCTCGCCCTTGGCGACGAAGTCGGTCTCGCAGTTGAGCTCCAGCAGCGCGGCGGCGGAGTCGCCCTCCTGCTTCAGGGCGACCAGGCCGTTGGAGGCGGTGCGGGCCTCACGCTTGCCGACGTCCTTGGCGCCCTTGAGGCGGAGGATCTCGACCGCGCGGTCGAAGTCGCCCTCGGAGGACTCGAGAGCCTTCTTGCAGTCCATCATGCCGGCGGCGGTCAGCTCACGAAGCCGCTTGACGTCGGCCATGTTCACGGAAGCCATTGTCTTTTCCTCGTGGGAATCGTCGTGGATCGGGTGGGTGCCCCCGACTGAGCGGCACCCACCCGGAAGGGTCTTGCGGGTCGTACGGCCGGGGCCGTACGAAGGTGACCTAGGCCTGCTTCTCGGTCTTCTCGGCGGACTCGTCCTCGGCGGCGGGAGCGTCCGTCGCCTCGGCGGTCTCGGTCTCCGCGACCTCGGCGGGGGCCTCCGCGGCCTCGGCGGTCTCGGCCTCGGCGGCCGGGGCGCTGTCGGCGCTGCCCGCGAGCAGCTCCTGCTCCCACTCGGCCAGCGGCTCGGCGCCACCGGCGACGGCCGGCTTGTCGTCGCCGCGGTTGGCGCCGGCGCGGGCCATGAGACCGGCGGCGACGGCGTCGGCGACGACGCGGGTCAGCAGGCCGACGGCGCGGATGGCGTCGTCGTTACCCGGGATCGGGTAGTCGACCTCGTCGGGGTCGCAGTTGGTGTCGAGGATGGCCACCACCGGGATGTGAAGCTTGCGGGCCTCGCTGATCCCGATGTGCTCCTTCTTGGTGTCGACGACCCACACGGCGCTGGGGATCCGGGACATGTCGCGGATGCCGCCGAGGGTGCGCTCGAGCTTCTCCTTCTCGCGGCGGCGCATGAGGAGCTCCTTCTTCGTGAGCCCCGAGGCGGCCACGTTGTCGAAGTCGAGCTCCTCCAGCTCCTTCAGGCGCTGGAGCCTCTTGTGCACGGTGGAGAAGTTGGTGAGCATGCCACCCAGCCAGCGCTGGTTGACGTACGGCATGCCGACGCGGGCGGCCTGCTCGGCGATGGCCTCCTGGGCCTGCTTCTTCGTGCCGATGAACATGATCGTGCCGCCGTGCGCGACGGTCTCCTTGACGAAGTCGTAGGCCCTGTCGATGAAGGCCAGCGACTTCTGAAGGTCGATGATGTAGATGCCGTTGCGCTCGGTGAAGATGAAGCGCTTCATCTTCGGGTTCCAGCGACGGGTCTGGTGGCCGAAGTGCACGCCGCTTTCCAGCAGCTGTCGCATGGTGACGACGGGGGTGGACATTGATTGTCCTCCAGATCGGGGCGCCCATCTCTGGGCGCTGTTCTCGGTTGGACGCGACAGCCTGCGGCTGTCGCCCTGATGCCCCGAACAGGATCCAGCCGGGCTCTCGCCCGGACCGAGGGACCCCGGTTCTTGACGGGGCATGCGAAGTCGGCCCATGACTCACAGGCCTCCAAAAGTGTACCCGCAACCGCGCCTCTTCCCGACCTTCGGGTGTCAGGTGGCCCTTACCCGTCGCGTGGAAGACCGTGCGGCCGGCGCCGGGCGCGGGGGAAGAGGCTGACCTGCGCCTCGGAGACCCGGGCCCCGGGCGGGGCGTCCTCCCGGCCCCTCACGGTGGTCTTGTAGGGGGCGAGCAGCTCGTCGATCCGCTCGTTCAGCATCTTCAGCTCGTCGGCGTCGACCAGCAGGATGGCGCGGTTGAACATCGCGGCCTCGCGCCACTCGCGTGACTCCCGCTCAAGGCCCTCCAGCGCTCTGCTCGCCTCGTCGGCCGCCTGCTCCCGGAACGCCTTGATCAGGAATTCCTTGGCGCTGCGCACGTCCGGGCCGTCGTCGGGCTCGGGGCTGACGCTGAACCCGCCGGCACTGGGGCGCCACAGGCGCTCCCTGCCGTCACCGCGGCCGTCGTCGCGCGCGGGCGCGTCCTCGACGAAGCCGTACTTGGCGAGCATGCGCAGGTGGTAGCTGGCCGCGCTGGGCGTGACCCCGACTACCTCGGCGACCTCGGTCGCGGTGCAGGGCCCCTCGGCCTGGAGCCGGTTCAGGATCGCGAGCCGCGCGGGGTGCGCCAGCGCGCGCATCGCCGTGGGATCGGTGAGGGACTTCCGCCTCGGTGCCTCGGTCATGTGCAGACCGTACCCACTCCACATGTGAAGCATTGCCTTCATAACTATGAAGGGTTATCTTCACAGTTATGAAGCATTCCCTTCAGAATTTCCGGAAGCCGGAAGGAGACGGACGCCCATGACATCCGCGACCTCCGTACCTCCCGCGGCTCCCGAGCCCTCCGCGACCAGGCCGGTGCCCCTCAGGAAGCAGCGCGACTACCGGTTCCTGCTCTCCGCCCGCGCCGTCACCGAGACCGGCACCGAGGTCTCCCGGCTGGCGGTGCCGCTGACCGCCGCCGTCCTGCTCGGCGCCTCCCCGGCCCAGATGGGCGTGCTCACCGCCGCGACCTCGCTGCCCTACCTGCTGATCGGGCTCCAGGCGGGTGCCCTCGCCGACCGGCTGAGGCGGCACCGGCCGGTCATGGTCGCCTGCGACACGGTCTCGGCCGTCGCCATGGCCACGATCCCGGCGGCCTGGATCACCGGGCTGCTCAGCGTGCCGTGGCTGATCGCGGTGGCGTTCGTCGTCGGCACCTGCTCGGTGATCTTCCGGGCGGTCAACTTCCCGCACCTGGTCACGGTGATCCACGAGAGCCGGCGGACCGAGGCGCTCGCGGGCTTCCAGTCGGCCTTCGCCGTGGCGACCGTCGCGGGACCGGGCCTGGCCGGGCTGCTCGTCCACCTGTTCACGGCACCGTTCGCGATCCTGGTCGACGCGGTGTCGTTCCTGGCCTCGGCGTTCCTGATCAGATCGATCAAGGCGCCGGAGAACCACACGCCCGCTCCTCCGCGCGGCATGTGGACCGAGATCCGCGAAGGTCTGGGCACGGTGGCCCGGCACCCGGTGCTCCGCGCGCTCTGCGCCGCCGGGGTCACGATCAATTTCTTCGGCAGCGTGTACATGGCGCTGTACGTGATCTATGCGCTCACCGTGGTCGGCCTGCCCGCGGGGCTGGTCGGCGCGATCACCGCCTTCTTCGGCGTCGGCGGCCTGCTCGGTGCGGCCCTCGTCCCGCGCCTTACCCGGCGGTTCGGCGAGAACCGGATACTGGCCTGCTCCGTGCTGCTCTTCCCCGTCGACTTCGTGGTCGCCGCGCTCGCCTCGGGACCGGTGTGGCGCAGCTTCCTGTTCCTGTCCGCCAGCGCGGTGACCTCCGGCACGGCCGTCGTGGCCTTCTCCGTCTGCATGGGCGCCATCACCCTGCGCGAGACCCCCGCCGAGCTGCGCGGCCGGGTCAACGCCACGCAGTCGTTCATGATCCAGGGTGTCCTCACCCTCGGCGGCCTTGCGGGCGGCCTGGCCGGCGAGCTGCTCGGGTTGCGCCCGGTGTTCTGGATCTCCGCGGCCGGAGTCCTCACCACGATCGCGTGGATCTGGCTCTCCCCCCTGCGTCACTCCCCCGCCCCCGACGATCCAGCCCGAACCCGATGACCCCGCGGCGAGCCGCTCCTGCCCGCACGGACACGCCGGTCCCGGGTGGGCCCGCGCCGCGGGTACGTCCGTGGCGAGGCTGTCCGCGGTGGCCTCTCGCGAGATGGCGTTCGGGAGCGGTCCTTCGCAAGAGGACGTTCGGGAGATGGCGTTCGCGAGAGACCGTCGGGAAAGGGCGTCGGGAGAGGGCGTTCAGAATTCGGGAGAGGCCCTTCGGGAGCGGTCGTGGAAAGGTCTCACCACCAGGCGGGCGGGTGCTCGCCCCTCTGCGGGGGCGGGCTCGACCAGTACGGTGACTCGCCGTCGACGGTGCCGGGCGGCCTGAGGTAGGTCAGGCGGCCGAAGGCGCTGTCCATCTCCTCGATCATGCCGGTGACGTCGGGCTCCGGCGTGGCCGCTCCGCCGACCCGGCCGAGACGGTCCAGCCACCGCGCGGTCCCGGCCAGGGAGAGCTCCACTCTCCAGGATCCCCCCTCGGTGGATCGGCGGAGCAGGGCGGCCATCGCGCCGAAGGCGGCCAGGTGGCCGGTGGCGTGGTCGAGAACCTGGGCGGGCAGCGGGTGCGGCCGCGATCCGTCGCCGCCCTCGTGGGCGATACCGGACACCATCTGCACCAGGCTGTCGAACCCGCGCCTGCCCGCCCACGGCCCCCGCCCGCCGTACGCCGAGACATCGACGCACACGATTCCCGGCCTGATCCCGGCCAGCCTCCGGGGACCGAACCCCAGCGCTTCGAGGGCTCCCGGCCGGTAGGACTGCACGAGCACATCGGCCTCCGCCACCAGGTCGCGCAGCGCGGCGCTCCCGGCCGGAGTCCTCAGATCGAGATGGCAGGACCGCTTGCCGAACGCGGTGCCGATCACCGGCCCCGGAACCTCGGGAAGGTGCCGGGCACCCACCCTGAGCACCTGGGCCCCGTGGGCGGCCAGCGTGCGGGTCGCCACCGGCCCGGCGATCACCCTCGTCAGATCGAGCACACGCACCCCGTCGAGTGCCCGCCCTCCCCCGCCTCTCGGGGCACCGGGCCTCGGACCACCGGAATCGCCGATCCGGGTCAGGTGAACGAGCGGCGACGCGGCGACCGCCCGCGACTGCGGGTGCTCACGCCATCCTGCGCGGTCGCGCATGGCCGCCGCGCATCCTCCCGCGGCCGTCACCGCCTCCTCGACCTCGACGGCGGTACGCCCCGCGCAGGCGCGTTCGACGGCGTCCCTGCCCGTATCGGCGGGCAGTCCCAGCGCCCTGAGGACCGCGTCACGGTGGTGGTCGAAATTGCAGTGCAGCCGGACCCAGCCGTCGGCGGTGCGGTAGTCGCCGGAGAGGGGAGCCCACAGATCCACGGCGACTCCGTCGATCCTGAAGTGACGCTCGTCCAGGAAGGCGATCGCCGCCTCCCGCACGTCCACCGCGGCCTGGCTCCCGCCTCCTTTGAGCGCCGCGGCCGCCGCGGTGGCGGCCCCGACGGCGACGGCGGCCGCGGTACCCACCCGGAAGACGGAGGGCAGCACCGGATCGTCCCCGCTCACCCTGACCGGCGGCAGCTCGACGCCCACCTCGGCGACCAGCTCGCGGATACGCTCTTCGACCACGCGATCCTCACTCGTACACGACGTTCCGGGCTCTCCCCGCTCATACGACGTTCCGGGCTCTCGCCACTCACCCGGCGTTCCCCGGCTCTCCCCGCTCATACGACGTTCCGGGTTCTCGCCACTCACCCGACGTTCCCCGGCTCTCCCCGCTCATACGACGTTCCGGGTTCTCGCCACTCACCCGACGTTCCCCGGCTCTCCCCGCTCATACGACGTTCCGGGTTCTCGCCACTCACCCGACGTTCCCCGGCTCTCCCCGCTCATACGACGTTCCGGGTTCTCGCCACTCACCCGACGTTCCCCGGCTCTCCCCGCTCAGCCGATACTTCTGGACCATCTCATCTCGCGCGACACGCCAGGACTCTCATCGCTCACATGATGTCCTGCGATCCTCTTCGTCCCCATGCTCAGCCACATCCTCGACCGCCTGTCCACAGAATCCCATTCGGCCCGCACCCGGTCCATCACGGGACTTCATGCTCACGGGCATGAAGTCCGTCCACACCGTGGGGCTGCGAGCCCTGCTGTGCTCACTGATCCTGGCCACACCGGCGGCAGCGGGCACCCGTCACGCGACCGCCCTCGCCCACCCCACCGGCATGACCGGCCGCGCGTACGGCGTGACGACTCTCACGACCACCCTCGCGTCCGCCCGCCCGGGTGCGCGCGGCCCGGCGAGAACGGCGCGTCCGGCCGGGGCACCCGCCCCCTCCTTTCACGGGGAACGGCCCCACGGGGAACGGCCCCACGGAGAACAGCCGCGCTGGGAATGGCCGCTCGCCGGACGGCCGCGGGTGCTCAGGGGCTTCGCACCACCGGCACAGCCGTGGCTGGCCGGTCACCGGGGCACCGACCTCTCCGCGTCTCCCGGAGCCGAGGTGCGGGCCGCGGGAGCGGGAACGGTCGGCTATGCCGGGCCGCTCGCGGACCGGGGCGTGGTGACCGTGCTCCACCCCGGTGGCCTGCGGACGACCTACCTTCCCGTCCAGCCCTCGGTGCGGCGCGGGCAGGCGGTGGCCACCGGCGAGGTGATCGGCACCCTTCAGGACGTTCCTGGGCACTGTCCCGCCGCCTGCCTGCACTGGGGCCTGCTCCGCGACCGTGCCTACCTCGACCCTCTGCTCCTCCTCGGTCATGGCCAGGTCCGCCTCCTTCCCCTGTGGCCCGCTCCGGCCTCGCGGCCCCCTTCGTAGGCTGCTCCGAAGCCCCGTCACGAATTCTCGGCTTGAGCCGCCTCGACTCCTCGCCCTGCGCTGTCTCGGCTCCTTGTCTTGGGCTGCTTCGGCTCCTTGCCTTGGGCCGCCTCGGCTCCTTGGGCTCGACCGATCCTTGGGCTCGACCGACGACCGCCCCTCGCGGCCTGGGAACGGACTGGGAACGGGCTACCCGCCGGGAGGGCGGTCGGGACGGAGGCGCCAGCCCCGGGAGACGCGTTCGACGTAGCCCGCGGCCGCCAGGCCGCCGAGGCAGGCGAGCACGGTCTCCAGGTCGACCCCCGCGGCGACGGCTATCGTCGCGGGGCCCACGCCGATCCGGGTGGGCATGGCCTCGACGACCTTCCGGGTCTCCGGGTCGAGCCGGTCACGAGGAAGCACCGGACCGCGCGGCTCGGGGGCCAGGTCGGTGCCCATCGTCCCGGCGAGCTCGATCACCTCCTCGGGACCGGTGACGCAGATGGCCCTGCCCTGGCGGATCAGCCGATGGCATCCCGCCGAGAACTCCGAGGTCACCGGGCCCGGCATCGCGGCCAGGTGGCGGTTGAGCGCGATCGCGTGCCCGGCGGTGTTGAGCGCTCCGCTCCGCACGGCCGCCTCGACGACCACGGTGCCCCTGGACAGGGCCGCGATGACGCGGTTTCTGATGAGGAACCTCGGCCTGGTCGGGTGCGCGCCCATGGGGCACTCGCTGACCAGCACCCCCCGCTCCCGGATGGCGGCGAACAACTGCTGGTGCGCGCTGGGATAGGCGACATCGGCGCCACAGGCCAGCACGGCGACGGTCGGTCCCTCGCAGGCGAGGGCGCCCCGGTGGGCGGCCCCGTCAATGCCGTAGGCGCCACCGGAGACGACACCCCACCCCCTCTCGCTCAGCCCCGCCCCGAGCTCCGCCGCCACGTGGGTGCCGTAGGGCGTGGCGGCTCGGGAACCGACGACCGCCACGGATCTGAGACAGGAGAACCGCAGGTCGGCGTCGCCGTGGAGCCAGAGAGCATGGGGCCTGGAGTCTCCCAGGTCGTCCAGCTGGGTCGGCCATTCCGGATCGCCGGGAACCACCAGCCTCGCCCCTATCCGCTCGCCTTCGGCCAGGTCACGCGCGGGGTCGGCCGTCTTCAACCGGGCCGCCCAGGAGGCGACCATCCGGTCCAGCCTGGCCGCGAGCCGCCCATCCCGCGCGGCCTCCGAGCCGTTGTCCGCCCCGGACCGGCCGCCGCCGGAAGGGCCGCCGGGCACGCTCGGTCTCCCGCGCCGCACCGCCCCCGAGGCGTCGTGCCGGAGGGTGCGTTCCCCGGATGGACCGGATGTTCCGTCTCCCGGCTCCGGGCTCCCGTCATGGGGGCCCTCGCCCCCGCCACGCGGAGGAAACAGTTCACCGGCTGAGCCAGGCCTCCCGCCCGGCGGCTCCTGACTCCCGCCACACCGACCGGGATCTTCGCCGGCTGGACCGGGACCTCCGTCGTGCGGGCCCGAGCCCGCCTCGTGCGGGCCGGATCCTCCGGCCGACGGGCCGGGGCCGCCCACCGATCGGCCGGGATTTCCGGCCGGGCGGCCGTGCGTTTCGGCGAACCATCGGGTGAGATCCGCGTCCGCGGAACCCCTCCGGACCAGGGCGACGGCTGCCTCGGGGCCGCGCAGGGCGACGAGAGCGCCCATCACGGTGTCGCCCGGCTCGGCCAGGCGCATCAGGGTGAGCCGTGCGAGCCTGTCGCTCATCGTTCCTCCCCCAGCCAGAGCCCCAGCGCGGAGTTGGTCTCGTGGAGCTCCGGCCGCTCCTTGCCCGCGAGGTCGGCCAGAGTCCAGGCCAGCTTGATGATCCGGTCGAGGCCCCGGGCGCTCAACCGGCCGCTGTCGAGATGCCCGAGCAGCGGCGACATCGCCGTGGGCGGCGGCCGGTATTCGGTGTGGAGGGCTCGGGCGGGCACCTCCGCGTTGCACCGCCACGGCGTGTTCGCGAACCTTCTGGTGGCCCGCTCACGCGCGAGCCGCACCCGCTCGGCCACCACCCCGCTCGACTCGATGAACCGGCGGTCGGCGAGGAGCTCGCGCCTGGTCGAACGGAACAGGCCGACCTTGACGTCCACCCGGTCGAGCAGCGGGCCGGAGAGCCTCGCGAGATAGCGGCGGCGGGCCGCGGGAGCGCACGCGCACGGATCCTCCGGGGTGGAGGGCCGCGCGCACGGGCATCTGTTGGCCGCCAGCACCAGCATGAACCTGGCGGGAAAGGTCACCGACGCCAACGCCCTGGAGACCGTCACCCGCCCCGACTCGAGCGGCTGCCTGAGCGCGTCGAGAACGGTCGTCGAGAACTCGGGCGCCTCGTCCAGGAAGAGCACTCCCCGGTGGGCCAGTGAGACCGCCCCCGGACGGATCATCCCGCTGCCCCCGCCGATGACGGACGCGACGGTCGCGGTGTGGTGGGGCGCCACGAACGGCGGGCGGACCAGCAGGGGGCGGTCCCTGGGCAGCACACCGGCGACCGAGTGGATGGCGGTCACCTCCAGGGCCTGGTCCCGCTCCAGAGCGGGAAGCAGGGTCGGCAGCCGCTCGGCGAGCATGGTCTTGCCGGTGCCGGGGGGACCGAGCATCCAGAGGTTGTGGCCTCCGGCGGCGCAGATCTCCAGCGCGCGACGGGCGAGCGGCTGCCCCGCGACGTCTCCCAGGTCGGGAGCGTCGTCCGGGCCCTCCCCGGCCTCGTGAGCGTCTCCGGGGCCGGCCTCGCCGGGAGATCCCGGCGGGAACGGGAACGCGACCCCCGGTCCGCGATCACCGGTATCGGCACCAAGCTCTCCCGCCCCGGCTCCCCCGCACCCTCCGGAACCGGCCCCTCCGTAACCCGGCGGAAGACCTCCCGCCGGCTCGTCGCTCCGCAACCAGCGCACCAGGGCGCCCAGCGTGGTCGCGGGAACCACGCTCACCCCCGGCACGAGACCGGCCTCGGCGGCGTTACGGGCGGGAACGACGACGGTGTGGGCACCGGCGGCGACGGCCGCCAGCACGGCGGGGAGCACACCCCGCACCGGCCTGACCGAGCCGTCCAGGCCCAGCTCGCCCAGGAAGATCGGCTCGGCGACCCTGGCGGCGGGCACGAACCCGGCCGCCGCGAGCAGGGCCATGGCGATCGCGACGTCGAACAGGCTTCCACGCTTGGGCAGGCTGGCCGGAAACAGGCTGACCGTGATCCGGGCGTCGGGCCAGGCGTAGCGGCTGTTGACCAGGGCGGAACGGACCCGGTCTCGGGCCTCGCTCAGCGCGGTGTCGAGCATGCCGATGAGGTGGAGACCCGCCACGCCACTGCCGACATCGGCCTCGACCTCGACGAGACGGCCGGTCACCCCGACCAGGGCGACGCAGCGCGTGCGTGCGACGGCCACTCACCCCACCCCCCGCGGAGAGCGAACGATCCACGACAGGCCGGGAGCCGTCGGCGGCACGGGAGACGCCGACACGCCGGGGAACATCGATGCGCCGGGGAACATCAACACGCCGGGAGACATCAGCACACCCCCCGCTCGTGGCGGATGGCGAAATCCCCGGCGAACCGCTCCAGGGCGACGACGTCGACGCGGATCGCGTCGAACCGGTCCTGACGCTCGGCGAGCCAGCTGGCCGCGAGCCTGCGCAGACGAGCGATCTTCGCGTCGGTGACCGCTTCGAAGGCGGTGCCGTGACTGCGCCCCGAACGGGTTTTCACCTCCACCGCGACGAGCGTGCGCCTCTCCCGGGCGACGATGTCGATCTCCCCGTCCGGGCACCGCCAGTTGCGATCCAGGATCTGCAGGTCGTGTGCCAGCAGATAATCGACGGCGATCTGCTCACCGTGCTTGCCGAGCTCATCTTTCGCGGCCATGGAACCACCTCCGGTTCCAGACCTTCGCTCAGCTCACCGCACCGCCAAGAAGCCGAGCGCGATTCTGTGGAAATCCGGCCGGGCGCGGAGCGTGGCTGTGGACAACCTCTCGCGGCCGCTCAGCCGCATCACGAGGCCTCGAAGCGCTCAGCCCCATCCCACTTCGCCCCCCGACCCTCCGGCCTCTCGAGGACGCCTTCGAAGCCGCCGGCAAAGCCACCGGGGAAAGAGCCCGGGAAAGCCGCTCAGGAGGAGAAGCCCTCCTTGGGCATCTCCAGATCGGGCTTGGCGAGCTCCTCGACGTTCACATCCTTGAAGGTCACCACGCGGACGTTCTTGACGAACCTCGCCGGGCGGTACATGTCCCAGACCCAGGCGTCCTGCATCTTCACGTCGAAGAACACGTCACCGTTCTCGGCGGTGCGCACGTCGAGGTCGACGGAGTTGGTGAGATAGAAGCGCCGCTCGGTCTCCACAACATAGGTGAAAAGGCCGACAACGTCGCGGTACTCACGGTAAAGCTGCAGCTCCATCTCGGTTTCGTACTTTTCGAGATCCTCTGCGCTCATACCGGTCCTCCTGTTAAACGCCCACCCCGGCCCGCCCGATCAGACGGCACCGGCCCCCACTTCATTCTCACCCATCACCTCGCCCGCTCCTGACCGCGCCACCGTCGAGAACGAGAAGCGGTGATCCGGACACGGACCGTAGGTTCTGAGAGCCCTGCGATGGTCGGCGGTGCCATACCCCTTGTGCACGGCGAATCCGTACCGGGGATGGCGTTCGTGCAGCGCCACCATCATCTCGTCCCGCGTCACCTTGGCCACGATCGAGGCCGCGGCGATGCAGGCCGCGACCTGATCTCCCTTCCACACGCCCAGCGACGGCGCGGGCAGGCCGGGAACGGGGAACCCGTCGGTCAGAACGTAGCCGGGGTGACAGGGTAACCGCGCCACGGCCCTGCGCATTCCTCCGATGTTGGATCTGTGCAGGCCCCGGGCGTCGATCTCACCCGGCGGGATCACCACCACGCTCACCGCCCGCGCGGTCACCGTGATCCGCTCGAACAGCGACTCGCGCCGGGAGGCCGTCAGCAGCTTGGAGTCGTCCAGGCCGTCGATCGGGCCGCCCAGCACCACGGCGGCGATCACCAGCGGCCCGGCGCAGGCGCCCCGGCCCGCCTCGTCGACTCCCGCCACGGGACCGAGCCCGCGCCGGCTGAGAGCCCGCTCGTAGCCGTACAGTCCCGAATCCCGCCGGACCACGCTGGGTCTGGGGCGAAACGCAACCGTCATGGCACCACGGGTGACAGAGCGACCATGACCAGAGAGTACGCCCCCTCCGGGGCATTCGGTACCGCTATCTCACCTTGAGGAAGCTCTCCGGCCTCGAAAGCATCGCGGCCCTGGAGAACGGCCAGTAGATCGCGACGGCACGGCCGATCACGTCGCTCTCCGGAATCGACCCCTCTCCCAGCCTCTCCTCGTGGGCGCGCGAGTCGGCGGAGGCCGTGCGGTGATCGCCCATGACCCACAGCCGCCCCTTGGGAACGACCTTCTCGAACGGCTCCCCCGAGGGGAAGTCGCCGGAGAAGAGATAGGAGCTCTCCTCGAGCGGCACCCCGTTGACCGTGATCCGCTTCTTCGCGTCACAGCACTTCACGGTGTCGCCGCCGACCGCGATCACCCGCTTGATGGTGTCCTCGTTGTTCCAGCCTCTGAAAACCACGATGTCGCCGCGCTCGGAGTCGCCGTGCAGCTTGTTGACGACCACCCGGTCACCCACCAGAAGGGTGTTCTGCATCGACTCCGACGGGATCCAGAACGACTGGAAGACGAACGCCTGCAACAGCAGCGCCGCCACCACCCCGCACACCAGCAGGAACAGCGACTCGCGCAGGCCACCGCCCTTGCCGCTCTTCTCTTTCTTCTTCTCAGCCTCGGGTTCAACGGTCATGAGATGGGGCTACCGCCTTGAGAGCCAGCGACGACGCCACAGCACCAGCGGCACGGCGCCCGCGAAGCCCGCGAGGAGCGGAGTGGCCCCTCCCAGGGCCGCGGCGGCCTTGAGGGCCGGCTGGCCGAAGGTGTCGGGAATGGGAAGGGTCGTGGCCCTGGAGAACGGCCACACGATCACGAAGGCCCGGCCGATCACCTTGTCCACCGGGATCGTCCCGCCGCCTGGATCACCCAGGTGGGAGCGGGAGTCGAGGGAGACCAGCCGGTGGTCGCCCATCACCCACAGGCGACCCTCACCGACCTTGGCCTCGAAGAAGCTCTGGGACGGCACGTCGCCGGGGTAGAGATACTCCTCGTCGAGGGGGACCCCGTTGACCGTCACCCGGCCCTTGGCGTCACAGCACTTCACGGTGTCGCCGGCGACGCCGATGACCCGCTTGATGTAGTCCTTCTCGCCGGGGACCACGCCGAAGGCGGTGCCGACCCAGCGGAAGAATCCCGCGACCGGGTTGGGCGGCTCCTCAAGGTCGATCTCGGGGTCCCAGGAGTCGACCCCGGAGAAGACCACCACGTCGCCGCGCTCGATGTCGCGGACGCGGTAGACGAGCTTGTTGACCAGGACCCGGTCGTTCGTGAGGAGGGTGTTCTCCATCGACTCCGACGGGATGTAGAAGGCCTGGATCACGAAGGTCTTGATTATGAGGGCGAGCACCAACGCCACGACGACCAGAACAGGCAGCTCCTTCCAGAAGGAGCCCTTCTTCTTGTCCTTGCCGTCCCCGGCGCTCTTCTGAGTGTCTTCGGCGACCACGTCCACCTCGTCCTCGACAGGTCGACGCGAGACTGCGCCGTACTCCCGGTCTTCGCTAGTCATCGCTGACGAGCCTAGATGATGGGCGGTACCAAGTGCTCGAGTGACGGGGTACCGCATAGCCATGCGTATTGCCATAGGAGGTCAAACCTCCTTACATGCGACTGGCCCGCTCCCCGGTGGCGGGGGCACGGGCCAGGCCGGCGGACGCTTACGCGCCTAGCGGGCTTCGCGCTTCTCGCGGATGCGAGCGGCCTTGCCGCGCAGGTCACGCATGTAGTAGAGCTTGGCGCGGCGCACGTCGCCACGGGTCACGAGAGTGATCTTCTCGATGACCGGGCTGTGCACCGGGAAGGTCCGCTCGACGCCGACGCTGTAGCTGACCTTGCGGACGGTGAAGGTCTCACGGGAGCCGCCGCCCTGGCGACGCAGGACGAAACCCTTGAAGACCTGGACACGGGACCGGCTGCCCTCGATGACCCTGACGTGGACCTCAAGCGTGTCACCGGGCCGGAAGTCCGGGACGTCGGTGCGGAGCGCGGACTTCTCGAGCTCGCTGATCAGCGTGTGCATGGCAGTGGTACCTCATTAACGAGCGCACACGGAGGTCCATCCGGCCGCGACGGGGCGGCGTCGCGATGGACACGCGTGCTGGAGTGGACTATGTCTCGGAGCTAGCTGGCCGGCCGACCGCAATGAGGCCGGTCTGGGGACCGGATGGGCAGTCGGCGGCAACGCTTCAGTCTGCCATATTTTCCCGACCGACCGGAAATCAACCGGTCAGGACGGCCGGGCCCTCGGGATCCGCCGGCCTCGCCTGGGGAAGATCCAACTCTGCCAGGGTTCGCCTGTCGTGCTTGTCCAGGCTCTCCGGGTCGAGCGCGGCCAGCAGCTCGGGCCGGTTCCTCGCGGTACGGCGCAGCGCCTGGTCCCGCCGCCACCGGGCGACCTTCCCGTGGTGCCCGGAGAGCAGGATCTCCGGCACCTCGTGCCCCCGCCACTCGGGCGGCTTGGTGTAGACGGGGCCCTCGAGGAGGTTCTCCATCGCGCCCGGCGCGAAGGAGTCGTCCACGGCCGAGTTGACGTTGCCGAGCACGCCCGGCAGCAGCCGCCCGACGGCCTCGATCATCACCAGCACCGCCACCTCGCCCCCGGCGAGCACGTAGTCGCCGACGCTGACCTCGTCCACGCGCATGCGGGCGCCGTACTCGGCCATCACCCGGGAGTCGATGCCCTCGTAGCGGGCCGGGGTGAACAGCAGCCACGGCTCGGCGGCGTACTCCATCGCCAGCCTCTGGGTGAAGGGCACGCCGCTGGGAGTCGGCACGATCATCCTCGGCGGTCCGGCCGGGCCGGAGGCGAGGACCGCGTCGATGGCCTCCCCCCAGGGGCCCGCCTTCATGACCATGCCGGGACCGCCCCCGTAGGGGGTGTCGTCCACGGTGCGGTGCACGTCGTGGGCGTGGTCGCGGAGCTGGTGGAGGTGGACGTCGAGGATGCCGCGCTCGCGGGCCTTGCCGATGAGGGAGACGTCGAGGGGGGCGAAGTACTCGGGGAAGATGGAGATGACGTCGACGCGCATGTCAGACGATCTCGTCCGGGTCGAGCAGCCCGGCGGGGCCGTCCACGACGAGGATGCCCTTGATGAGATCGACCTCGGGGACCAGCGCCTTGACGAACGGCACGTAGACCTCGCCGCCCCCGGAGGCCCCGGCCTTGCCGCGCCGTACGACGAGCAGGTCCTGGCCGTGGTGGAGCACGTCGGACACCTCTCCCACCGGCTCTCCGTCGGGTTTGACCACGGTGAGGCCGATGAGCTGGTGGTCGTAGAACTCGTCGGGATCGTCGGAGGGCGGGATGTCGTCCGAGTCGATGACGAGCATGGTGCCGCGGAGATCCTCGGCCTGGTCACGGTCGGTCACGCCCTCGAACCTGACCAGCAGGATCCCGGAGTGCCAGCGGCGGGACTCGACGACCAGCGGGCCGGCCGACGCGGGGTCGGTGGCCAGGGCCGTGCCCGGGGCGAAGCGCCGGTCCGGCTCGTCGGTACGCACCTCCACGGACACGTCCCCGCGGAGCCCGTGCGGGCGGCCGATCCGGCCTACGACGAGCTGCACGCCCGCCTCCTCACGTAGTGGTGTCTAGGGAAAGCAGACGGGCCACCCGCACTGGGCGGGTGGCCCGTTCGCTCGATGGACGCGTCTCGCCGGCTAGCGGGCCTCGTTCAGGTCGAGAAGATCGACCCGGATGTACTTGCCGTCGCCGAGGGCGTTCACGACCGTGCGAAGCGCCTTGGCCGTACGGCCGCCGCGGCCGATGACCTTACCGAGGTCCTCGGGGTGGACCCGGACCTCAAGCACACGCCCGCTGCGGATGCGGCGGGCGTGAACCTGGACGTCGTCAGGATGCTCGACGATGCCCTTCACCAGGTGCTCGAGGGCCTCCTCGAGCACCTCAGGCCTCGCCTTCCGGCTTCTCCTCGGCGGCCGCGGTGGGCTCAGCCGGGGTCTCGGCGGCGGCCTCTTCGGCCTTGGGGGCCTCTTCGGCCTTGGCCTCTTCAGCCTTGGGAGCCGCCTTGCGGGTCGACTTCTTCGGCGTGGTGGCGGCCTCCAGGGAGAGCGCCTCCTTGGCCGCGGCCTCGTAGACGGCGTGGCGGTCGGTCTTGGGCTCGGCGACCAGGAGCGGAGCCGGAGCCGGCTCGCCCTTGAACTTCTGCCAGTCGCCGGTGAGCTTGAGGAGCTTGAGCACGGGCTCGGTCGGCTGCGCGCCGACACCCAGCCAGTAGGCCGCCCTGTCGGAGTCGACCTCGATGCGCGAGGGGTTCTCCTTCGGGTGGTACAGGCCGATCTCCTCGATCGCCCGGCCGTCACGCTTGGTGCGGCTGTCGGCGATGACGATGCGGTACTGCGGGTTGCGGATCATACCGAGCCGCTTGAGCTTGATCTTGACTGCCACTGGTGTGGTCTCTCCTGCATTAGAGCGTGGGTGAGCGGCGTCTCATCGAGTGGGGCACGAGGAGAGGACCGTTCGAGGGACAGGCATGGCACGCGGGAGTGAGAGGGCAACCACGTGTCACGATGTTCCAACATGTCATTGTGCCAGACGTGCGGGGGTGCCCGGCCAACCCGCGGCCATCCGGTACGGCGGCCGGAAGGCAAATCTCGGTAATCCCCGTGTGTCCGGACCCCGTGGCGGGCCGGCCTGGTGCGCTAAATGGCCGCCGTGGCAACCACCCTCAGATCTCTGCTGCTGACCGCGACCGGATCCGTCACCGTGCTGGGCGCTGTCCTGGCCATCAGGGCGACGACCCCGGAGGGCCAGGCCGACGTGTCCCCGGCGCCCGTCTCGTCCCCCGCCGGAACCCTCGACGGAACCCTCGGGCGCCCCGGAGGAACCACCGGGGCCACCGGGGCCACCGGGGCCTCGGGAATCCTCGGCGTCCTCGGAACCGGTCTCGTGACCGACCTCACGACCGGCGGGGACCGTGCCCCCGTGCACTCCCAGGCACCGTGGGGAGCGCCAGGACGACTCGGAGCACCCGAACCACCCGGGGCGCCCGCACGGTTGGGAGATCCCGCCGTGCCGGAGGCCGAGCCCGAGGCACCGCTTCCGCGGGGAACCGTGGTCCTGCCGGGAACACCCGTCTCACCGGTGGTCCCGATCCCGCTGGGGGCCCCGGCCGCGCCGGGACCGGCCGTCCCGCCGGGGATCCCGATCCCCCCGGGAGCGTCCGCGCGATCCGTGTTCCCGGGGTTCCCGGGGTCCCCTGCCTCCCCGCAGTCGCCGCCGCTGCCGCCGTACTAGGACAGGCCGGGCGGCCGGCCGCGAGGACCGCGGCTTTCGTGGCGGCCGCCCGGTCAACCACGATCCGGATCCACGCGGGCGGCGGTACACGGCCGGACGCCGCGTCGATCGGATCGAGGAGCGGCGCGGGGCACTACTTGGGGCGTACCCCGAGGAGCTCGAGCACTGCGACGAGGATGAAACCCCCGACGATGATCACCCAGATCCACCTGGCGCGCGAGTGGAAGCCGTCATCGCTCATTTCTGTCCCGGGAGCTTGAACTTCGAGGGGTCGAAGCCCGGCGGCAGCTCCAGGCCCGGCGGCAGCTGCTGCCGGGAGCCCAGCTTGCCGAGGAGGCCGCTCCCCGCGGGGGTCGCGGGCTCTTCGGTCTTGTCGGGGACGGCCTTGCCGAGCGCCGCCTTGCGCGGGTCACCGCTGACCCTGCGCCCCTTGGCCGCCTTCTTCTGCGCGGCCTTGCCGCCCTTGCGACCGCCCGGCATGCCGGGGATGCCCATGCCGCCGGCCATCCGCTTCATCATCTTCTGGGCGTCGAAGAAACGGGTGACCAGTCCGCTCACCTCGGTCACCGTCACGCCGGAACCCCTGGCGATACGGGCCCGGCGGGAGCCGTCGATCATCTTCGGGTTGTGGCGCTCGGCGGGGGTCATCGAGCGGATGATGGCGGCGATGCGGTCGAGATCGCGGTCGTCGACCTGGTTGAGCTGCTCGCGCATCTGCCCCATGCCGGGCATCATCCCGAGCAGGTTCTTGATGGGGCCCATCTTCTGGACCATCATCATCTGCTCGAGGAAGTCCTCCAGGGTGAAGCCCTCGCCCGAGGTGAGCTTGCTCGCCATCTTGGCGGCCTCGGCCTCGTCGAAGGTCTTCTGGGCCTGCTCGATCAGGGTGAGGATGTCACCCATGTCGAGGATGCGGGACGCCATCCGGTCGGGGTGGAAGGCGTCGAAGTCCTCGAGCTTCTCACCGGTCGACGCGAACATGATCGGCCTGCCGGTGATGTGGCGGACCGACAGGGCGGCGCCACCGCGGGCGTCGCCGTCGAGCTTGGTCAGCACGACGCCGTCGAAACCCACGCCCTCCATGAAGGCCTGGGCCGTGGAGACGGCGTCCTGGCCGATCATGGCGTCCACGACGAACAGGACCTCGTCGGGCGAGACCGCGTCGCGGATGTCGGCCGCCTGCCTCATCAGCTCCTGGTCGATGCCCAGGCGGCCCGCGGTGTCGATGATGACGATGTCGTGCTGCTGCCGCTTGGCGTGGTCGATCGACTGGCGGGCCACGGCGACCGGGTCGCCGACGCCGTTGCCCGGCTCGGGCGCGTAGACCGCGACGCCCGCGCGCTCGGCCACGACCGAGAGCTGCTGGACGGCATTGGGCCGCTGGAGGTCGGCGGCGACCAGTAGCGGCGTGTGGCTCTGCTCGCGCAGCCAGCGGGCCAGCTTGCCGGCCAGGGTCGTCTTGCCCGCGCCCTGCAGACCCGCGAGCATGATGACGGTCGGCGGGTTCTTCGCGTAGCGGAGCCGCCTGGTCTCACCACCGAGGATCTCGATGAGCTCGTCGTTGACGATCTTCACGACCTGCTGCGCCGGGTTCAGCGCCTGGGAGACCTCGACGCCGCGGGCGCGCTCCTTGACCTGGGCGACGAACGCCTTGACCACGGGCAGCGCGACGTCGGCCTCGAGCAGCGCGATGCGGATCTCGCGGCAGGTCGCGTCGATGTCGGCTTCGGACAGCCGACCCTTGGATCGAAGGGAGGAGAAGACCGATGTCAGCCGGTCGGAAAGCGTCTCGAACACGTGATTGGCCAGCCTCTGCGCTACAGGTCTGCGACTCGACCTCCCAGCCTATCCGCTGGGAGGTGCGACTGACGCCCTCCAGCGGTCAGCGACCCCAGCCGGGGACGGCCATCCGCATGGTGAGCGCGTGCTCCACGAGCGTGATGAGCGTGGCCTTCACCGCGTCGCGCGAGCGGGCGTCGGTCCGGGAGATGGGGATGTGCGGGGCCAGTGTCAGCGCCTCGCGCACCTCCTCCTCACCGTGGAGGTAGGTGCCGTCCCAGCCGTTGACCGCGACGACGAAGGGGAGCTTGGCCTCCTCGAAGTAGTCGATCGCGGGGAAGCTGTCGGCCAGCCGCCGGGTGTCGACGAGCACGATCGCGCCGATCGCGCCGCGGACCAGGTCGTCCCACATGAACCAGAACCGGTGCTGACCCGGCGTACCGAACAGGTACAGGATCAGGTCCCGGTCCAGCGAGACGCGGCCGAAGTCCATCGCGACCGTGGTGGTGGTCTTGTTCGGTGTGAGGCCGAGATCGTCGATCCCGGCGCTGGCGTCGGTCATCACCGCCTCCGTGGTCAGCGGCAGAATCTCCGACACCGCCCCCACGAAGGTGGTCTTGCCAACACCGAATCCCCCGGCGACGACGATTTTCGTCGATGTCAGGCCGCCGCCGCGGCTAGAGCCTGCGAAGTCCACTGAGCACCCTTTCCAGCAGGTTGAGATCCGGCTTGCCCGCGTCCAGCTGCGGCTGGTGGATCTGCACCAGGGCCTCGGCGGCCATGTCGGCCACCAGGATCCTGGTCACGCCGAGCGGGATGCGGAGCATCGCGGAGATCTCAGCGACCGAACGCACTTGCCGGCACAGGGCGCTGATCGCCTGATACTCCGGGGTGCGGGTGGATAAATCATGATGTATGGAGGTCGCCGAGGAGACCAGGGCCTCCAGGGCTAGTTGGGTCCGGGGGGCGGTGCGCCCCCCGGTCACGGCATACGGACGGACGAGGGAGCTCTGCTCCGACGGCGCCGGGTGCATGAGATGGGAAGGACCGCCCTGATGCCGGTGCGGGTCGTCCATTGATTGATAGGGATACCCGCCGTGCGGGTCGCCCTCACCGGTCCAGCCGCGGCCTGCCACGACAGCCTCCTAGCGTCATCGCCGTCACCGTGAATGGGAAGACTGCAGTTCGGCGCGGACTGCCGGGGTCAGCACCTGACCTGCCCGCTCGACGAGCATCGTCATCTGGTAGGCCACCAGTCCCATGTCACAGTCGGCGGCGGCCAGCACCGCCAGACAGGAACCGTCACTGATGGACATGATGAGGAGCAGCCCTCGCTGCATCTCCACCACGGTCTGGGTGACCGCACCGCCCTCGAAAACCCGCGAGGCACCCTGGGTCAGGCTGATCAGGCCGGCCGCGACCGCGGCCAGCTGGTCCGCCCTGTCCCTGGGAAATCCGTCCGAGTACGCCAACGGCAGACCGTCGGCTGACACGACGACCGTGTGCGCCACACCTGGGACGTTGTTCACAAAGTCGGTGATCAGCCAATTGACCCCCCGGGCGGCCTGGCTCATTTCGCGCACGTGTCATCCTCCTTGGCGACCATGATGAGCTCGCTCACCGGTCCTCCTTGTTTCCTTCAACATCCCGGCCGAAGTCGGGATACGGCCGCCCGTCTCCGGCGCCGCCCCTGGCGGCCGCGCGCCCCTGCCGTACTCCCTGCTGGAAGCTCGCCAGCCTGCTGCGCACCGCCTCGGGGGAGACCGTCGGCCGGTGCACGGGAGTTTGGGGGGCCGCGCTCAGGTCGGGCGCGGCCGTACCGGGTACCAGGTTCGCCTTGGGCACCCGCTTGGGCAGCCCCGAACCGGTGACCCCGCCGAGCGAGGGCTCGCTGGCGGCCTTGGCGGCCTGCCAGCCCGCGTCGGCGGGCGACGACCAGCCGCCCCCCGGTGCGGGGGTGGCCGGTTGCGAGAGCTGGACGGTCTCCTGAACGGCCTGGGCCTGAACCTGGGGGGCCTCTTCGGCCCGCTCCTGGACGGCCGGGGCCGGCTCGACCTTCTTGAACCAGTCGGACTCGACGGCCGCGAAGATCGGCAGGAACTCCTCCTTCGCCTCTTCCATGGGCGAGGCGTCGGGGATCACCGGCAGCGGGCCGGTGTTGTCCGCCGGGTCGAAGACGCGCCGCCCGAACGGCCCGGAGTTGCCGGTGGACGGCCAGCCTCCGGAGTCGCCGCGCGAGGAGGTGGACCAGACGTCGGAGCCGGTGTCCCTGCTCTGCTGACCGCCGGGCCAGACGGGGGCGTCGCCGCGCGGGCCCGTGTTCGGGCCCGTGGACCACGGCCCCGCGTCACCGCGGGGCCCGCCCTGTCCCTGCCGCCACCCCGAGGGGTCGGGCTGGGAGGCGTTCGGCCAGCCGTGGCCGGGGTCGGTGCCGGGCGCCGGCGTCTGTCCCGGCCAGGGGGTGTCGACGGGTGCCTGCCCGAACTGGCCGCCTCCAAAGGGAGGCTGCGAGGCCTCGAAGGAGTTGAACTGCTGCCCCATGTCGAAGGAGGCGAACGAGTTCTGGTGGGCGGCCTCGAACGAGGCGAAGGACGGCATCGGGGGGGCGGTGGGGCTGGCCAGCACGGGCGGGCGGTCCATGGAGGCCATGGACCCGGCCCAGTCGCCGCTCTGCATGCTGGGGGAGGTCCCGCCCGGGCGGTTGGTGACGGCGAGCAGGTTCTCCGGGAGCAGGACCATCGCGGTCAGGCCGCCGTTGTCCTGCTGCCTGAGCTGGACGCGGATGCCGTGCCGCAGGGCGAGGCGGCCGACCACGAACAGGCCCATCCGGCGGGAGACGGAGACGTCCACCACCGGCGGGTTGGCCAGCCGCCAGTTGGCCTGGGAGAGCTCCTCGGCGGTCATGCCGATGCCGATGTCGGTCACCGAGACCATCACCCCGCCGCCGTCGATGCGGTTGCTGGAGACGATGACCTTGGTCTCGCGGGGGGAGAAGGAGATCGCGTTCTCCACGAGCTCCGCGACCAGGTGGACGACGTCGTTGACGGAGGTTCCCACCACGGACACGCCGGCGGACAGCTGCAGGTCGACCCGCTCGTAGTTCTCGACCTCCGACAGCGAGGCGCGGACCACGTCGATGAGCGGGACCGGCTGGCTCCACCGGCGGGCGGGCTCCTGGCCCGCGAGGACCAGGAGGTTCTCGGAGTTGCGGCGCATGCGGGTGGCGAGGTGGTCGAGCCGGAAGAGGCTGCCCAGCCTGCCCTCGTCCTGCTCGCCCTGCTCCAGGCTCTCGATGAGGGAGAGCTGGCGTTCGACCAGGGTCTGGCTGCGCCGGGAGAGGTTGACGAACATCGAGTTGACGTTGCTCCGCAGCGTGGCCTCCTGGCCCGCCAGCCGCACGGCCTCGCGGTGGACCTCGTCGAAGGCCCGGGCCACCTCACCGATCTCGTCGTCGGAGGCGACACCGATCGGGGCGATGTCGGCGGCCGAGACCTCCCCGCTCTCGCGCATCGTCTGGACGGTCTCGGGGAGGCGCTGGCCGGCGATGGACAGCGCCTCGGTACGGAGCCTGCGCAGCGGCCTGACCAGCGACCTGGCCATGACGGCGGTGACGATCAGGACGAGGAGCAGCAGCAGTCCGCTCAGCCCGGCGGCGATCAGCGCGCCGCGCTGCTCGGACGCCTGCAGGTCCGCGCTCTGCATGATGAGGGTCTTGGCGACCTGTTCCTCCACCGCGCGCATGCGCTCGATGACGTCGGTGGAGGAGTCGAACCAGGAGGGCAGGTCGTTGAGCTCGCTCTTGGAGACGTCGACGTTCACCAGCAACTGGCCGTTGAGGGCCAGGAAGATGGCGCGGGCGCGCGTCGCCGCCGCGCGGTCCTTCTTCTGGCTGCTGACCGTGTCGTCGTAGAGCTGGCGCTGCTGGATCGACGCCTCGGAGCGGAAGGTCGCGAGCTCGCTGTCGAACTGCGCCCGGGCGGCCAGCATGGCGTCGAGGCCCTCGGCGCTGAATTCCCTGACGACGAGGGCGGCGGCGAGGTTCGCCCGTTCCCTGGACGCCTGCTCCTTGGCCCTGGCCAGCGCGGCGAACGCGGCCGCGCCGCTGGTGAGGTCCTGGTCGGAGACGCCCTGGATGATCTCGTCGTGCAGGGCCAGCAGGTCCGCGATGGTACGGGAGTACATGGCGATCGTGGGCTGGGCCGGCACCTGGGTGGCCGCGCCCGCGGCCAGTTCGCGCACGCTCTTGAGCTCGTCGATGCGGCGGCGGATCTGGGTGAGCTCGGTCTCGCCCCGGGCGCCGAGGGCCTCCAGGAGACCGCTGTCGTCCATGGCCCTGTTGACGGTGGGGCTCACCTGCCCGACGACCTGGTCGACGGACTCGTACTGCTTGCGCAGGCTCGCCCTGCTGCTGGCCTGCCGGCCTCCCGCCACGTGCCGGGCCGACAGGTCCCGCTCGAGCTGCAGCTCGTCGACCAGGTCGCTGAGGCCGGCGGTGAGTTCCGCGGTGGCGCGCACGCGTTCGTACTGGGCGGCGCTGCTGATGGAGGTGGTGACCCTCAGGCCGCCCAGCACGATCGCGGCGGCGGTGGGAATGACGATGAGCGCGATCAGCCGCGATCTCACTCGCCAGTTCTTGAGCGCGAGCCTGCTGCCGTTCCTCTCGGCCTTCTCGGAGTCGCGACCGTCGAGGTCCTGACCCGGGCCGCTCCGCGGCTGCCCCCCCTGGTTGTCGAATCCCAGGGCAGGTGCCAGCCCGGATTCGCGTTCGCTGGGGATTGACGCTGTCCTCACTGGCCTCCGCTGCCTCTCCTCGGATCGTCTGCTTGGAGGGGATCGCGTCACGCAATGATGTGCGAGTGACGCCGACGCATCCATGGGGTAGGGGTTATTGGAGCACAGCCGGATGAGTTCGGCCAACAGCACATAACTCGCATTCTTCACTTAACAGGCACACAGCATCCGCAACCGGGCGATGACTCTCCGTCCTGTAACCGCAAACTTCCACAAAGTTGCGAAACAGATTTATTGACTTCTTTCACGGCGCCCGCTAGCTCCACCCGTCGGCGATTGATACGCGTGTGGCAGCCGGGAGTCCTGTGACCGTTTTGTGGCTTAGGGACGAAAGGGGCAATATTTGTAATTTGACTGATCTACTCCGCTACTCTGATCGGCGGTCGGCATACCCCCCTTGACCAACATGCCTCCCGGGACCCCCTCCATGTCGCCCGATGAGTTACGCGAGTTCCGGCAGGGGCGGTCAAACGCAGCTAAGGAGACCCATGAGGTTCAAACTTGCGAGCCGGGCCGTCATCGCAGGAGTGGCCGCCGCCCTCGCGCTGAGCGCCTGCGGAAGCTCTGACACCCCCACTGACACCACCGCCGCGAACGCGGGAGGCCTGGAGAAGAACAGCATCAAGATGGGGGCACTGCCGATCCCCGACTCGGCCGCGCTCTACATCGCCGACAAGAGGGGCTTCTTCAAGGAGGAAGGGCTCACCGTCACGATCGAGCCGGTGCCCGGAGGCGCCCAGGCCCAGCAGGGTCTCCTCGGCGGCACCCTGGACGCCACGCAGACGAACTACGTCTCGACCTTCCTCGCGGTCTCCAAGGGCAACAAGATGAAGATCATCTCCGACCTCTACCAGGCGGCCCCGAACTCGTTCAACCTCATGGTGCCGAAGGACTCCGGGATCAAGACGCCCGCGGACCTCAAGGGCAAGAAGATCGCGGTCAACAGCTTGGGGAACATCGGCACCCTGGCGGTGACCACGGTGCTCAAGACGCACGGCCTCACCGAGAAGGACGTGGAGTTCGTGGAGTTCGGCTTCCCCGACATGGGGGCCCAGCTGAAGAACAAGGTCGTCGACGCCGCCTGGATGACCGAGCCGGCCCTGACCGCGGCGCAGAAGCTCCTCGGCGCCCAGAAGCTCGCCGACACGATGGTCGACTCCACCGCCGACTTCCCCATCGCGGGAGTCGTCGTCACCGAGAAGTTCGCCAACGAGAACCCCAAGACGGTCGCCGCCTTCCAGCGCGCGGTCGCCAGGGCCCAGCAGATCGCCGCCACCGACCGCAAGGCCGTCGAGGAGATCCTGCCGACCTACACCAAGATCGACGCGGCGACCGCGGCCGTCATCACGCTCGGGTCCTTCCCCACCAGCCTCGACGAGACCCGCCTGCAGCGGGTCGCCGACCTCATGCTCGAGCAGGGTTACCTCACGAGCCCCATCCAGGCCAAGACCATCCTCCCCGGAAACCTCGGGTGACAAGGCGCAACCCGCTCGACAGCAGACTGCTCTGCGGCGCCCTCGGCGTCGCGGGGCTGTTCTGCGTCATGGAGGTCGCGGGCCGGACCGGGCTGATCGACCCGATCGCGTTCCCGCTGGCCTCCACGGTGCTCGGCCGGGCGGCCGTTCTCTTGACGGACGGGGAGTTCCTCTCCGATGTCGCCTCGACCCTCGGCGCGTGGGCGACCGGGCTGCTGTTCACGGTCGCGATCGCGGTGCCCGCCGGCTTCCTGCTCGGCACCCTGCCCCGCGTGGAGAGCGCGCTGCGGCCGATCGTGGAGTTCCTGCGCCCGATCCCGTCGATCGCGCTGATCCCGCTGGCCCTCGCCGTGTTCTCCGACAGGTTCGACATGAAGGTCACCCTGGTCGTCTACGCGGCGACCTGGCCTGTCCTGATCAACACGATGTACGGCCTCAAGGACGTCGACCCGCTCGCCAAGGAGACGCTCCGCAGCTTCGGGTTCGGGAAACCGGCCGTGCTGTGGCGGGTCTCCCTGCCGAGCACCGCGCCCTTCATCGCCACCGGCGTCCGGCTGGCGTCGGCGATCGCGCTCATCGTGGCGATCAGCACGGAGCTGATCGGCGGCGGCGCCGACGGCATCGGCAGCTATGTCCTGGAGAGCGCGGGCGGCGTGGACGCGACGGAGTACGTCATCGCCGCCGCCATCTGGGCCGGCGTCATCGGCGTGGTCACCAACGGCCTGTTCGTGCTCGCGGAGCGGCGGCTCTTCCGCTGGCACACCGCCCGTACGGAGGTGGTGTGATGAGCGGCCTGACGCGTGTCATCGGCCGGCTGTGGCCGGTCGTGGTCGTCGTGGCGCTGTGGGAGCTGCTCACCCGCTACCTGGAGATGCTGAGCTTCCCGCCGCCGTCGCAGATCGCGGCCAGCGCGCACACGTTGTGGCTGACCGGCCCCGCGGAGCGGCTCTGGCTCACCGACGCGGCGCTGGAGAACATTCCCGCGAGCGTCGGCCGGCTGCTGACCGGGTGGGTACTGGCCGGGATCGTCGGGATCGCCCTCGGGGTCGCCCTGGGCCGCTCCCCTCTGCTCTTCCGCCTCGTCGACCCGCTGGTGCAGTTCGCTCGCGCCATTCCCCCGCCCATGCTGCTGGCGTTGTTCCTGGCGCTGTTCGCCATCGGTCCCCGGATGCAGATCAACTTCATCGCGTTCGGCATCGTCTGGCCGGTCCTGATCAACGCCTGCGAGGGGGCCAGGCACGTCGACCGCCAGCACCTGGACACCGCGAGCGTCTTCGGGCTGACGGGCCGCGAGCGACTGTTCCGGATCATCCTGCCCTCGGCCATGCCGAAGATCTTCGCCGGGCTCCGGGTCAGCCTGTCTCTGGCCCTGATCCTCATGGTGCTCTCCGAGCTGATCGGCAGCACCGACGGGATCGGCTTCCAGCTCCTGGACGCCCAGAGGTCCTACGACTTCCCCGGCGTGTGGGCGACCATCGTGGTGCTCGGCGTCCTGGGATACGCGCTCAACTCGGCGTTCCTGGCGGCCGAGCGACGTGTCCTGTCCTGGCACCGATCCGCCAAGCAGACGACCTGAGGACCTGCTGTGCTCGAAATCACGAACCTGTCCCATACCTACGGCAGCGGGCCGACCGCGCACAACGCGCTGGGCGGCATCGACCTGAAGGTCGCCCAGGGCGAGCTGGTGTGCGTCGTCGGCCCCTCCGGGTGCGGCAAGTCCACCCTGCTGCGCTCCATCGCGGGGCTGATCCGGCCCAGCGGCGGCCAGGTCACGCTCAACGGCACCCGCGTCGAGCAGACACCCGACAACCTGGCCGTGGTGTTCCAGGACTACAGCCGCTCCCTGTTCCCCTGGATGTCGGTGGCCGACAACGTCTCGCTCCCGCTGCGCCGCAGGGGTCTGGACAAGCAGCGGCGCAGGGAGTCGGCGCTGGAGGCGCTGGAGGAGGTCGGGCTGCGGGGCGCCGAGTCCAAATACCCGTGGCAGCTGTCCGGCGGCATGCAGCAGCGGGTGTCCATCGCCCGCGCGCTGGCCTACCGTCCGGCGCTGTTGCTGATGGACGAGCCGTTCGGCTCCGTCGACGCCCAGACCCGCGAGGACCTGGAGGACCTGACCCTGCGGGTCCGCGGCCTGCACAACATGACCATCGTGCTGATCACCCACGACATCGACGAGAGCGTCTACGTCGGTGACCGTGTCGTGGTCCTGTCCAAGGCCCCCGCCGGGATCGTGGGCGACCTGCGCGTGGACCTGCCGGGGCCGCGCGACCAGATCACCACCCGCGAGCACCCCGACTTCGTGCACCTGCGCGCCGAGGTCGGCCGCCTGGTGCGCGGCATCCCCAGCCCGTCCACCCCGGCTCACTGAGCCCGGCCCTCCCCGCCCCCCCCCGCCGCCGGCCCCCGCCCCGGGCTCACGGCCCCGGCTCGCGGTCCCGGACCGCGAAGGGAACGCCGGCGGACCCTCGGCGGGCCCGGCTCCCGGTGCCGTGAAGAACACCCGCCGGAGCCGGCGCGCCCCCCGCCCGGGCGCGCCGGCACTCCGGCGTGGACGCCCGACCCGGGCGTGCCGGTCCCCTCACGGATCCGCACGCCGCACAGAGAGGATCTCCATGAGCAACCCACAGGCACCGGTCTGGGACGCGATCGGCGGCGTCTCCCGCTTCGCCGCCCTCGCGACGATGGCCGAGCTCGGCTGCGCCGACCACCTGCGCGACGGGCCCCTGGACGTCGACGAGCTCGCGCGGCGCTGCGGCGCCGACGCGCCCGCGCTCGGCAGGGTGCTTCGCGAACTCGCCTCCATGGGCATCGTCGCGACGGTACGGCCCGGCGTGTACGAGCTGACCGAGGCCGGAGCCACCCTCCGCGACGACGTGCCGGGCTCGCTGCGCCCGGCGGTACGGATGATCGCCGAGGAGGGCTTCTGGTACGGCATGGGCAAGGTCCCGCAGACCGCCCGCACCGGCAGGTCGGGGTTCGCCGAGCGGCACGGCCCGCTGTACGGCTACCTCAAGGCCAACCCCCGGGCCGGGGCCCTGTTCAACGACTACATGGTGGTCCGGGCCAAGCCCTTCGCGGACGCGGTGGCCGAGCGCTACGACTTCTCCGGCGTGCGCACGCTGGTGGACGTGGCCGGCGGCAAGGGCCACATCCTGACCTCCGTTTTGAACAGGTATTCAAATGTCGCGGGCATTCTTTTCGACCAGGAACAGGTGGTCGAAGACGCCAAGCGATTCTTCACCGAGGCCGCTCTTGAAGACCGGTGCAAATTCGTCTCCGGCGATTTCTTCGCCTCGGTACCCGAGGGCGGCGACACCTATCTGTTGAGCAGCGTCATCCACAACTGGTCCGACGAGGACTCGGTGCAGATTCTGCGCAATGTCCGTAAGGCCATTTCCGACGACGGCCGGGTGCTGCTGGTGGAGGCCGTGGTGCCCGACGACGACCGGCCGCACATCAGCAAGGACATCGACATGCGCATGCTCGCCCTGTTCGGGGACGGCATGGAGCGCAGCACCTCCGAGTACGCCGCACTGCTGGAGGCCTCCGACTTCCGGCTCAGCCGGCAGGTGGAGCTGCCCCAGGGAGCCTCCATCGTGGAGGCCCTGCCTGTGTGACGGTCCTGCGTGGTGACGGACCTGCGTGACGGGGCTGTGTGGTGACGGACCTGCGTGACGGGCCTGCGTGGTGACGGGGCTGTGGAGTGACGGCCGACGGCCGGTGACGTGAACCTCGCGTCACCGGCCGTCGCCGTTTCGCCCGCCTCGCGAACCGCCCGCGCTTCCGGGCCGGGAGCGCGACCCGTCCTCCGGGAACGGTCTCGCTCCCGGCCGGTTCGGCGGTCACCGGCCCGGGCCACCCGTCAGACGAACATTCCATGAGGAACGGGCGTTGAGGGCGCTCACGTCCACGTCGGTGATCCTCTGCTGGGCGGCGGCCATCTCCGCCAGTTCCTTCGGCGTGAGCACGTCCGCGATGTCGTCGAACCCGCCGGGCGCCCGCTCGGTGACCAGGGCGATGGTCTTCTCCATGGGCAGCTCACGATGGGCGAGCACGAGCCCCGTGGTGGCGGTCCTGCGCTCCTTCTCGTACGCGGCCAGTCCCGCGGCCGGATCGGTCGCGCCGGCCAGCTCCCTGGCCAGGACCCGGGCGTCCAGCACGGCCTGCGAGCCGCCGTTGGCGCCCACCGGGTACATCGGATGCGCGGCGTCTCCCAGCAGGGTGACCCGGCCCGCTCCCCACCAGGGGAGCGGATCCTTGTCCACCATGGGGTACTCCAGGATCCGTTCCGAACCGGAGATGAGCGCGGGCACGTCCAGGTAGGGCAGTCTCCAGCCGTCGAAATGCGGGAGCACGTCCTCCAGACGGCCGGGTCTGGACCAGTCGGCGGCCGGGACGGTGCCGGGTTCGGCGGTCATCACCTCGGCCACCCAGTTGATCAGCACTCGTCCCCGGGCCCGAGCCCGCGAGATGGGGTAGACCACGAACTTCGCCGACAGGTTGGAACCCGCGACGATCATCGTGGTGCCGTCGAGAAAAGGGTCTCCCTCGGCCGTTCCCCGCCACATCCGGATCCCGTTCCACATCAGCGGCCCGTCGCCGGGATGCAGCCGGGCACGCACGGCCGAGTGGATACCGTCCGCGCCCACGAGGACGTCGGCCGTCTCCTTCAGGTGCTCACCGGTCCGCACGTCGCGCAGCGACACCGTGACGCCGGTGACGCCGGCGGGTCCGGCGGACCCGGTCTCGTACTGCTCGAAGTCCTCCAGTCGCAGCCCGGTCCTGACGGCACCGGCGCCGAGCCGTTCACGCACCGCGGACAGAAGCAGCATCTGCAGCTCACCGCGGTGAACGGAGTACTGGGGCCAGTTGTATCCCGCGAACCTTCCGCGCGGCAGCGACAGGATCGTTCCGCCGAACCTGTCCGTGAAGTTCATGGAACCCGTCGGGACGCCGATCTCCGCGAGCTCGTCCCCCACGCCGAGCTCGGTCAGCTCCCGGACGGCGTGGGGTTGCAGGTTGATGCCCACCCCCAGCGGGCGCAACTCCACGGCCGACTCGGCGATCACGCAGTCGATACCCGCGGCGTGAAGGCTCAGCGCGGTGGTGAGCCCTCCGATGCCACCTCCGATGATCAGTACTCGCATGGCGTCCTCGATGTCCGTCCGGGGTTCATGTCGCACTCCGCTCGTTCAGATGCCACCTGAGCGCCCGCTTCTCCACCGCCACGAAGACGGCGTTGAGCAGGTATCCCAGTACGCCCAGGATCACGATTCCCGCCCACATCTGGGGCAGTTCGAAGCTGCGCTGTGCGCCTATGAGAAGCGAGCCGATGCCCACGGTGCTCCCGATGAGCTCGGACAGGACCATCAGGATCAGGGCGAGGCCCAGGCTGATCCGGAGCCCGGCCACGATCTTGGGAGCCGCGCCGGGGATGATGATCCACAGCAGCCTCCGGATCCCCCGCACCCCGAAGACCTCGGCACTGTCCAGATGGAGCTGCTCCACCGTACGGACGCCGTCGGTGGTGTTGAGCAACACCGGCCAGATGACTCCGGAGACGATGGTCGCCACCTGCATGGGCGTCCCGAGCTGGAACGCCACGATGTAAAAGGAGATCAGGGTGGGCGGCGGAACCGCCCGTCCGAAGTGGACCATGGGCTCCACGTAGTCGGCCAGCGTGCGGGACAGGCCCAGCGCGATGCCGACGGCGACCCCCGCGAGACAGGCGAGCGCCCACCCTCCGAAGAGGTTGTACAGGCTGTGCCCGAAGTCGTCCAGCGCGTCCTGGGTGAGGAACAGCCGGCTCGCCGGACCGGAGAACCACAGCTCGTACATCGTCGCGACGATCTGCGACGGCGGCGGGAAGTAGCTCTCCTGGATGATCCGGGTGGCCACCTCCCAGACCGCGACCAACGCGGCCGCGAGCCAGAACCGGGACACCGCCCCGGTGATGACACCGCGCGCCGCCGTACCGGCCCGGCTCATCGTGTCGTCTCCTCGGCGCGCGCGAAGTGCCAGCCGAAGAGGGCGCGCTCCGCCCGGAGGAGCAGCGCGTTGACGACGAGGCCGAGCGCTCCCGCCCAGACCGCACCGGCCAGTATCACGTCGGTGTTGCCTCCGGAGCTGCCCGCGGTGATGAGGAAGACGCCGAGGCCGCGCGTGCCGCCGCTCAGCAGTTCGGCGCTCACGACCACGACCAGCGCGATGCCCGCGGAGACACGCACCCCGGTCGCCACGAACGGCGCCGCGCTGGGGAGCGAGACCCGCCAGAGCACGGCCAGGGGACCGAAGCCGAAACTACGCAGCGCGTCCTTCGCCACGGGATCCACGTCCCGAAGCGCGTAGAGCGTGTTGAGCAGGATGGGCCAGGAGGCCGCGTAGAGGATCAGGGACACCTTCATCTCGGTCTCCGCCCCGAACAGCAGAATCGCCAGCGGGATCAACGCCACCGAGGGGATCGGGCGGAGAAACTCCACCACGACCCGGCTCGGCGTGCTGAGCCACGGAACCGATCCGAGCACCACGCCGGCGGTGACCGCCACGACGACGGCCAGGGCCAGGCCGACCAGCCAGGCCAGGACCGTGTCCGCCACACCGGCGAGGAAGAGGGGGTCTCCCGCCAGCGTGACGGACCGGAGCAGCACGACCGAGACCGGTGGGACGACCTCCGAGCCGGCGATCCCCAGCCGGACGACCGTCTCGGCGAGGACCATCGCCGCGCAGGCCCCGATCGCCCCCCGGATGACACGGTTTCTGTTCACGTGCCGGCGACGATGAGGTCCTGCACGTTGAGCGTCTCGTCGAGGAGGCCGGACTCGCGCATGGTGTCGGTGACCCGCTGGAGACTCGTGGCGTTCAGCGTGGTGGGGAAGCTTCCGAAGGCGAGGTCGGCCGCCGTGTCCTCGGTGATCTTGGTGTATTTCGGGATGGCCGCGATCACGTTCGCCCGGTCGGCCGCGAGCGCCTTGGCCTCCGACATCGCCCGCTGGAACGCCGCCACGGTGTTGGGGTTCGCCAAGGCGAACTCCGAGGTCACCGCGTAGCCGGCGATCGGGAAGTCCGCGGTCGGGCCCTGGGAGAGGTCCCAGAGGACCCGGGCGCCGATGGACCGGCCGATCAAGGTGCCGAACGGCTCCACGACCACGACGGCGTCGGCCGTGCCCGCCTTCAGCACGCTCTCCATCTCCGGGAAGGGGAACTCCACGAAGCTCTTGTCCTCGTCGAGCTCGATGTTGTGCGCCTTGGCGGCCACCCGGGTCAGCATCGTCGCGATGTTGCGCTTGGTGTTGACCGCGATGGTCCTGCCCTTGAGGTCGGCCACGGTCTGGATCGGGCTGTCCTTGGCGACCATGATCGTATGCGTCCCGGGAGCGCTCTGGAAGCCGTCGGAAACGATCTTGAGGTCGATGACACCCTTGGCGTGGGCACTGAAGAAGGAGACGTAGTTGCCGAAGCTGACGTCCAGGCTGCCGCCCTTGAGCTTGGGAACGGCCTCCGCGCCACCCGCGAGCATGCTCAGCTTGACCTCGAGACCCTGCTTCCCGAACAGCCCCTTCTCCAGCGCGATCTGCAGCGGGGCCGTGTCGAGGACCGGGATCGTGCCGACGTTGATCCTGACCTTCTCCGGGCCGGAGCCGCCGGCGTCCCCGGTGGACTCCTCGGCGCCGCCGCATCCGGTGACCGCGACAAGTGCCAGCGTCAGGATTCCGACAACGGACGAGCGTAATCTCATGGATCCCCCAAGGCCGCGCGACATGAAGAAACGATCTTCCGGACGAAGAACGGCAGGATTCTAGCGTCTACACATATCTACAATACGAATTCCGCTATTCTCTCATCAAATTGTCGATTTAGAACATATTTCACAATAAACAGCAGGGTGGCATGAATCAGACATAACACCACCGGGCGCCATGAGCTCCGCCGGAGTCCCCGCACCCGTTCCGGCGAATCGCGCCCCGGGAATCACCTTGCTCGAAATCGTCGGCCTCACCCACGCCCACGGCGGCGGTGGGAAAGCACACCGTGCCGTCGACGGATCCGGACCGAGCGTCGGAGCCTCCGCGCCGCCGGCCCTTCGGACCGCGTGAAGCCCACCCCGCCGCGCCCCGTCACCGGCCCCGTTACCGCCCTCTCCACCGGCCCCTTCACCGACCTCGCCACCGGTCTCGCCACCGGCCTCGTCAGGCCGACCGGCGGAACCGTCGAAGTGTGCGGAGTCCCGGTCCGGCAGACGCCCGGCAACCTGACGGTGGTCTTTCCGACCACCAGCCACGAACCAGATGCGGTCACAAATAATATATTCACGCCCTATATTTCGATATAAGTGACGTGTAAATGTTCGCGGTCATCCGCCCGCCAGGCCGACGCGCCGCCATACCGCGCCATCCTCACGTTTGAGGTCCTACCGGCGGGCAGGAGAGGATCCTAACTAAGGAAGCCCTATAAGGATCGGATTTTCTATCCGTAATTCCCTGATCGGCCTTGTCGCCGCTCCGGCGCCCGCCTCGTGCGGCGATTCCGGCACCGGCATGGGAAGGCCGGCCAACAGCGCGGGCCCGGAGAAGGCCGAGCTCGCCACCGGCGTCGAGGTCGTCACGGACTCGCCCACCGGGGAACCCGGGGACCTCGGGGGCGGGAAGATCGCGGTGAACGCGCTCGGGGCCCTCGGCGAGGTCGCCGTCGGCGCGTGGCCGAAGGCCCACGGCCCGGCGCCGGCCGGCGCCGGTTTTCTTCGCGGTGCCCACCGCGGGCCGGCCGGACCGGACGGCCTCCGCCTTCCGCGAGAGCGAGGGTCTTCGCGAAAGCGGGTCTCCCCGAAGGCGCGGGCCCCGTCCCGATGAGGACGAGGCCCGCGCCGGGACGTCAGACCCGGAGGGTGAGAACGTGCTCGACCAAGGTGATCAAGGTCGACTTCACGGCGTCGCGGGACCGGGCGTCGGTCCGGACGATGGGGATGTGCGGGGCGATCGTCAGAGCCTCCCGCACCTCCTCCTCACCGTGGACGTGCGATCCGCCGAACCCGTTGAGGGCCACGACGAACGGCAGGCCGGCCTCTTCGAAGTAGTCGATCGCCGGGAAGCTGTCGGCCAGCCGCCGGGTGTCGACGAGCACGATCGCGCCGATCGCGCCCTTCACGAGGTCGTCCCACATGAACCAGAACCGGTGCTGACCCGGCGTACCGAACAGGTACAGGATCAGATCACGGTCCAGCGAGACCCGGCCGAAGTCCATGGCGACCGTGGTGGTCCGCTTTGTCGGAATGTGCGAGAGGTCGTCGACGTCCGCACTCGCCTCCGTCATCACCGCTTCCGTGGTCAGCGGCATGATCTCGGAGACCGCACCGACGAAGGTCGTCTTGCCGACACCGAACCCGCCGGCAACGACGATCTTCGTCGACGTCATTCCGGCGTCAGAGCCTGCGAAGCCCACTGAGCACCCTTTCAAGCAAATTGAGATCCGGCTTACCCGCATCCAGCGACGGCTGGTGGATCTGCACCAAGCCCTCGGCCGCCATGTCCGCGATCAGCACCCGGGTCACGCCGAGAGGCATGCGCAACAGGGCGGAAAGCTCGGCAACCGAGCGCACCTGCCGGGACAGCGAGATGATCGCCTGATATTCCGTGGAGAGCGTGGTGGGATCCACGCCCGCGAACGTCGCCGAGGAGACCAGCGCCTCGAGAGCGAGCTGCATCCGAGGAGCGGTCCTGCCCCCGGTCACAGCATACGGACGGATCAAACGATCTCGCCCGCTCTTGGCCTGGGACGTGCCCAGAGATTCCTCCGGGCCACGCCAACCTGGTGCGTCCATATCACCCCCCTATCGCTGAACCGACTGCAGCTCGGCCCGGAGCGCAGGCGTAAGCGCCTGGCCGGCACGCTCTGCGAGCAGTGTCATCTGGTAGGCCACGAGGCCCATGTCGCAGTCCGGCGAGGCCAGCACGGCCAGCGCGGAGCCGTCGCTGATCGACATGGTCAGCAGGAGACCCCGCTGCATCTCGATCACCGTCTGTGCCACGGGACCGCCCTCGAAGACCCGCGAGGCCCCCTGGGTGAGACTGATCAGACCGGCCGTGATCGCGGCGAGCTGGTCCGCCCTGTCCTTGGGGAAACCCTGGGAGTAGGCCAGCGGGAGCCCGTCCGCGGAGACGATCACCGCGTGCGCCACTCCGGGCATCTCCTTGACGAACTCGGTGATCAGCCAGTTGAAGCCGCGAGCGGCCTGGCTGAGTTGGTTGTTCACTGCTGGTTCTCTCCCTCGACGGCGTTGGCGCGCTCGCTCATCTCAGCACGTCCCTGCCGTACGCCTTGCTGGAAACTGGATAGACGGCTGCGCACCCGTTCCGCCGATATCGGCGGCATCGGGGGGGCCGGAGCCGCCGGAGCCGCGGAGGCGGCCCCGGGAACGAGGTTCGCCTTGGGCACCCGCTTGGGCAGGCCCGCTCCGGTCACGCCGCCCTCCACGGGCTTCTTGGCGACCTCGGCGGCCGCCCAGCCCTGGTCGGAGGGAGTGCTCCACGGCTGCCTCTCGGCCGCCGGCTCGGCCGGCCTGGGCTGCTGCGCCGGCTGGGGTGTCCGCTGCGGCAACGGCTGGGACTGCTGCTGCGGCGTCCGCTGCGGCAGCGGCTGGGACTGCTGCTGCGGCGGTGGCGAGGAATGCGTGATCTGCGGGATGTTCTGGGTCTCCAGTCCCTGCGGACCCCGCCTGACCCGCTGCTCCAGCGGCCGTGGCCTGACCTCGGCCACGGGCTCGGGAGCGGCCTCCGGCTCCGGCTCGGGGGCGACGGACGCGCTGCTGCGGAACCAGTCGGAGCCCACCGCCGCGAAGATCGGCAGGAACTCCTCGGGCTCCGGTTCCGTCGGCGGCACCTCGACCACGGGAAGGGCCTGGGTGTTCTCCATCGGTTCCAGCCGCTGCGGCGTCCAGGGGTCGATCGCGGGCGGGTCGGGCCAGGCCGAGGGGAGCGACGGCGGCGCGGTCGACGCCATGGGGGACGACCACAGGTCCTCCACCGCGGAGGCGGGCACCACCGGCCCGGACCACAGGTCCGCGGACGTCGGCGCCGGCACCTGGGGAGGCGCCTGGGCGGGCGGCGCCCCGGGACCGGCCTGCGGACGGGTGCCGCGCCCGGCCCCGGTCCCGAACGGGTCCGGGTTCGGGACGGAGCCGAACGGGTCGGGGTTCACCGCGCCGAACGAGTCCTGGTTGGACATGCTGGACATGCTGGACATGGAGCCGAACGAGTTCGCCGGGCTCCCGAAGGAGCCGGACGGCATGCCCTGTGCCGACATCGCCATCTCGGGCATCATCGTGGACTGGGCCACCACCTGCACCGGCAGGAGCACGACGGCGCTGAGGCCGCCGGCGTCCGGGCGCCTGAGCTGGACCCTGATGCCGTGGCGCATGGCCAGGCGGCCGACCACGAACAGGCCCATCCGGCGGGAGACCGACAGGTCCACCGCGGGGGGCTCGGCCAGGCGTCGGTTGGCCTCGGCCAGTTCCTCGTCGCTCATCCCGATGCCGGAGTCGGTGACCGCCAGGATGACGGCGCCCATCTCGTTGCCGTTGCTGGTCACCGTGATCTTGGTGTCCTGCGGCGAGAAGAAGATCGCGTTCTCGACGAGCTCCGCGACCAGGTGGACGATGTCGTTGACCGCCTGGCCGATGATCGAGATACCCGACTCGACCCGGAGGTTGACCCGCTCGTAGTTCTCGACCTCCGACAGCGAGGCGCGGACGACGTCGCTGAGCGGGACCGGCTCGCTCCACCGGCGGCTCTGCTCCTGGCCGGCGAGGACCAGGAGGTTCTCGGAGTTGCGGCGCATGCGGGTGGCCAGGTGGTCCAGCTTGAAGAGGCTGCCCAGCCGGCCCTCGTCCTGCTCACCCTGCTCCAGGTCGTCGATGAGGTCGATCTGCCGTTCCACCAGCGACTGGGTGCGGCGGGAGAGGTTGACGAACATCGCGTTGATGTTGCTGCGCAGGCGGGCCTCGTCACCGGCGAGCCGGATGGCCTCGCGGTGGACCTCGTCGAAGGCCCGGGCCACTTCCCCGATCTCGTCGCGGGAGGCCACTCCGATGGAGGGCACCTCGACGTTCGGGGCGTGGTCGCCGGACTCCCGCAGCACCCGGACGGTCTCGGGCAGCCGGGTGTCGGCCACCTCGAGCGCCTCGCTGCGCAGCCTGCGCAGCGGCCGGACGAGCGTGCCGGCCACCCAGGCGGTGATGAGCAGGATCAGTACCAGCAGGACCAGGATCGAGGCGCCGGAGATCACGGCGCTGCGCTGCTCGGCGCTCTCCATCTCCTGGCTGCGGGCGACGACCGCGGACGCCAGGCGGCGCTCGAGGGTCCGCATGCCCTCCACGATCGAGGTGGAGGCGCCGTACCAGGTGTTGGCGCTCGCGGGCCAGGTGCGGCCGGCCATCCTCTCCAGCGGCTTGTTCTCGCGCATGAGGGACATGACGAGGGCGCGCACGGAGTCGGCCTGGTCGACCTTGGGGCCGGTGACCGCGTCACGGAAACCCTTGGTGTCGGAGGCGGAGGCGGTGGCCCGGAAGGCGTTCTCCTCGCTCTGCTGGCTCCGGTACGCGCCGAGGAGGTCGGCGGGGTCGTCGAAGTCGAACTTGCGGTCCAGGAAGCTGACCAGGAGGGTGCCGCGCTGCCTGGCGACCTGCTCCTTGGCCCGGGTCAGCGCGCCCAGCGCGAGCGCGTCTCCGATGAGGCGCTCGTCGCCGCCGCTGCGGCCCAGGTCGTCGTGGAGGGTGATGAAGTCGGTGATCATCCGCGTGTACATGCCGAGGGCCGCCCGGGGGAGCACGCTTCCCTCGGTCATCAGCCTGCGCAGGCCGGGGAGCCCGTTGAGCCAGCGGCGGATCTGGGCGACCTCGGTACGGACGCGGGCGGCCTGCGACGCGTCGAGGGCGTCCATGGCGGCCAGCGCCTGGTCCCTGCTCCGGTCGACCACCGCGCGCTGTTCCTTGACCCTGCCCAGGTTGGTGCGGGTCTTGGCGGCGATGGACCAGGCGGTGAGGTCGCGCTCCTCGGCCATCTCGTGGGAGAGGGTGCCGAGCGAATCGACCAGCGCGGCGACCTCGCTCATCCGGCGGTACTCGCCGGCCGTGGACAGGGCCGTGGTGAGCTGGAGGCCGGTGAGGAGCACGGCCGCGGCGGTCGGGAGCAGGATCAGCGCGACCAGACGGGGACGCACGCGCCAGTTCGCCGGCAGGAGTCGACTGCCCACCCCTGACGCGCGGTGGCTCCGGCGGTCTTGTGTCATCACTGGCCTACGTAACCCCTCGCCGGATTTGGAAGCGGCGGAAGCAATTTGAGCACATCCTTTATGTCACTTCGAATGGAGTAAGTGCCGACATATCCCCTTAAAAGGGACATACGGCATCAAAGTTTTCAGGCGGGCCGGAAGGAATCCCTCACCTCCGGAGCCTGGTGCTTGATCATCAGGTGGCGGGTCACAGAGTATTCCTGAACCGCCTCCTGACTCATGTCCTTGCCGAAGCCACTTCCCTTGACCCCGCCGTGCGGTGCCTCGGACGCGATGGGCAGATGGTCGTTCACCCAGGTCACGCCCACGTCGAGCCGGTGCGAGACGCGCAGTGCCCTCGCCACGTCCCTGGACCAGACCGAGGAGGCCAGCCCGTAGGGGGTGTCGTTGGCCAGCCGTACCGCCTCGTCCTCACCGTCGAAGGGCAGCGCCACGAGGACCGGACCGAAAAGCTCACCCTGAACGATCTCACTGTTCTGCGCGGCGCCGGAAACCAGGGTGGGCGGATAGTGGAACCCGGGCCCCTCGAGCGGGACGCCGCCGTGCAGCACGGAGGCGCCCGCGGCGACGGCGCGCTCGACGAAGCCGTGCACGCGGTCGCGGTGTCCGGCGGAGATCAGCGGGCCGATGTCGGTGGCCGGGTCCCAGGGGTCGCCCACCGTGATCTGGGCCAGCGTCGCGTGGAGCGCCTCGACGGCCTCGTCGTACACGTCGCGGGAGATGTAGACGCGGGTCGCGGCCGTGCAGTCCTGACCGGTGTTGTAGGTGGCGCCCATCGCGACGCCCCTCGCCATCTCCGACAGGTCCGCGTCGCCGAAGACCAGCGCCGGGGCCTTGCCGCCGAGCTCCAGGTGGACCCGCTTCAGCGAGCCGGTGGCACCGCGCATGACGGCGCGGCCGGTCGCGGTGGAACCCGTGACGCTCACCATGTCGACGCCCGGGTCGGCGACGAGGGCCTCCCCCACCTCGGCGTCGCCCAGGACGACCTGGAGCAGGCCGTCGGGCGCGCCGGCGCGGGCGAACAGCTCCGCCATCCTGAGCGTGGTGCCCGGCGTCTGCGGGGCGGGCTTGATGACCACCGCGTTCCCGGCCGCCAGCGCGGGGCCGATCTTCCACACCGCCATGACCAGGGGGAAGTTCCAGGGGGCGATCGATCCCACGACCCCGACCGGGCGGCGTACCAGCACCGAGGTGTAGCCGGAGCTGAGCACTCCCGCGCCGGTGCCGTCCAGCGAGCGGGCCGCACCGGCGAAGAAGCGGAGGTTGTCGGCCGCGAACGGCAGCTCGCCGTCGCGGAAGACCGCGGCGGGCTTGCCGGTCTCGATGACCTCCAGCCGGGTGAGCTCCTCGGCGTCGCCCTCGACGAGGTCGGCGAAGCGCAGCAGCACCCTGGACCGTTCGGCCGGGGTCGCCGTGCTCCACTCCTCGAACGCCGCGCGGGCCCGCCGCACGGCGGCGGCCACCTCCTCGATCGGGGTGTCGGCCACCTCCCGCAGCAGGTCGCCGGTCGCCGGATTGATCAACTTGCCCATGGAACTTCCCTCGTCGTGGTGATGCGGGGAGCCGTCAGGCGCCGGCCCGCTCGATCAGGTCGGCCGCCCTGCGCAGGCCGTCCCTGCCGCGGATCTCCTCGCCCGCGGCGGCCAGGCGCTCGCGGAGCGCGGTGTCGCCCAGGAGCCGCTCCAGCGCGCCGGTCAGCTCCTCGTCGGAGAAGGTGTAGGTGGCCAGGCGCACGCCGTAGCCGAGCTCGTGCACGCGCTGCGCGTTGTCGTACTGGTCCCAGAACAGGGGCAGCAGGATCATCGGCTTGCCGAAGTGCAGCGCCTCGGTGGTGGTGTTGTTGCCGCCGTGCGTGATGACCAGGTCGACCAACGGAATGATCTTGGTCTGCGGCACGAACTCGGCGCCCCACATGTTGTCGGCCAGCTTGATCTCCTCGTGCAGCGGCCCCATGGAGACGATGAAGCGGTACGGGGTCGTGGCCAGCACGTCGATGACCCGCTGCATGAGGGCGACGTCCGCCGAGCCGAGCGAGCCCAGCGAGAAGTAGACCAGCGGCCCCTCCTGCCCGGCCAGCGACGCGGGGAGCTCGAAGCCGCCCTCCGTCTCGCGCACCGAGGAGTCCAGGCGGTGCCAGGAGTCGCCCAGCGGCCGGGCGTCGGTGTAGTCGGCGATCTCCGGGAAGACGTACAGGTTGAGGTCGCCCTCGTGGATGAAGTCCAGGTCCGGCAGCGGGCGGGCGCCCTGCTCGACGACCCACTCGTTGAAGGCGGTCCAGATCTCGCGGTGGGTGCGGTCGTACTCGGCGTTGAAGGCGTCCCACTCGGAGCGGTCGTCGGCGGGCAGCCCGGAGAAGACCGGCGCGACGCCCTCGCCGCGCACCTCCAGCGGGTTGCAGGACACGATCCGCACGAACGGCTTGCCCGCCGTCAGCAGCGCCGGGAAGGTGATGACGTTGTCCTCGACGATGACGTCCGGCTGGACGCGCTCGATAATCGCCTTCAGCTGAGGCTCGCAGTACTTGGCACCGTCGATAAGCGCGTCCCAGATCGGCTTGGTGACCGTCTCCAGCTGCTCCAGGGTCGACTTCCGGTATTCGGGCGCGGTGTCCCTGATGAAGTCCTTCCAGAACTGCCCGGCGTCCTGCTCCTCCTCGGACGGCGGCGCGAGATCGACCAGGTCCTCCTCGAATCCGAGAGCCGCCAATTTCCCCTTCCAGGAGGCCTCAGCTGCGAAAACGACTCGATGTCCGCGCTTACGAAGAATGTCACCGATGCCGATGCAGTTGTTCGTCGGCCCGTAGGCACTCTCCGGCATGAACAGGATCGTGAGAGACATCACGCCTCCTTGCGTCTAGGGGTTGCGGCTTTTGAAGAATGGTTCAATTCTTGGCTGGTAAAAACGCTGGGAAAGGGCCACTATGGACCCCGGCACAGAGCGTGGTTTTCAACGAGCGGGGGAATATGACGCGCAAGGGACGGGCGGACCGGCGCCTGGATCTCATCGCGGCCGCACACCGGGCGATCGTCCGGCACGGCACCGAGGGGGTGCACCTCAACCACGTCGCCGAGGAGGCCGGTCTGACCTCCGGAGCGGTCCTCTACCACTACCCGCGCCTCAGCGAGTTGCTGGTCGACGCCCACCACGCCGGGATGGAGCGCTTCTACGAGCAGAGGCTCAAGCGGATCAGCGGCATGCGCGACCCCGCGGAGAAGCTCGTCGTGACCATCCGCTCGGGGCTGCCGCACGGCCCGGACGACCCGGACGTCCGGCTGCTCAACGAGCTCGGCGGCGCCGCGGCCCGCAACAGGATGTACGCGCTCCTGCTGACCACGCTCTACGACCGCCAGGTCTCGCTCTACCAGAGCATCCTCGACACCGGGGCCGCCCTGGAGACCTTCAGGCTGTCCGGCGACTCGCTGCCCATCGCCCGCAACCTCGTCGCGCTCGAGGACGCGTACGGCTACCGCATCACGGCCCGTCACCCGGTGATCGGCACGCAGGAGGCGGCGGAGCTCATCCTCGACTACGCCAGGACCGCGACGAACAACCCGCTCAAGTCTTCTCATTGAGGTCATTGAGGAATCAGCACTCCGTCCCCGTCCGCCCAGCCGAGCGCGACGAGGGAACCGGCACGCACCTGCGTGGCCCCGGGGGTGGCCACCAGGACGGGCGTGGGGCGCCCGCTCACCTGGACCGACACGTGCGAGACGCCGCCGAAGAAGCTCACGTCGACGACCTCGCCGCGCAGCACCCCCTCGGTCCCGATCCTGAGCCGCTCCGGCCGCACCGCGAGCAGCGCGGGCGTGCCGTCGGGCAGGTTCGAGACGCCGGGAAGCACGCCGAGCCCGTCGCCGGCCAGGCCGACCGAGCAGGCCCTGCCGGGGAAGATGTTGTTGGCCCCCACGAAGCCGGCGACGAACGGGGTGCGCGGGCGCTCGTACAGCTCCACCGGGGCGTCGACCTGCTCGACCGAGCCCGCGTTGAAGACCGCGATCCTGTCGGCGAGCGACATGGCCTCCTCCTGGTCGTGGGTGACCACGACGAAGGTGATGCCCACCTCGTTCTGCAGCCGCTTGAGCTCCAGCTGCATCTCCGCGCGCACCTTCTTGTCCAGCGCGGACAGCGGCTCGTCGAGCAGCAGCAGGCGCGGCCGCTTCACGATCGCGCGGGCCAGCGCGACCCGCTGCCGCTGGCCGCCGGACAGCTGCTGCGGCCTGCGCCCGGCCATGGCGTCCAGCCCGACCTTCTCCAGCACCTCGCCGACCCGGCGGCGGACCTCCGCCCGGCCCAGCCTCTCCCGCTCCAGGCCGTACGCGACGTTCTTCGCCACGGTCATGTGCGGGAACAGGGCGTACGACTGGAACATCAGGTTGACCGGGCGGCGGTGGGCCGCCCGGCCGAGCAGGTCGTCGCCGTCGAGCGTGACGGAGCCCTCGTCGGGTGACTCGAAGCCCGCCAGGATCCGCAGGAGCGTCGTCTTGCCGCAGCCGCTGGGGCCGAGCAGCGCGAAGAACTCGCCCTGCCGGATCTCCAGGGAGACGTCCGACAGCGCCGTGACGTCGCCGAACCGGCGGCTGACACCTGTGATCTTCAGCATTAGGACAGCGACTCCGTCAGTCGGGTCATCCGCTGGGTCACGATCACCGCGGTGAAGCTCACCAGCAGCAGCAACGTGGCCAGCGCGTTGATCTCGGGGGTGACCCCGAAGCGGACCATTGAGTAGATGACGATGGGCAGGGTCGGCGTGGTGGGCGCGGCCGTGAAGTACGCGATGACGAACTCGTCGATCGAGAGGGTGAACGCCAGCAGCGCGCCCGCCGTGATGCCCGGCGCCAGCTGCGGCAGCGTGATCCGCAGGAACGTGGTGAACGGCGTCGCCCCCAGGTCCCTGGACGCCTCCTCCAGGGAGGTGTCGGCTCCCGCGAGCCGGGTGCGCACCACCGCGGTCACGAACGCCATGCCGAACACCGTGTGGGCCAGCAGCACCGAGTGCAGCCCGAGGGTCGACCTGATCGTGGCGTAGAACACCAGCAGCCCGATGGCCAGCACCAGGTCGGGCAGGACCGCGGGCAGCACGCCCAGCGCGTCCAGCGTCCGCGACCTGGTGTGCCGGGCCAGGCCCACCGCCAGCAGGGTGCCGAGCACCGTGGCCAGCACGGTGGAGCCCGCGGCCACGACGAGGGTGTTGACCAGCCCCTCGCGGATCTTGGCGTTCTGGGCGAGGACGCCGTACCAGTCCAGGCTGAAGCCCTCGTAGACGTAGGGGGACTCGCCGGCGTTGAACGACATCACGACGAGCACGGCGATCGGCGTGTAGAGGAAGACGTAGGTCACCCAGAAGGGGACGTACAGCAGGCGTGATCTACGCACGTCGGGCACTCCAGGCCTGCAGGAGCAGCAGGACGATCAGCACGGCGATCAGCGCCAGCGCGAGGGTGGATCCGAACGGCCAGTCGCGCGCCTTGAGGAACTGGTCCCTGATCAGGTTGCCGACCATGATGGAACGGCCGCCGCCGAGCAGTTCGGGGATGATGAAGTTGCCGAAGCTCGGCACGAAGACGAACAGGCAGCCGGTGAGCACGCCCGGCAGGGTGAGCGGCAGCGTCACCGACGCGAACGTGCGGACCGGCGAGGCGCCGAGGTTGGCCGAGGCCTCGCGCAGCTGCGGGTCGAGCTTCTCGATCGCCGCGTACAGCGGCAGGACCATCAGCGGCAGGTAGGAGTAGACCAGGCCGGTGACGATGGTGCCCTGGTTGTAGAGCAGCTCGAGCGGCTTGTCGATCAGCCCGAGGTCCAGCAGGGTGCTGTTGACCAGGCCGGGACCGCTCAGCAGGATGATCCAGGCGTAGATGCGGACCAGGAAGTTGGTCCAGAACGGCAGCACGATCGCCACCAGGGCGATCGTCTTCCACTTCCGCGGGAGCTGGGCGATCAGGTAGGCCGTCGGATAGCCGACGAGCAGGGCGATCAGCGTGGCGATCGTGGCCAGCTTCAGCGAGCCGAGCACGACGTCCAGGTAGAGCGGGTCGAGCAACCGGGCGAAGTTCTTTCCCGTGACCTCGTAGACCACCCCGCCGAACCGGCCCCTGCGGAAGATCGTGAAGCTGAGGAGCAGGGCGAGCGGTACCAGCAGGAGGACGAGCAGGTAGGTCAGACCGGGCCCCAGGAAGACGAGTCTTCCCAGGGCACGCGACCGGCGCGCCCGCGATCTCGCGGACGCGCCGGAAACGGTGGTGGAACGTGTCACTGCTTCGCCGAGACCTCGGTCGCGAGCTGGGTGAACTTGACGGAGTCCTCGCCCAGGTCGATGATCGACTCACCCTTGAGCAGGTCGGACGGCGTCATCTGCAGCGGGGCGTTGTCGGCCTTGAGCTTGGCGTCCATCGCGTCCATCGCGGCCTTGTTCGGGACCTTGTAGAGGATGTTCTCCGCGGCCCAGCCGTGGACCTTCGGGTCCAGGATGTAGTTGATGAAGGCGTGGCCCGCCTCCTTGTTCTTGGAGGACTTCAGCACGACCATGGTGTCCACCCACAGGTCGCTGCCCTCCTTCGGGATCACGAACTTGATGTTCTTCTCGGTGGTCGGGCACCAGCCGTCCCACGCCTCGACCATCACGGCCTCGCCGGTCTTCAGCTTCTCGCCGAAGGTGGTGTCGTCGTAGCCGAGCAGCTTCGGCTTGGCCTCGAGAAGCTTCTCCTTGACCTTGGCGATCTCCTCGTCGCTCTTGGTGTTGACCGAGTAGCCGAGGGCCTTGATGGCGGGAAGGGCCAGCCAGCGCTCGGTGGTCATCATGGTGACCTTCTTGAGCGCCTCGGCCGGCGGGTCGAGAATATCGTTCCAACTCGTCGGCGCGGTCTTCACCAGGTCGGTCCGGTAGCAGATGCCCGTGGTGCCCCAGGTGTAGGGGACCGAGAAGACGTTGCCCTTGTCGTAGGACAGCTCCTTGGCCTCGGGGTAGAGGTTCGCGAGGTTGGGGATCAGCTCGGGGTGGATCGGCTCCAGCAGCCCGGCCTCGTTGAGGGCCTGGGCGTACTGGCCGGAGACGAAGGCCACGTCGAGACCGGTGTCGGTGCCGGCGGTGAGCTTCGCCATGATGTCCTCGTTGGTGGCGTGCTCCGTCACCTTGAGGGTGGTCTTGAGGTTGTCCTTGATCCGCTGGGGCAGGTCCTCGGGTGTGTAACCGGCCCAGACGGAGATCGTGACGCTCTGCTTGGAAAGGTCGGCGTTGGGGTTGAGCTGCGCCGACGAGGCGCTGGCGGCGGGCGCGGCGGCGGTCTCCGCGGCCTCACCTCCGCAGGCCGAGACTGCGAGCGCAAGACCGGTGACCAGGGCGGCGACCGGAAGACGACGGGTGTACCGGGTGCGGGACACGGCCGCTACTCCTTCAGAATTCAGTGTAATTGGGGTAGACCGGCCGTTGGGGACACGGCAGACCAAAGCAGGAGTGTTGCAGTCAACATTAACTTGAGCAAGACTTCCCCCGACATCACCCCTGGAAAGTTTGGTCCGTTTGTTAAATCCTGCTTCAATCTGGGACCGGCTCGACACGGTTCCCCAGGCCGGCGACGGGCGGACCAGTGAGCTCCTCGCGGCTCTGACCTGCGATGTACCGGCCCCATTCGCCGTGCGTCGATTCCATCCGCTTCCCGTACCGATCACCACTCTTTTCTCAATCGACACTCAATTGTCATCGAGTGACGAGGGCGTCCGAGGCGCCGAGCGAGCGGTCGAGGCCGACCAGACCAACCATTCGGTGGTCGTCGGCGAGCGGGTCGTCGTGAAATGGCTCACTCCCCCCGCGCCGCTCCCCGCGCCCGCGCCCGACGTGTTCGCGCACCTGACGTCGGTCGGCTTCACCGCGACCGCCACGCCGTACGCGTCCGTCTCCCGGCGCGCCGACGACGGCTCCGAGCTGCTGCTCGCCCTCGTCACCGCGTACCTGCCCGGCGCCGCGGACGGCTGGGAGTGGTGCGTGGACGAGGCCGTCTCCGGCGGCACCTCCTTCGCCGCCGACCTGGGCGTCCTCGCCGCCGACCTGCACGCGGCGATGGCGACCCCGTCCGCGACCTTCCCCGACCCCGTGGGACACGCGGACGCCGTACGGGCGGGAGAGAGCCCGTGGTCGCTCCGGGCGGGCGAGGCGCTGGAGGAGGCGCTGGCGCTGACCGGCGGCGAGGACGGCGACTGGCTCGCGGAGCGCGCCGGCGCGCTCCGCGCCGAGCTAGCGCCCCTCGCCTCCGCGGGGGCCACCCCGCTGATCCGCATCCACGGGGACCTGCACGTCGGCCAGATCCTCCGCTGGCGGGACGGCTACGCGGTGATCGACTTCGACGGCAACCCGACCGTCGCGGACGCCGACCCCTTCCAGCCCGCGGCCCGCGACCTCGCCCAGCTCACCACGAGCCTCGAACACGTCGGCCAGGTCGCGATCAGGCGCCGCGACGCCGACCCCGAGGTGATCGCCGGCTGGTCCGCCACGGCCCGCGCCACCCTGGAGTCGGCCTACCTCGGGCGGCTGGCCGAACGGGGTCACACCGCGCTCCTGGACCGTTCCCTGCTGCGCCCGTTCGAGATCGAGCAGGAGTGCCGCGAGCTCGTCTACGCGGCCAGGCACCTGCCCCGCTGGCGCTACGCCCCGATGGGCGTGCTGCGGTCCCGATACCGATGAACCCGAAGAACCCGAAGAACCCGACGACCTCGATGGAGGAGAGACCGTGAACCCCGAGCTGTACCTCGCCGATCTGGAGGCCAAGCCCGCCGCGCTGGCCGCCCTGGCCGACGCCCTGGAGGCGGGCGACCCCTTCACGGGTATCCCCTCGGGGATCCGGCGGGTGCTCCTCCTCGGCATGGGCAGCTCCCGCTACGCCGCCCGGGTGGCCGCGCTGCGCCTGCGGGCCGCGGGGGTGGACGCGGTGGCCGAGTACGCCTCCGCGGCCCTGTCCTACCCGCCGGCCCCGGACACCCTGGTGGTCGCCATCTCCGCCACCGGCGGCAGCCGGGAGACCCTGGACGCGGTGGCCCGCCACCGGGGCCGGTCCTTCGTGCTCGCGCTGACCAACGACCCGGACTCGGCCGTCACCGAGGGCGCCGACCTGGTGGTCCCGATGGTGGCGGGCGAGGAGCGCGGCGGCGTCTCCTGCCGGACCTTTCAGCACACCCTCGCCCTGCTCCTGGCACTCGGCGGCCATCTGACCGTCCCCGCCTGGGGCGGGCGTGTCCCGGCCGGGGACGAACCCGGCGGTTTCGGCCGGGACGTGCCCGAGCTGCTCCGCCGCACGGCCGAGGCCACCGCCGACCTGCTCGACCGCCGCGACGAGTGGCTGGAGGAGGCGGCGGCGCTGCTCGACGGCCCGCACGGCGTCTACACGATCGCTCCCGCCGAGCACCTGTCCTCGGCCGAGCAGTCGGCGCTGATGTTCAGGGAGGGCCCCCGCAGGGCGGCCGACGCGTGCGAGACCGGCGACTGGGCCCACGTGGACGTCTACCTCACCAAGACCCTCGACTACCGCGCCGTCCTCTTCCCCGGCTCCCGCTACGACGAGCAGGCCATGGACTGGATCGGGCAGCGCGGCTCCACCGTCCTGGCCGTCGGCGGCGAGCTTCCCGGCGCCAAGGCCTCCGTCCGCTACCGCCACGACGACGACCCCGACGTGGCGCTGCTGACCGAGACCCTGGTGGCCGAGCTCATCGCCGCCCGCTGGTGGCTCGCGGGGAACTGACGCGGGCTCCCCCCTCGCGCGGAACCGGCGCGCGGGTGCCGCCACGAAGCGGTCAGTTGACCGCATCGCCCCCCGCTTCGGACGTTCCGACGATTCCCGGCGCGCCGCACGGTGCTCCGCTCGCCCACTTCGAGCAGCGGAACGGAGCCCATGCCGGAGTTTCCGGCGAGATGACGGCACGTGGCGACGGTACGTTCCGCGTGACGGACCCTGGTCATCAGTCGCGTGACGTATTCACCAGGGCGTCGCGCAGTTGCGCGCGTGAGGTGATGCCGAGCTTGGGGAAGGCTCGGTACAGGTGGGTGCTGACGGTGCGGTGCGACAGATAGAGCTGCTGGGCGATCTCCCGGTTGGACAGGCCGTCGGCGGCCAGCCGGGCGATGTGCAACTCCTGCGAGGTGAGGAACTCGGCGGTCGGCGGGACGCGCAGGTCACTGGCCTCTCCCGCGGCCCGCAGCTCCTGGCGGGCCCTCTCCCCCCAGGCGAGCAACCCGAGCACGTCGAAGGCGTCGCGGGCGGCCCGCAGCGGCGCACGCGCTTCCTGGATCCGCCGCCGGCGGCGCAGCCACATGCCGTGGGCGAGCAGCAGGCGCGCCCGCGCGGTGGGCCAGCGCGACAGATCGGCGCTCAGCGCGTCAAGATAGAGCGCCTCGGCGTCGGCGTCGTCGGCCAGCAACGCACGCGCGTGCCGGAGCCCCAGGTGCAGGAGCGGAGACGGGGTCCGGGCGGCCACCTGCTCCAGCTCCGCCACCGCCCCTCTGGCCGTCTCCCGCCGGCCGGTCGCCACCGCGGCCTCGGCCAGCTCGCTGATCACCCACTGCCGCCAGATCTGGTGATGGGCGGCGTCGCCCGGCTCGAACAGCCGCCACAGGTGTCCGAACGCGTCGTCGTACCGCCCGGCGCACAACGCGATCATGCCCCTGGCGTGCTGGAGCACCGCCACGGCCGAGCTGATCGCGACGGTGCCGAGCACACGCTCGCCCTCGGCGACCAGCGCCAGGCCACGTTCCTCCTCACCGCGGAGCCCGGCCAGCAGCCCCAGCATCCCCAGGGACGAGGCCTGCCGTCGCACCTGCGCGGTCTCGCGGGCCAGCCGGTGGGCCTCTTCCGCGACCAGAAGCGCCCCGGCCCAGTCGCCGCAGAAGACGTGGCGCCACACCTGCGTGCTGAGCGCCCGCGTGAGCAGGCCCAGCCTGCCCTGGGCCCGCAGATCGGCGATCGAGGCGTCCATGAAGTCGCCGACCAGGTCGAAGGCGCCGACCGTGCTCGCCGCGATGCCCAGGAGCCGGGTCGCGGCCCCGTCCAGCCGGGTGTCGCGCATCTTGGCCAGGCGCTCGATGACGTCCGCCCCGCGTTCCACCGCCCCCGCCGTGGCCAGGGTCACCAGCAGTTCCGGATCCTCGTCGCCGGCCGCCAGCCGCTCGGCCAGGGCGATGACGCGCCGGCGCTGCTCCCAGCCGGGGTCGCTCCACCAGCAGCGGATGGCCGCCGCCCGGACGAAGCCGAGTGCGAGCTCGCGGTCACCCGCCGCCTCCACCTCTTCGGCGGTCGTGACAAGCCGCCGGATCCGCGCCGGGCCCTCGTCGCGTCCTTCTCCCAGCATCTCGGTCAGCCAGACGACCCTGGCGCGCGGCAGCTCGCCCAGGACCGACGGCTCGGCCAGCGCGAGCAGTTCGGCGACCTGGTCGCCGCGGCCGAGTTCGAAGGCCAGCTCGGCCGCGGCCAGCAGGCGACGGGCACCGGCCGTGGGCTCCTCGCTGACCTCCGCCGCACGGCGCAGGGCGGTCACCGCCACCGGGATCGCGCCGCGCTGCCGGGCCCGCGCGGCCACCTCCGCCAGCTCGGCGGCGACGGACTCGTCCCGATGGGCGATCGCCGCGGCGCGGTGCCAGGTCCTGCGGTCCGGGTCGCGGCCGTGCACCCTGGCCAGCGCGGCATGGGCGGCCAGGCGATCGACGCGGCCGGCCTTCTGGTAGATGGTCGAGCGCACCAGGGGGTGCCGGAAGCGCAGGGCCTGCCCGTGGAGCTCCACCAGCCCCGCGTCCATGGCCGGGGCAAGCGCCTCGGCGGTCATCTCGGTGCCCGTCATCATTCCGCCACCCGCGAGGACGTCGGCCAGATCGTGGCCGTCGTTGGCGGCGGCCACGAGCAGCAGCCCTCTGGTGTGGGGCGGGAGTTCGGCCAGCCGCACGGCGAAGGCCCGCTCCAGGCGCGCCGTGAGCGGCAGCAACCCCGCCTCGGCCGTGGCCGTCCCGGTGTCCAGCGCGAGTGGCAGCTCGACCAGGGCGAGCGGGTTGCCGTCCGCCTCGCTCAGCACGCGCCGGCGCATGCCGACGCTGAGATCGGCGGCCTGGGCGTTCAGGAGTGCCTCCGCCGCGGCCGGATCCAGGCCGGCCAGCCTCAGCTCGGGCACGTCGCTGTCGTCCAGGCTGGTCGGGTAGCCGTCGCGAAGGGCCATCAGCAGCACGATCGGATCCGAGCGCACGCGCCTGGCCACGAACCCCAACACCTCGATGGTGGGCCGGTCCAGCCACTGAAGGTCGTCCACCACGATCAGCAGCGGCCGGGCGGCCGCCACCTCCCCCAGCAGGTTGAGTACGGCCAGCGCCACCATGAAAGGCTCGGGGTCACTGACCTCGGCCATCCCGAAGGCACCGAGCAGGGCCTCCCGCTGGCGGGCGGACAGCCGATCGGCGGTGCCGAGCATCGGCCGCAGCAACTGGTGGAGCCCGGCGAACGGCAGGTGCGTCTCGCTCTGCACCCCGGAGACGCCGGACACCATCACATCGCGTGCCTCGGCACGTGCGATGGCGACCGCCAGCAAGGCGGACTTGCCGATACCCGGCACGCCGGATATGACCAGGGCGCCACCGCCCTCGTGAACGAGATCTACGAGGCCCTCGATCTGGGCCATCTCGCGGTCGCGCCCGAAGAGCATGATCACGCGATACCTTCCCCGGAACCCGATGATCAAATTGTCGCACAAGTACGTCACGTGACGAATGACTGCTGCCTTGACTTGGGGGCGCCGCGGGGGTGCGGAGGGGACTTGGGGGCGCCGCGGCGGGTGCGGAGGGCCTCCCCGCCGGCTCGTGCCGTCCCAGCGCCGTCCGTCACGAACGCCGGTTTCCGTAACCTCGTGGATCTTGGGAGCGCCGGTTTTCCACGTAAGCTTTATGTGATCTCCACCAGAGCGCGGAGAAGGAGCACTCGATCACCACCCCGGCCAGCTTCGCGGAGGTGCTGCGTCGCCATCGGCACGCGGCCCGCCTGACGCTGGAGCAGCTCGCCGAGGCGTCGGGGGTGAGTGACCGGACGCTGTCGGACATGGAACGCGGACGCAGCAAGGGCCCCCAGCACCGGACCGTCACCGCGCTGGCCGACGCTCTCCGTCTGGCCGACGCCGACCGCGAACAACTCGTCGAGCTGGCGCGCGAGGGCCGCCTGCGCGACCGCTGGGCCCGCCCGACCGGGCTGTGCGAGCTGCCGCGCTCCGTCGACGACTTCACCGGCCGAGCCGCGGAGCTGGCCTGGACCGGCGAGCTGACGCACGCCGGGGACGCGCCGGGCGCCGCGGGCGTGCGGCTCGTCACCGGCTCCGCCGGGCTGGGCAAGACCACGTTGACCGTCCGCGCCGCCCATGCCCTGCGGCCGGACTTCCCCGGCGGGGTGTTCTTCCTCGACCTGTTCGGTATGTCTCCGCAGCCGCTGCCCGTCGACGAGGCCCTGGGCACGCTGCTTCGCGCACTCGGCATCGCGGATCAGCGGATGCCGGGCGACGTCGCCGGGCGTGCGTCCTTGTACCGGTCCCTGCTGCGTGAGCGGCGCGCGCTGATCGTGCTCGACAACGCCGCCTCCGAGGAGCAGGTCCGGCCGCTGCTGCCCGGCGGGGGCGCGGGCAAGGCCCTGGTGACCAGTCGCCGCCTGCTGGCCGGTCTGGAAGGAGTGCGCAGACTCGGCCTCGGGCCCTTGCCCCTGCCGGAGGCCACCGAGCTGCTGAACGGAATCCTGAAAGACCGCGGCGCCTCGGACGATGGACCAGCCGTCTGGCGGCTCGCGCGCCTGTGCGGCGGTTTGCCCCTCGCGCTCCGGATCGCCGGAAATCGGCTGGTCAGCCGGCCCGGCTGGAACGCCACCGACCTCGCCGCCCGGCTGACGAACGAGGAGCGCCGCCTGGACCAGCTCAGCGCCGGCGATCTCAAGATCGCCACCGCGTTCGGGTTGTCCTACGAGCAGCTGGCCCACGCGACGCGACGGCTCTTCCGCCGGCTCGCCCTGGTGCCGGGTCGCAGCTTCGACGCCGCTCTCGCCGCCGTGGTGGGCGGCACGTCGATCGAGGGGGCGTGGGACGCCCTCGACGAACTCGTGGACCTCGGCCTGCTGCAGGACAGCACGTCGGGACGCTATCGCTTCCACGACCTGGTCCGGCTGTTCGCCCGCGACCGGCTTCGGGAGGAGGAACCCGCCGACGAGCGCGACACGCTCACCGTGACGATGACGTCGTGGCTGGTGCGGACGGCCACCGCCGCCGGGCGGTGGTTCGAGCCCGGGTACGGCCCTCCCGGCCGGTTCGCCCCCGGCCTCGCCGACCTGTCCTCCCCGGAGGAGGCCGACCACTGGCTGCGCGTGAACGTGGACAACTGGCTGGGCGCGTTACGCCACATGGCGAGCACCGGCCGGTTCGCCGCCGTCCTCGACTGCGCCGAGTCGATGCACTGGTTCTCCGACCGGTGGATGCACGCGCCGCACTGGTACGAGGTCTTCACCCTCGGTGCCGAGGCAGCCGCTTCCCTGGGCGATCCGGCCCGGCAGGCCGCGCAGCTGAACCTGCTGGCCTGGGTCCATCTGGTGCCACGAGAGGACCTGGAGACCACACTGCGTTACACCGCCCAGGCGATGGACCTGGCCACGCGCAGTGGTGCCACCACGCAGATCGCCTTGGCCCACCACCAGGCGGGGGGCGCGCTTCGACGGCTCGGGCGGCTCGATGAGGCCATCGTGTCGGAAACCCAGGCGGCGAAGATCTTCAAGGCCAACGGCGACATCGATCGGTACTGCCACTGTCTCGGCGCCCTCGGCACCTGTCTTCGCGATGCCGGACACCACACCGAGGCACTGGAGCAGTACCTCGACCTGTGGGCCCTGCTGAACGACGACCGGTCGGGGATGACGCCGGGCGTCGCGGCGTTCACCCGGCCGATCGCGCTCGCCCGCATCGGCGAATGCCTGGGGCTGCTCGGTCAACGGGCCGAAGCGATCACCAAGCTCACCGAGGCGATCAGCCTCATGGAGCAGGCTCGGTTGCCCGTCCCGCAGGCCCGCTCCCTGGAGACGCTGGCGGCCTTGCTGGCCGACGAGGAACGCACCGGCGAGAGCCGCCATGCCTATGCGCGGGCGGCAGAGGTGTACGAGGCCGTCGGCGACGCCGAGGCGAGCAGCCGCTGCCGCGGCCTGGCGGACGCCGCGCCCTGACGGTTTCCGCCCTACTTCTGCGTCCTGTTCTGCGTGGCCGGGCCACGTACGCACGACTTGGATGGAGTGCACCGGGACAGACACCGGGCCTGTCAATCCAGCTCAGGAGCGACCATGACCACCATCGGGAACATCGTGCTCGTGCACGGTGGCTTCGTGGACGGATCCGGCTGGCAGGGCGTCTACGACGAGCTGACCGGGGACGGGCTCCGCGTCCGCGTCGCGCAGAACCCGACGCTGTCGCTGGAGGGCGACGCCGCGATGGTCCGCCGGATCCTGGACGGTCTCGACGGCCCGGCCGTCCTGGTCGGCCACTCCTACGGCGGGGTCGTCATCAGCGAGGCCGGTACCCACCCCAATGTCGCGTCACTGGCGTACATCGCCGCGTTCGCTCCTGACACCGGCGAATCGGTCGACACCCTCATCGCCGCGTTCGCCCCCGACACCGGCGAATCGGTCGACACCCTCATCGCCGCCCCGCCGTCCGGCGCGCCGGTGCCGCCCGTCCTCCCTCCCGTGGAGGGCTTCCTCTTTCTCGACCGCGACAGGTTCGCCGCCTCGTTCGCCGCCGACCTGCCCGACCAGGTGGCCGCGTTCATGGCGGACTCCCAGGTCCCGTGGGGCGTGGACGCCTTCGGCGGGACGGTCACCGAGCCGGCCTGGCGGCACAAGCCCAGCTGGTACCTCGTCGCGATCGAGGACCGGATGATCCCGCCGCCGGCCCAGCGCATGATGGCCGAGCGCGCCGGAGCGAAGGTCGTCGAGGTCGTCGGCAGCCACGCCGTCCACATATCCCAGCCCGCCGCGGTCGCCGACCTCATCCGCGAGGCCGCCGCCTGACGACGCACGCCCTCGCGGGGCCGGACACCGGTCAGATCCGGCCGGACAGTTCCATGAAGCGGTAAGGCGCTGCTCACAGGGCGTTCGAACAGGAAACAAGAAACCCTCCCTCGCCTCGACGGGGGAACCGGCCGGTCTTTCGCCGGGCCTGGTCATCACCGTCGAGGCCGATGCGCCGCGGGACGAGGGCGAGGCCCGCGCCGCCAGAACCCACGCAGAACCCACGGCGGGCGTGCCCGTGACCGGGGTGCGCCACCGGGACGTCATCCGCGGATCTCTCACGCTCAACGCCCCGCGCGGCATTCATGCCGCCCAGGCGGCGATCGATCGGGCCCGACGCTTTCCGGCGCGGGTGCTCGGCCCTGACAAAAGGAGGCAGACATGACAGGTAGACCGGTGACCAAAGCCGCTGTCGTCGGCACCGCGCTCGAATTCTACGACCACGCCCTCTTCGGCCTCGGAGCGGCGATCGTCTTCGACGAACAGTTCTTCCCGGCCGACATGCCCCTCGCGGGCACCCTCGGCTCCTTCGCCGCGTTCGCGGTCGGATTCCTGGCCCGCCCGATCGGCGGTGTCGTGTTCGCCCACTTCGGCGACCGCGTCGGGCGTAAGCCCATGCTGGTCGTGACGCTGCTGCTCATGGGACTGTCCACGGTCGGCATCGGACTGCTGCCCACCTACGAGCAGGTGGGCCTGGCGGCGCCCGTCCTGCTCGTGCTGCTCCGGCTGGCGCAGGGTTTCGGTGCGGGAGCCGAGTACGCGGGCGCCCTGGTCCTGGTGGCCGAGACCAGTGCCCCCCGCCGGCGGGGTCTGTGGGCCTCGCTCCCCGGGGCGGGCGTCCAGATCGGAATCCTGACCGCCACGCTGGTCTTCACCGCGGTCACGGCGCTGCCGTCGTTCGAGACCTGGGGGTGGCGGTTACCGTTCCTGCTCAGCCTCGTGGGCGTGGGCGTGGGGCTGTCCCTCAGGTTCCGGGTGCCGGAGTCGGAGCTCTTCGAGCGCGAGCGGGCGCGGGGCCTGAGCCGTTTCCCGGCGCTGGAGGTCGTCAGAAGGCAGCCGCGGATCCTGCTGATCGCCTTCGCGGCCAACGCCCCCTTCGGTGCGATCGCCTACATCTTCAGTGTTTTCGTGTTGTCGTACGTGACCAGGACGCTCGGTCTGCCGGCCACGGTGGGCCTGGTCGCCAAACTGCTCTCCGCCGCGGTGGCGATCGCGGTCACGCCGCTGTTCGGGCTGCTGGCCGACCGCGTCGGCCGCCGTCCCGTCTTCCTCGGTACGGCGCTTCTGCTCGCCGTGTTCGCCTTCCCGATGTTCTGGTTGATCGACACCGGCCGCCCCGAGCTGGTGATCCTCGCGGTCATGCTGGGGTACGGCGTCTGCGTCGCCGGGATGTTCGCCGTGCTGGCCTCGCTGCTGACCGAGCTGTTCGACACCCGCCATCGCTACAGCGGCGTCACGATCGCCCGCGAGTGGACGGCCGCGCTCACCAGCGGCCCCGCCCCGCTCGTGGCGGCAGGCCTGGTCGCGGGCGCAGGTGGCGTGTCCTGGCCCATCGCCCTGCTGGTGGTGGCCTGCTCGGTGCTCGCCTTCACCGCGGTCCTGTTCGCCCCGGAAACCCGCCACCGGAGCCTGACCGAAGCCGTGAGCGAACCGGCGATCCGTACAGGTGCAGTCATCTGACGGATTGCCGCCGAGGGCCGCGGATCTAGCGTCGAGCCCACCGACACCGATCAGAAAGGCCGCGAGATGCCCTACGTGAGCACCGCCGACGGTACGCAGATCTTCTACAAGGACTGGGGCAGCGGTCAGCCCGTCGTCTTCAGCCACGGCTGGCCGCTGAACGCCGACGCCTGGGACGACCAGCTCCACCTGGCCGCCTCCCACGGCTTCCGCGCCGTGGCGCACGACCGCCGCGGCCACGGCCGCTCCGGCCAGCCCTGGAACGGCAACGACATGGACACCTACGCCGACGACCTGTCCGCCCTCCTGGACACGCTCGACCTGCGCGACGCGATCCTGGTCGGGCACTCCACCGGGGGCGGCGAGGTGACCCGCTACATCGGCCGCCACGGCACCTCCCGGGTGAGCAAGGCCGTGTTGGTGGGCGCGGTGCCGCCGCTGATGCTCAAGACCGAGGCCAACCCCGCCGGGTTGCCGATCGAGGTGTTCGACACCATCCGGGGTGGCGTCGAGGCCGACCGCTCGCAGTTCTACAAGGAACTGGCCGTGCCCTTCTACGGCTACAACCGGCCCGGCGCCCAGGTGTCGCAGGGCGTCATCGACGCGTTCTGGCTGTGGAGCATGCAGGTCGGCCTCAAGGGCGCGCTCGACTGCATCAGGGCCTTCTCCGAGACCGACTTCACCGAGGACCTCAAGCGCTTCGACGTCCCCACCCTGATCGCGCACGGCGACGACGACCAGATCGTGCCCGTCGTCGCCTCGGCGCTGGAGAGCTCCAGGCTGGTCAAGGGCTCCACACTCAAGATCTACGAGGGCGCCCCGCACGGCCTGGCCGGTGCCTTCGAGCGCGAATTCAACGCCGACCTGCTCGCCTTTCTGAACGCCTGAAGGAGCACCCCCATGACTTCTCCGCGCCGCCTGCTGGGCATCCTCGTCGCCGGTTGTCTCCTGGCCCTCGGCCTGCCCACCGCACCCGCCACCGCGACCGGCACCGCGACCGGCACCGCGACCGGCACCGCGACCGCGAAGCCGACCGTGGTACTCGTTCACGGCGCGTTCGCCGACGCCTCCGGCTTCAACGACATGATCACCCTGCTGCAGCGGGCCGGATTCCCGGTGATCGCACCGGCCAACCCGCTGCGCGACGTCGCCGGTGACGCCGCCTACATCTCCAGCGTCCTGGACACCATCCCCGGCCCGATCATCCTCGCCGGCCACTCCTACGGCGGCATCGTCATCACCAACGCCGCCCGCGGCCACGACAACGTCAAGGCCCTGGTCTACCTCGGCGCGTTCGCGCCCGACCAGGGAGAGAGCGCCCTGCAGCTCGCCGGCCGGTTCCCCGGCAGCAAGCTGGGCGAGGCGCTGCTGCCCCGGCACTACCCGCTGCCCGACGGCACCATGGACGGCGTCGACGGCTACATCACCGCCGACAAGTTCCGCGAGGTCTTCGCCGCCGACCTGCCCGCCGCCAAGACCCGGCAGATGGCGGCCACCCAGCGGCCCGGCAGCGTCACCGGCCTGTCCGACGGCAGCGGCGCGCCGGCCTGGAAGACCATCCCGTCCTGGTATCTGATCCCCACCCGGGACAACGTCATCCCGCCCGCCGCCCAGCGCTTCATGGCCGGACGCGCCGGCAGCAAGGTCCGCGAGATCGACTCCTCGCACGTCGTGATGACGTCCCACCCCGCCGCCGCCACCGCGGTGGTCCTGTCCGCCTACGCCGCCACCCGATAGCAGGGGGAACCGACATGAAACCCGACACGATCGTCTTGATCCATGGCTTCTGGGTCACCCCGCGTAGCTGGGAGCACTGGGTCGCCCGTTACGAGGCTCAGGGATTTCGAGTGCTGGCCCCGGCCTATCCGGGTTTCGAGGTGGAGGTGGAGGCGCTCAACGCCGACCCCACCCCGATCGAGAAGGTGACCGTCCCGCAGATCATCGAGAGCCTGGAAACCCTGATCGGAGGCCTGGAGACGCCGCCCATCCTGATGGGCCACTCCGCGGGCGGCGTGTTCACCCAGATCCTGCTCGACCACGGCTACGGCGCCGCCGGGGTGGCGATCAACTCCGCGCCCACCGAGGGGGTGCAGGTGATCCCGCTGTCGCAGATCCGCGCCACCTTCCCGGTGTTGAAGAACCCCGCCAACCGGCACAAGGCGGTCGGGTTCACCTACGAGCAGTGGAAGTACGCGTTCACCAACACCTTCCCCGAGGACCAGGCGCGGGCGACCTACGAGCGCTACCACATCCCCGCCTCCGGCAACATCTTCTGGGGCAGCGCGCTGGCCAACATCCACCCCGGCAAGGACGACAACTACGTCGACTACCACAACGACGACCGCAGGCCGCTGCTGTTCATCGCGGGCGAGAACGACCACCTGATGCCGCCCAAGATCCAGCGCTCCAACGCCAGGCACTACAAGTCCGCCACCGTCACCGAGGTGGTCGAGTATCCCGGCCGCTCCCACCTGATGCCCGCCGAGCAGGGCTGGGAGGAGATCGCCGACCACGCCCTCACCTGGGCCCTCGACCACTCCTGACGTCGACCCCCCGGGGGGACCGCCACCCTGCCGTCCCCCCGGGCACTCCGAAGGATCAGCGCATGACGGAAGTCAGGTTCACCCACATCGGCGGCCCCACCGTCCTCATCGAGTTCGAAGGCTGGCGACTGCTGACGGACCCGACCTTCGACACCCCCGGCCGGACCTACGCGTTCGGCTGGGGGACCTCCTCCCGCAAGCTCACCGGTCCCGCCCTCCCACCGGACGCGCTGCCGCCGCCGGACGCCGTCCTGCTCACCCACGACCACCACGGCGACAACCTCGACAACGCCGGACGCGTTCTGCTGGCCACCACCAGAACCACGATCACCACCTCCTCGGGCGCCCGCCGCCTGGGCGGGACCGCCCGCGGGCTCAAGCCCGGGCAGAGCACCCGGCTGGAGGCACCCGGCCGGCCGCCGATCGAGATCACCGCCACTCCCTGCCGGCACGGGCCGCCGCTCAGCCGTCCCATCGTCGGCGACGTCATCGGCTTCGCCCTGACCTGGCCCGGCCAGACCCACGGCCCGCTCTGGATCACCGGCGACACGGTCTACCATCGCGCGCTTCGCCAGGCCGCCGCCCGGATACGGCCGGGTACGGTCCTGCTCCACCTGGGCGGCGTCGGCTTCCCCCTCACCGGGCCGCTGCGCTACACCATGACCGCACGCCAGGCCGTACGGCTGTGCGGGGCCGTCACTCCGCACACGATCCTGCCGGTCCACTACGAGGGCTGGCAGCACTTCCGGCAGGGCCGCGACGGCATCGAGCAGGATCTGCTGCGGGCACCGGGGCAGGTCGGCAGCCGGTTCCACTGGCTGCCCATCGGATCGACGGAACACGTGCGCCTCTAGACACCGGCCTTGCCACCGAGGGAGGCGGCCTTTCCGGCTCCGGCGGCCCGTTGACCTCACCTCCGGGCTCGGGGAGCCGCGCCGCCTGCCGGGAGACCGGCCCCGGCCTGTTCCCCGGCCGGCCAAAGGTGCCGTCAACGAGCGCGCCACCAATCCCCCACCGGGTTGGCCGAGCCTAGCCCCTGAGGTGGTTGAGGACGCGTTCGAGCAGGTCGGGACCGGGGCCCGCCGCGGTGACCCGGGGATGGTGGATCCGCACCAGGCCCTCGGACTCCATGTCGGAGACCAGGACGCGGGTGACGCCGAGGGGGACACCCAGGAGAGCGGATATCTCCGCGATCGAGCGGATGCTGCGGCACAGATCGCTGATGAAGCGGTATTCCCGGATGTAGGACAGGCCGAGCGGGGTCGTGGTCGTGGTCGTGACCAGCGCCTCCATGGCGAGCTTCGAACTCGGCACGACCCGTCCCCCGGTCACGGCGTACATCCGGACCAGCGCGCTCTCCTCCTCGGCCGGCCCGTCGTGCTCCGGCTCGTACCCGAGGCGCCCGTCCCGCCGGGTTCCGAACCCGGGCGGCTCCTCCGGGGAGCCGTATCCCGGCGGCTCGGTCCCGGCGCCGTGCGCGGGCGGCGCGAACGGGGCGGACGGGGGCGGCGCCGCGGGCCATCCGTGTGCCGGCGGCCTGGCCGGGAGGCCGTACCGGGGCGTGTCGTCCCCCCGCTCCTGCCAGGGGGAGGCGTGACCGTCGCGAAGCTCGCGCCCGTGGTCCCGGTTGCCGGCCCGCACGCTACTGCTCCCGGTTCGGGAGCTCGTTGCGGGCCTTGCGCACGCCCTCCTGGAAGCTCGCCATGCGGCTGCGCACCCGCTCGGGCGAGAGGGCGGGCCTGGCCGGCGCCGGCTCCGGGGACTGCTCGGACCGCACGGGCGGCGTGACCGAGCCGGGGACCAGGTTGGCCCGGGGAGTGCGTCTGGGCAGGCCGGCCTCGGTCGTACCGCCGAGCACGGGAGCGCTCGCCACCTGCGCGGCCTGCCAGCCGAGGTCACCGGGCGAGGTCCACGGTTCGGGCTCCGCCCGGGTTTCCTCGGAGGCGCGGTCACCGAAGCCCTCGGAAACGGAGTCACCGGAGGCGGAGTCCTCGGAAGCGGGACCGGAGGAGTCACCGGAAGCGGCACCCGCCTCGGGGCCGGCCGTCCGCGCCCCGGGATCGCGGGGGGAGGCGGCGGTCCGGAACCAGCCGGACTCGACCGCGGCGAAGATCGGCAGGAAGTCGTCCTCCTGCTCCGCCGAGGTCCCCGCACCGGACGGCGACCCGGTCTCGCCCACCGCGGGAAGGCCGTCGAGGAAACCGGGCGAGCCGTCGAGCGGACCGGGAAGGCGGCCGAACGGGCCGCGGGGCGGCTGCGGGAACTCCCCCCGCTCCCCCGGCGGGCGGATCCGCTCCGCGGGCGGGCTCCACACGCTCCGCTCGGCCGCCTCCTGCCTGGCCCGCGAGGGCAGCGCCGAAAGCGCCGGCCTCACCGCGGGAGGCGCCTGTGCGGCCGTGGGCGCCGCGAGCGGCGGAACCCGCGACGGCGAGCCCGCGACACCGGGAACCCCCGGGACCGGAGCGGCCGGATCGTCCTCGTCCGGGGTGTGCGGGAACGGTGGGACGGGCGAACCGCCCGCGTCACCGGCGAACGGGGAGCCGTCCGCCCCCGCGGAGAAACCGACCACCCCTGCGGGAAGGCCGGCCGCACCGGCCGGCGTCCCCGGGAAGGCCGTCGCGAGCTGCGGGTAGCCGGCCGGCCGGCCCACGAGGGGCGGCAGGACGAGGAGCGACTCGGGAATCATGATCATCGCGGTCAGGCCGGCGTCCTGGGGGCGGAGCCGGACACGGATGCCGTGCTTGAGCGCGAGGCGGCTGACGACGAACAGGCCCATGTGGCGGGCGATCGAGGCGTCCGCGGCCTTCGGGTTGGCCAGCCGCCAGTTGACCTGGGAGAGCTCGTCGAGCGTCATGCCGATGCCCTTGTCGGTCACCGAGACCATCACGCCGCCGTCGTCGACCCGGCTGCTGGACACCGTGACCCTGGTGTCCGGCTGGGAGAACGAGACCGCGTTCTCGACCAGTTCGGCCAGCAGGTGGACCACGTCGCTCACCGCGGGGCCCGCGACGGCGACCTCCGACTGGACCCGGTTCGTCACCCGCTCGTAGTTCTCCACCTCCGACAGCGCGGCCCTGACCACGTCCATCAGCTCGACCGGCTGCCTCCAGCGCCGCGCCACCTCCTGCCCGGCGAGGACGAGCAGGTTCTCGCTGTTGCGGCGCATGCGGGTGGCGAGGTGGTCGAGCTTGAACAGGTCCGCCAGCCGCTGGTCGTCGCGCTCGCCGCGCTCCAGCCGCTCGACCAGGGTGAGCTGGCGTTCCACCAGGCTCTGGCTCCGCCGCGAGAGGTTGACGAACATCGCGTTCACGGTGGCGCGCAGCCTGGCCTCCTCGCCCGCCAGCCGCACGGCCTCCCGGTGAACCTCGTCGAACGCCCTGGCGACCTCGCCGATCTCGTCGCGCGACAGCACCCCGATCGGTGGCACGTCGGCGGCGATCTCCCCTTCGCGCGACTCGCGGACCCGCTGGACGTACGCGGGCAGCCGCTCCCCCGCGACTTCCAGCGCCTCCCTGCGCAGCCGTCTCAGCGGCACCACCAGCGAGCGCGCCACCCCGACGGTGATCGCCAGCACGAGCGCGAGCAGGGCGGCGACGGCCGCGGCGACCATCAGGGCGCGGCTCTGCTCGGCGTCGCCGAGCCGCTGGCTGCGCGCGACGATGTCCCGGGCGTGCCGCTCCTCGACCTCGCGCATGTGGCCGATGGTGACGGTGACCGCGTCGTACCACTCCTTGGCGTCGTCCTTCCGCTCCAGGGTCAGGCCCCTCAGCGGGACGCCGGAGGCCGCGCGGAGCAGGACCAGCTCGCGCAGGAGTTCGGCGCGTTCGGCGGTGCGGCCGTTGACGGTCTCGTCGAAGAGGCGGCGGTCCCGGCTTCCGGCCTCGGCGGCGAAGGTCCTGCGCTCGTTGCGCTCGGTGGAGAGCGCGCCGAGGAACTGCTCCATCTGCCCCTGCTCGAACCGGCCCGCCACGAGCACCACCGTCAGCAGCGCCCGCTGGAAGGAGATGGCCTCCTTTGCGCGGGCGAGCGCGTCCAGGGTGATCGCCTGGCCGAACAGGACGTCGTCGGCGCTGCCCTTGCCGAGCTCGTCGTACAGGGAGAGCAGGTCGGCGATGAGCAGGGAGTAGGCGGCGATGGCCGCGTCGGGCAGCAGCGTCGACCTCAGCGCCTGCTCGCGCAGCGGGAAGAGGTCGTCCAGCCGGGTGATCGCGCTCTCGACCTCGTCCCTGGTACGGCCGCTCACCTCCTCACCGAGCAGGGAGCCGCTCTCGCGGACGCGCGCCGCGGAGCCGTCGACCAGGTCCATCTGGGCCCGCACGTTCTTCACGCCGCTCTCCGGGCGGCCGAGGGCGATGAACCAGGCGGTGTGGTCGCGTTCCTCGGCCAGTTCGTGGGTCAGCGTGCCGATGTGGGCGGAGAGCCGGGCGAGGTCGTTGACCCGCTGGTAATCTCCCGCGGCGCGCATCGAGGCGAACACCTGGACACCGCCGAGCAGCACCGCGGCGATCGTGGGCACCAGAACGAGCGCGACAAGGCGCCGGCGTACCCGCCAGTTCCGCGGGCGCAGGCGACTGCCCGCGTCGTGGATCTCGTGTGGACTCACCGAACGCTGCCCTCTCGGTGGATGAACCTCTGGCCGAATTTCCCATGGTCCCCGGCAATTCGAGCACATATCAACCCGTGGGGCCAAGCGAACGCAGCTCGGTAAATGCGGTATTTCCGGCGAGACAGGGACGGGACCCGGGACTCCAGCTATGGCTGGAACCCCGTTTCCGGCCCTCCGAATACCCTTATTAGGTATTTCCCGACCTATATGACCGTTTGCACCGTTCCATTCTGCGACCGAGAGAGCCCGCCACGGGGGGCGCGCCGGCCACCCGGGGGATCACAAATTGTGATTCGCCATATTTACGCCATATCTTGACTGCCTACATCCGTAGCCCGCACCGCGCCCCCGGCCCGCCGAATCCGGGCGGCGAGCCCTGGAGGAGACCGTGGCCACACCCGGCGACGTCGCGAGCCAGGTTCGCGGCTCCCGCCCGACCGCCCGCGCCCTGCCCCTCCCGCCGCCCCTCCCGCTGCCCCTCCCCCGCCGCCTCCTGGCGCTCGGCGCGGCCACCGCGTTACTAGTCTCCCTCGCCGCGTGCACCGGCCAGGACGCGCCGGAGACGGCCGCGCCGGCTCCCCCGGCCTCCGGCGGGACCGTGAGGATCGCCCTCAACGAGGGGGCGGGCTACGAGGCCGGCGCCGCCGTCATCGGCCGCCTGCTCACCCAGGAGCTCGGCTACCAGGTGCGGACGGTGAGACTCACCCCGTCCGAGTCCTGGGAGGGCCTTGAGAAGGGCACGGTGGACGTGATCGTGGAGAACTGGGGGCGGGAGGCGCTGAAGCGGACCTACATCGAGGAGAAGAAGGTCGCGGTCTCCGCGGGCAGGAGCGGCACCAGGGGGGTCATCGGCTGGTACGTCCCCCAGTGGATGGTGGACGAGTATCCCGGGATCACAGACTGGCGGCAGCTCAACAGGTACGCCCACCTCTTCAAAACGGATAAATCCGGCAATTTAGGCCAGCTTCTCGATGGGGACCCCTCGTACGTCACCCACGACGAGGCCCTGGTCCGCAATCTCGGCCTCGACTACCGGGTCGTCCACGCGGGCAGCGAGAAAGCGCTGATCGACGCCGCGAAACGGGCGACCCGCGACCGGACCCCGCTGCTGATGTACTTCTACGAGCCGCAGTGGCTCTTCACCCAGATCAAGCTGGTGAAGGTCAACCTTCCGCCGTACGCGATCGGCTGCGACGCCGACCCCGCCAAGGTGCGGTGCGACTACCCGCCCTACCTGCTCGACAAGATCGTGAGCAGGCGGTTCGCCGACACCGGGGGCAGGGCCTACGAGCTGGTGCGGAACTTCTCCTGGACGAACGAGCAGCAGAACGCGGTGGCGAACGACATGGTCAACAACGGCCTCGACCCCGCCGAGGCGGCCCAGAAGTGGATCAACGCGAACAGGGTCACCTGGAAGGAGTGGATCCCGGGCTGACGGGTCCCCCGGGTCGCGTTCCGCCGGCCGGCACGGCGCGAGCCGGACGCCGGACCGCGTCCCGCTCCGGAGACGGCCGAAACCCCGTCCGGGACGGGTCCGCGGAGCGCGGGCCCGTCCCGGAGGGAACGCGTGGCTACACCGACGTGCCGTAGGCCGTGCGGACCCGCAGCACGTGCTCGACCAGGGTGATCAGCGTGCTCTTCACCGAGTCGCGGGAGCGGGCGTCGGTCCGCACCACGGGAATGTGCGGGGCCAGCGTCAGCGCCTCCCGCACCTCCTCCTCGTGGTGCGGGAACTCGCCGTTCCAGCCGTTGACACCGACCACGAAGGGGAGCTTGGCCTCCTCGAAGTAGTCGATCGCCGGGAAGCCGTCGGCCAGCCGCCGGGTGTCGATCAGGACCACCGCGCCGATCGCGCCGCGGACCAGGTCGTCCCACATGAACCAGAACCGGTGCTGACCCGGCGTACCGAACAGGTACAGGATCAGGTCCCGGTCCAGCGAGAGACGGCCGAAGTCCATCGCGACCGTGGTGGTGGTCTTGTGGGGAGTCAGCCCCAGGTCGTCGATCCCGGCGCTGGCGTCGGTCATCACCGCCTCCGTGGTCAGCGGCACGATCTCCGACACCGCCCCCACGAACGTGGTCTTGCCGACGCCGAACCCACCCGCGACAACGATCTTCGTTGACGTCAGGCCACCCTGGCTAGAGCCTGCGAAGTCCACTGAGAACCCTTTCGAGCATGTTGAGGTCCGGTTGTCCCTCGTTGAGATGCGGCTGGTGGATGCGGACGAAGCCCTCGTCGACCATATCCGCCACCAGCACGCGGGCCACGCCGAGCGGCACCTTCAGCAGAGCCGAGATCTCGGCGACCGACCGGTACGAACGGCAGAGCCTGATGATCGCATCCTGCTCGGGGGTGAGCAGAGCCAGGTCCTCCTCCAGGATGAAGGAGGAGGAGACCAGCGCCTCCATCGCCATGTGGAAGCGCGGCTCCGACCTGCCGCCGGTGACGGCGTACGGACGGAACAGGGGCTCGTCGTCCCCGGTTCCGTCAATCCCGAGCACGAGCCTCTCCCGTGAGGAGACCGGGGGTGAGCGCGGTCATCACCGGCCCCGGGAGGACTGCAGCTCGGCGCGGAGCGCCGGGGTGAGCACCTGTCCGGCCCTGTCGACGAGCAGGGTCATCTGGTACGCCACCAGACCCATGTCACAGTCGGGAGAGGCCAGCACGGCGAGCACGGAGCCGTCGCTGATCGCCATGACCAGCAGCAGGCCACGCTCCATCTCGACCACCGTCTGGGTGACGGCGCCTCCCTCGAACACGCGGGAGGCGCCCACCGTCAGGCTGAGCAGGCCCGCCGCGACGGCGGCGAGCTGGTCGGCCCTGTCGGGAGGAAACCCCTCGGAACTGGCGATCCTCAGCCCGTCGGCGGAGACGCACACCGCGTGCGCGACACCTGGCGTGCCGCGGACGAACTCGGTGATCAGCCAGTCGAACCTGCGTGCCTCATGACTCAGGATCGTCACGAGCCCTCCTCCTTGTCCACCAGGCTCCTGGTGGTGGTATCGACTACTTCGGCACGGCCCCGCCGTACACCCTGCTGGAAGCTGGACAGACGGCTGCGCACCCTGTCCGGTGACATGGGCGGCACGGGGCTGGACGGCACGGCGGCGGCCGTACCGGGTACGAGATTCGCCTTGGGAGTGCGCTTGGGCAGGCCCGCGGCGGTCACCCCGCCGAGCGCGGGCTCACTCGCCGCCTGGGCGGCCCGCCACCCGGCGTCGGCGGGGGTGTTCCAGCTGTCCGGCTCGGCCGCCACCGCCCTCACCTGCTCTCTCGCCGGCGGTGTGTCGCGAGCCGTCTCGCGGACCGGCATGCCGGTCGGGGGCGTCGGCTCCTCCCCCCACGCCGCCTCCGGATCGTAGAGCTCGCTCTCCGGTCCGGAAGATGACACCTGTCCCGGGGATCCGCCCGTGACCGGCTGCTCGCCCGGCCCCTCCGCCCGGCGGAACCAGGCCGACTCGATCGAGGCGAAGATGGGCAGGTACTCCTCCTGCTCGGCCTCGAGCGGGGAGACGCCCACCGCGGGCATCGCGCCCACCGCCGTGTCCTCGTACGAGGACTGGCTCCAGGCGGAGAAGTCGGAGACGGGAGCGCCGTTGCCGTTGCCGTTGACCTGTCGCTTGGGCAGCGGCGGGCCGCTCCTGGCCGGGCCACCGGGCGGGCCACCGGGCGGGCCGGAGGCGATCCCCGGGGCCGGGGGGGCACCGAACGGCGGAGCGGAACCGAACGGGGGCGCGTCCACGGACGTCTGACCGAACGCCTCCTGACCGAACGCCTCCTGACCGAACGCCTCCTGACCGAACGCCTCCTGACCGAACGAGGCCTGCCCGTACGACGCCTGCCCGAAGGGGTTCGACCCGAACGGGGACTGTCCCTGCTCGAACGAGGGGTGAGTGTGTCCGAACCCTGGCCGGGACTGCCCGTACGAGGGCTGCCGGCCGGCCGGGCGACCCGCGGGCGCCTGGGCGAAGAGGTCCTGCGAGGGAGCCTGCTCGGCCCCCCAGGAGGGCGTCTGGACCGGCTGGACCGCCTGGACGACGAGCTCCGGCGGGAACAGGACCATGGCGACGAGACCGCCGCCCTCCTGCGGGCGCAGCTGGACCCGGATGCCGTGGCGCAACGCCAGGCGACCGACCACGAACAGGCCCATGCGCCGTGACACCGAGACGTCGACGACGGGCGGGTCCGCCAGCCGGCGGTTCGTCTCGACGAGTTCCTCGTGGGTCATGCCGATGCCCGGGTCGCTCACCGCGAGCAGCGCGCCGCCGCCCTCGATCACGCTGCTGGAGACCACGACCTGGCTGGCCCGGGGGGAGAACTGCAGGGCGTTCTCCACCAGCTCGGCGACCAGGTGCACGATGTCGTTGGCGGCGCTGCCCGCGACCGAGATGGTGCGGTGCACCTTGACCTGGACCCGCTCGTAGTCCTCGACCTCCGACAGGGAGGCGCGGACGACGTCGACGAGCTTGGCCGGCTGGCTCCGCCTGCGGGTCGGCTCGTGGCCGGCGAGGACCAGGAGGTTCTCGGAGTTGCGGCGCATGCGGGTGGCCAGGTGGTCGAGCCTGAACAGGTCGGCCAGCCGGCCGCCGTCCTCCTCGCCCTTCTCCAGGCCGTCGATCAGCGAGATCTGCCGCTCGACCAGGGTCTGCGTGCGCCTCGACAGGTTGACGAACATCGCGCTGATGTTGGAGCGGAGCTCGGACTCCTCGGAGGCCAGGCGCACGGCCTGCCGGTGGACCTCGTCGAAGGCCTTGGCGACCTCCCCGATCTCGTCGCTGGTGTCGACCGAGATGGGGTCGACGTCGGGTGTCCGGGTGTCGCCGGAGACCCGCAGGCGCCGCACGACCTCGGGAAGCCGGAAGCTCGCCACCTCCAGCGCCTCGGCGCGCAGGCGGCGCAGCGGCGTCACCATCGAGCGGGCGATGACGACCGTGAGGCCGAGCACCAGCAGGAGCAGGAGCAGGATGAGCCCGGCGGTGATGATCGCGTTGCGCTGCTCGGCGTCCTCCAGGTCCCTGGCCCGGGTGACCACGTCACCGGCGACCTGGGTCTCGACCTTCCGCATCCGGTCGAGGACCACGCTGTTGTCCGAGAACCACTGCTTGACCTCGTTGAAGTCGGACAGCAGCCGCCCGGTGCGCGCGGGATTGCTGGCGAGCACGATCACCCTGGCCTTGATCAGCTCGGCCCGGTGGACCCGCTCGTCGATCAGGGCGGTGACGAGGAGCTGGGCGTTGTCCGGGCTCGCCTCGACGCCGAAGTCCGCCTCGTACTCGTCCATCCGGGAGCGGGAGGCGATGAACTTCTCGACCTCCTGCGGGTTGATCAGCGAGGGCGCGTAGTAGCCGGCCAGCAGCCGGGCGCGCTGCTTGGAGACCTCCTCCTTGGCGTACGCCAGGGCGCTGAGCGCGCGGGTGTTGCCGATGATCTCCGGGTCGTCACTGACCAGCGTGAGCTCCTCGTGGAGCGTCAGCAGTGGGGCGATCATGGAACTGTACCGTTCCACACGATTGATGCCCGGCAGGCGGCGCAGCTCCGGAAGGCCCTCCAGCTGGTAGGCCACGTTCCTGGCCGCCTCGACGACCCGGGCGCCGTAGGAGTCGTCGATCGCCTGGACTTCCAGCCGCACCTTCCTGGCCAGCGCGTCCACGGTCCTGCGCTGCGCGTCGGAACTCTCTTTCAAGCCCTTGTTCGAAGGCTGGAACGACGACCACGCGCCTCGGTCACGTTCCAACCCGAGCGCCTGGGCCAGGTCACGGAGACCGCCCGAGTACTCCGCGGCGGTGGCGGTCCGCTGGTATCCGGCCACGCTGTCCACGGAGGCCACCACGCGCGTGCCGGCGAGCACGACGCCCACCGCCGTCGGCACCAGGATCAGGGCCGTCAGACGCGAACGGACACGCCAGTTTTTCAAGCCGAACCGGGCGGCAGGCCGCTTGCCACGGTCGGGTGCCGAAGCACCTCCGCTTTCGGATGTCGCCGTAGTCACCGCTCTCGCTACCCCTCAATCACGACACAAGTGGACAACATCAGACCACAAGGTCATGGGAAAGAATCGGCAAAACCGACATAGCGACTTTAATCGTTACGAAGGCGACGAGGGACCGATTTTTTACGGTTACCGCAGGGCAGCCAGCACCTGATCGCGCACCTGCGCCCGCTGTACCTCGTCGGTCAGCGGGCGGCCGGCTCTGTCGACCACGTAGAAGACGTCCACCGCCTCTGCGCCGAGAGTCTCCACACGGGCAGCCCGTACGTCAAGGCCACATTCACCGAATGCTCTACCAATCCGCCACAAAAGTCCCGGACGGTCATGGGCCCGCACCTCGATGACGGTCGCGGTGTTGGACGCGTCGTCCACCAGGTTCACCCTCGGCGGCGCCACCGGCACCCGGGCCGGGCGCATCGACCTCGTCCTCCTGGCCAGGCGTTGCTCGATGTCGAGGCGGCCGGCCAGCACCAGGCGCAGGTCGGCCTCCAGCGTCGCGGGGTCGGGCGGCGAGCCGTACTCGGGCACGACCGAGAACTCGATCACGGCGGTCGCCCCCGCCGAGGCGGCCGACGCGGCGCGGACCACCATCCGGTGCGCGGCCAGCACCCCGGCCGCGCGCCAGAGCAGCCCGGCGCGGTCGGGCGCGACCACGGTGACCGCTCCCCCGTTGACGCGTACGGCGCCGCCGCCGTGGCGGGCCAGGGACGCCTGTTCCACCGAGAGGGACGGCGCGGGGCGCAGCGGGGTTCCCGAGAGCGCCGAGCGGACCCGGCGTACCAGGTCGGCGACGAGCGAGGCCTTCCACGAGTTCCAGGCGGCGGGCCCGGTGGCGTGGCCGTCGGCCACGGCGAGGGCCGCCAGCAGCTCGAGGACCTCGCGCGAACCGACGGCCTCGGCCACCCGGGAGATCGTCACCGGGTCGTCCAGGTCGCGGCGGGTGGCCGTCTCGGGCAGCAGCAGGTGGTGGCGGACCACGGTCTCCAGGATGTCGACGTCGGCCGGGGGCAGGCCCATCCGGGCCCCGATGTCGCGGGCGACGACGGCGCCGGTGGTGGAGTGGTCGCCGGGATATCCCTTGCCGATGTCGTGCAGGAGCGCCGAGATGAGCAGCAGGTCGGGCCGGGAGACCTCGCGGGTGAACGAGGCGGCTCCGGCGGCGGTCTCGATCAGGTGCCGGTCGACGGTGTAGCGGTGCACCGGGTTGCGCTGCGGGCGGTGCCGCACCCGCTCCCAGTCGGGCAGCAGGCGGACCAGCACCCCCGCCTGGTCCAGCTCCTCCCAGACCGGCACGGCCGCGCGACCGGCGCCCAGCAGTGCCACCAGCGCGTCACGCGCCTCGTCCGGCCAGGGCACGGGCAGCGGCGGCGACTGGGAGGCCAGCGTGGTGACCGTGGCGGGTGCCAGCGGCAGCCCCGCCTCGGCCGCCGCGGCGGCGGCGCGCAGCACCAGGACCGGGTCCTTGCGCGGGTTGACCCCCCGGGCGAGCACGACCTCTCCGCCGTGCTCGACGACGCCGTCGGCGAGCGGGCGGCGGCCGCGCGGGGTGGGGCCGGTCAGCAACCGGTCGACGGTGCGCCAGGTGGCGTCGAAGGCGTGCCCGATCGTCCTGGCGGCCTCGGCGAGCCTGCGCATCAGCGCCTCGGCGTCGAGCAGGCCGAGCATCCCGGCGACGGCGTCCTGTTCCTGGAGCACCAGCCTGTCGGCGCCGCGGGCGGTCACCAGGTGCAGGCCGTGCCGGATGTCGAGCAGGAGCTCGTAGGCCTCGCGCACCCGGGGGCCGGGCGCCGAGGCGACCCAGGCCGCCGCCACGGCCTGCATCGCCTGCACGTCGCGGATGCCGCCGCGGGAGTCCTTGAGGTCGGGTTCGAGCAGGAACGCCAGCTCACCGCTGGCCTCCGCCCGCTTGTCGGCGGCGTCGCGCAACTCGCCCAGGCGGCGCCGGGAGTCGGCACGCCACTCGGCGAGCACGATCTCGCGCGCCGAGCGGGTCAGCTCCGGGTCTCCCGCCACGTGCCGTGCCTGGATCAGGCCGAGGACCGCCTTGAGGTCCTCCCTGGCGACCTTGGCCGCCTCGTCCACCGTCCGCACCGAGTGGTCGAGCCCCACCCCGGAGTCCCAGATCGGGTACCAGATGCGGTCGGCGACGCGCGCCACGTCCTCCCGGCCGTCGTGGAGCAGGACCAGGTCGAGGTCGCTGCCCGGCGCGAGCTCGGAGCGTCCAAGACTCCCGACCGCGACGAGCGCGACTCCGGTGAGGGCGCCGCGCTCGTCGTTTCTCGTCGTTCCCCCGTTGGGCCCGTACGGCGTGCCGACCGCGGTGCGGACCAGGTCCGTCAGCCAGCGGTCGATGTCCGCGGCCCGTTCCTTACGGGCCGCGGCGTACGAGCGCGTGTCGCCTCTCACCGGTTAGAGCGCCTCGGGTCCGCGTTCCCCGGTGCGGACGCGAACGACCGTGTCCACCGGAACGGACCAGACCTTGCCGTCACCGATCTTGCCGGTCTGCGAGGCCTTGACGATGACGTCGATGACGTCCTCGGCGTCCTCCTCCTCGGCGAGCACTTCGAGGCGGACCTTGGGCACCAGGTCGACCTGGTACTCGGCGCCGCGGTAGACCTCGGTGTGACCGCGCTGGCGGCCGTAGCCGCTGGCCTCGCTGACCGTCATGCCCTTGACCCCGAACTGCTCCAGGGCCGCTTTCACGTCGTCGAGCTTGAACGGCTTGATGATCGCTGTGATGAGTCTCATGCGTCCACCTTCTTAGACGCCGGGGTGGGGGCCGGGCCGTTGACGGCGGCCACACCCGAGGAGTGGATGGTGCCGAGGTCGTAACCGGTCTCGGCGTGGGAGGTGATGTCGACGCCGGTGATCTCTTCCTCGGCGCCGATGCGGAAGCCGACCGTCTTGTCGATGATCTTAGCGATGATCCAGGTGATGATGAAGGAGTAGGCGCCGACCGCGACCGGGCCGAGAACCTGCAGGCCCAGCTGCTTGACACCGCCACCGTAGAAGAGGCCGGTGCTCTGCTGCTCCAGGAACGGGTAGGCGGCGATGAAACCCAGGGAGACCGCGCCGATCACACCGCCGACCAGGTGCACGCCGACCACGTCGAGGGAGTCGTCGTAGCCGAACTTGTACTTCAGGCCCACCGCGTAGGCACAGGCCGCGCCGGCGACGAGACCGAGGACGAGGGCCGCCCAGGGGTCCACGAAACCACAGGCGGGGGTGATGGCGACCAGACCGGCGACGGCGCCGGAGGCGACACCGAGGCTGGTGGCGTGGCCGTCGCGCATCTTCTCGACCACGAGCCAGGCGCCCGCCGCGGCGGCGGTGGCGATCTGGGTGTTCATGAACGCCAGGCCGGCGGTGCCGTCCACCGCGAGCTCGGAACCCGCGTTGAAGCCGAACCAGCCGAACCACAGGAGACCGGCGCCGAGCAGGACCAGGGTCAGGTTGTGCGGCCGCATCGGCTCCTTGCGCCAGCCGGCGCGCTTGCCGAGCACGAGCGCCAGCGCCAGCGCCGCGGCTCCCGCGTTGATGTGGACCACGGTGCCACCGGCGAAGTCCTCGATGCCGAGGTTGAACAGCCAGCCGTTGCCCCAGACCCAGTGGGCCACGGGGAAGTAGACGATGGTCGCCCAGACGATGGTGAACAGCACCCAGGCGCCGAACTTCGCGCGGTCGGCGATGGCACCACTGATCAGCGCGACGGTGATGATCGCGAAAGTGAGCTGGAAGGCCGAGAAGACCAGGCTCGGCATACCCGTGCCATCGTCCTTGGTGGCGGTGTCGACCAGGCTCTGCAGCCCAAGGGCGTCGAAGCCGCCGATGAACTTGTTGACGAGCTCGCTGCCGTTGTCGGTGAAGGTCAGCGAGTGCCCGTAAAGCACCCATGCGATGGTGACGGTGATGATGCTGACGAACGACATCATCATCATGTTCAGGACACTCTTGGCCCTGGTCATTCCTCCGTAGAAGAACGCAAGGCCGGGAGTCATCAACAGCACCAACGCGGTGGCTGTGAGCATCCAGGCAGTGGTGCCGCTATCGATCTTCATTCGACGCGACCCTCCCTTACAAATGGCGTGTGGCCGGTTTCACAGTCGCAGTGATCGCTTCCTGGGCTCCATCGACCGGCCGCGCACTGACGTTGCGCCACAGCGTGTTCTTCCACCGTTTCAAGGTGCGACCTTGTGTGTTTCACATCTGTGAATCTCGGCCGCCTGGTGTTTCAGACGTGTTTCGGACGAGGCGTGCCATGACTTGTAGTTGACCGTAAAAGCGCCCAGGTGGACCGCGCTTGACGGTTCCCGGGAGCTTGGAAGCCCTTGCTCCTGGCCGTCGCCACGCCCGCCGTGTCCCCTTGAGCCGGACATATAGGTAGGGCCGTAACCCCTGGCCAGGACCCCGTGTGATCTTGATCGGCTCCGGCGCCGTTCACGCTGCGGTGGGCGGGTGCTCCGGACGGCCGTCTCGGTTGCGCTCCGGTGATCCAGGCCTCCGGCCTGCTCGGGCGCGACGGTTACGGGCTCTTTTTAAGCCGTCCGGAACACCCGCCCACCTCCGCTGCGCACGCTCCCGCCGTACGGCGTGCGACCGTAGTGGCTCACTCTCCGGCCGCCCGGTGAACGGTGTGCGGCTGAAGCAATCCGTACGAGACCGTTCAGGGCGAGCCGCCGTAACTGAAGCGTCACTTTCGAAAGGAGCGCACGGCGAGCACCGTAAAAACCGTGCCGTCCTTCTCACCGCACAACAGGGTGATCTCCGCGATTTTCGATGATTCTGTTAAGTACGGAGTGGGAGGACGAGTACGGCACGGACGATGTCACCGGCTTCGCCGAAGCCGGTGATGACGCACCGCTTCAATGATCGCCGGGCAGGTCCCCACGCTGTCTCGCGTGGTCAGGTCAGGAGCCCCGTGGCGTACATGAGGGCCATTCCGGCCAGGATGCCGGCGATGCCGAGAGGGTGCAGCAGCCGTCCGGTCTCGTCACGTACCGATGGCGCGATCTGGAGGATCACCTGCACGATCGCGCCGACCCCCAGACCCAGCAGCAGCGCGGCGATCGCGGGTCGCACCGTGGCGGCGCCGAGCCAGGCGCCGAGGATCGCCGGGCCGCCCGCGATGAGGCCCAGCAGCGCCAGTCGCGGCGGTGAGACGCGTTCCTCGCTGACCGGGGCGACGATGGCGAGGCCCTCGGTGGTGTTGTGGATCGTGAAGCCGACGACGAGCGTCGCGCCGAGGGCGAGCGCGCCGACGGCGTAGGCCGAGCCGATCGCGAGTCCTTCACCGAGGTTGTGCAGGCCGATGCCGACGGACACGAGCAGCGCCAGGCGACGGCCGCCCGCCTGTCCCGGTCGTGCGGCCATCCAGGCGTGCACGCCGGACAGCAGCAGGTACGCGGCGACGGCGCCCATCGCCACGAGCCCGGCGCCGCCGAGCCCGCTCGCACCGGCGTCGGCGACCTCCATGCCTTCGAGCGCCGCGTCGATCGCCAGCCAGGCGAGCAGGCCGATGGTCAGTGCCATCAGGGCGCGGATCCAGGAGGGAGGCACTCGCCGTAGCCACGGCAGCCAGAGCATCCCGATGGCGACGGGGATCACCCCGACGTACGTCCCCAGGATCGTCATCAGGCCGAGGAATCCGGACGGGTCGGGGGTTCTGACGGCGACGGGGATGCCGTGGGTGGCGACGCCTCCGGTGGAGGTGAGGAGCGTCACCTCGTAGGCCTCCGCGTCGACCCACGGGTAGGTGATCCGGACGTTGGCGGAGCCGAGGCGGCCGATCTCCGGTTCGCTCATCCGGAAGTCGGTGAAGGCGTCGTTGACCGCGACCTGGACGACGGAGACAGGATCGGCGCCCTGGTTGCGCACGATCAACTCGATGGAGCCCGCGCCGAGGATCGTCCGCTCCACCGTGAGCTCCTCGGCCAAAGGGCCGTTGCGCGCGGCCAGGCCGGGGCCGTCCAGGACGGCGAGACCCGCGACGGCCAGCGCGATGACGCACAACGGCAGGAGACCGAGCAGCCATGTGCCGGCGCGGCTCCCACCCGGATGACGTGCTCGGCGGTCCTCCACGTCATCGGTTCCTCTCGCAGCCGGTGGAGGCGGGGCCACCGCAACCGGCCTCGAAGAGGCCCATCCAGCCGAGCTCGGCGAACTCCGACTGGTGCGCGTGGAACATGAAGCGCCCCTGGCGGGAAAACGTCATCTCGAGAATTCCCCGCTGTCCCTGGCACAGCATCACGGTGTCGGTGTGCTCCACCGGGCGCGATGACGTGCCGGTCGGGTACCAGTCGAAGAAGTTTCCGTGGACATGGAAGGAGTTGACGAGGTCGTATTCGAGAATGTTGACGAGATAGATCCTCACCAGCTCGCCGACGGTCACCTTCACCGGCTCCCCCATGTACGCGAAGGGGATGGTGTTGACCGCGTACAGCTCGTTCGAGCGATCGAAATCGGTGTCGAACCCGTTCATGACCATCACCAGTTCGTCGGCCTCGGCGCGCGAGCCCTCCGGATCGATGACGAAGGCGCCGTACAGGCCCTTGGCGATGTGGGCGGCGAGCGGTGTCACGTGGCAGTGGTACAGATGCACGCCGAACGGCTCCGCGTCGAACTCGTAAACCGTCCGCCCGCCCGGCTGGATCAGGCCGAGACCTATTCCCGAGACCCCGTCGACCTCCGCCGCGTGCAGGCCGTGAAAGTGAATCGTGTGCGCGTGCGCCGATTCGTTGACAAGGGTGATCCGCAGGCGGTCGCCCTCGTTCGCGCGAAGCGTGGGGCCGGGAATTCTGTCGTTATAGGTCCAGGCAGTGAATATGACTCCGGGAGCCACCTCTATCGGCTTCTCGCGAGCCACCAGCGTCCATTCTCGAAGCGTCCTTCCACCGGGCAGCACAGACTCCTTTCCCCTGTCGAAATCCCGGAGGAGCGCCGTTGGATGAAACCCGTTCTTCCCGTTGTCCACCTGAGTGCCCGCCCTGAAGCCGGCGTGCGCGGACCCTGCGGTGTGTGCCGGAACATGCTGGTGGTCGCCCGGACCGGGTGCCGAGATCGTCGGCCTCCCGGTCAGACGCTCGGCGACGGCGGCCCCGACAGCGGGAGCCAATGCGGCAATTGCGCTACGTCGAGAGATGTCTGACATATGAAACACGATAAATGGCAAAAGCTCGCGTTACAATACGCAAATTAAGTACCCATTTGACCTAATATGCCAGAACAAAAGCACCTCGCCCATGATGACGATGATCGCCAAAGTCTCCCGCGTGGCGACCCGGCCGGCGGCGATACCCGGCCAATCCATATACCACTAACATCCGATTTAGCCCAATTATCCCAGGGTTCACCAGGGCAACCTCGACGTGGCCATGAAACGCAACACAAAATAGTGAAAAAAGCCAGCCGGATCAGTTCACACCATTACGGATGGCCAGCGCGTGAAGCTCCGACGGGACCGGCCCCGCGCCGTACCGCGTCCCCGAGATCAACGTGGCCACCGCCGGGCGACAGATCTCCTGGGGGGCGGCCCGTTCCGCCGCGAGCAACGCGGTCACCGCCCGATCCCTGCGGCCGAACTGCTCCCAGGCGCGAGCCGTGTCGACACACCAGCGAGCATGACGTTCGGGGGTGGGAAGCAGGCGGTGGTTCACCCCACGGGCGTGATCGAGAGCGATCCCCGGCTCACCGAGGGCGGTATGGATGCCGACCCGGTACACCGCGACGTTCGCGGGCGTCGGGAGCCTCCCTCGCGACGTGGCCTCAGGAAGACGGCCCGCCGCCTGCTCCGCTTCCCCGATCAGATCAAGTGACTGCGCCCTCAGACCGTTCTGGGCACACGAGTAGGCGGCGGTGCACAGCAGAGCGGCATAGACCCGAAGCATCTGCGGCTCGGGAGCAGCGCCGTCCGCCCCCAGATCGAGCGCGGTACGCGTGAGCATGCCGACCGCTCCCTCAGACGCCCCTGGCGCCGCATGGCGATCGCCACGGCCCGGGACGCCCCGGCGACCGCGAACGGCTCCCCCGAGACGGTGGCCGTGGCGAGGGCCCTGTCGGCGGCCACCCAGGCCATGCCGTCCTGATTGAACTTGACCGCGAGTTCGCTGGTCAGCACGTAGGCATCCGCGAGACAGGCGTTCACCTGGTCGCGCTCCCGCCCTTCGACCTGGGCGAGGGTGGCCTGAGCCGTGGCCGCGACCCTGGGAAGCATGATCGACAGATCGTCGTACCGGCAGGCGTCGAATGTCGTACGCGCCACGTCCAGAACCGCGCGCAACTCGGTCATGGTGGCCGGAGTTCCGGCGGCGTCCGTGGTGAGGAACCGTTCGAGACGCTGAGCCATCGTCGCGGCGTCGGCCGCCTCCTGAGGTCCCGCGAGGAGGGCCGCCCCGGTCAGCCCGGCGAGAAACCGGCGTCGCTTCACGGCGTCATCCTCCCCTGCCAGGTGAGGTTCAACCAGGACGGGCGGGGATGACAGCCCCAGCCACGACGGCGGGATGTCGAGTACGCGGGCAAGGATGCGAAGCGTGGTCATGTCGTCCAGCGCCTGATGCCCGGTCTCCATCCGCGAAATCGTCGCGGCCGAGCAACCTGCCCGGCCACCGGGTTCCTGTTGCGTCAGACCCCGGGCACGCCGGGCGAGCCGTACCACTTTCCCGTAGTCGTGTGCGGCGACCGCGTCGCGCATCTGAGGCTGCGACATGTCATGCCTTCGCGTCTCCAACAGACGAGGAGAACGGCCGAGGTCTCATGACGGTGGCGGCCCTGGCCTCCGAAGTCGGGTACCGAGGCACCCAGGCCGTGGGCCACGTGGTGTGGGCGCAGTTCGACCTCACGTCACCGTGACGCGGTACGGCACCCCGCCCTGCGCTCCTTTCCGAGGTGGAGCTTCAGCTACGGCGCCCCACACCGAGCGCTCCCGTACGGATCGCTTCAGCCGCGCGGAGGACCTGGGCGGCCGGAGAGAACGCCACTACGGTCCGCACGCCGTACGGCGAGAACTCGTGCAGCGGAGGTGGGCGGGTGTTCCGGACGGCTTGAAAAGAGCCCGCAACCATCACACCCGCGCAGGCCGGAGGCCTGGATCACCGGAGCGCGACTGAGACGGCCGTCCGGAGCACCCGCCCACCGCAGCGTGAACGGCGACGGGACCCGTCACAACGCTGAAACCCACCGCAGCACAAACGGCGACGAGCCCGAACAGCAATGAAACCAACCCGATGAAACCAACCCGATGAAACCAACCACAGCATGAACGCCAACGAAACCCATCACAGTGAACCGTCCACAGCCCGAACAGCCACGGAACCGCCACAGCGACAGAACCCACCGCGAAACGCGTCAGAAAACCGATCCGGCACGGTCCAAACGGACCGTGCCGGATCGTGGGAATCAGGCGGCCGTGGCCATCTTCCGCAGCCGGGCCAGGGCGTCACGCTCGATCCGGCGGGCGCGGTCGCGGCCGATGCCGTAGCGCTCGCCGACCTCGGTCAGCGTGTGCTCGCGGCCGTCCATCAGGCCGTAGCGCCAGCGGAGCATCTCGCGGGTCTGCCCCTCCAGCCCGGTCAGCCACACCTCCAGGCGCTCGCGCTCCAGGATGTCCATCGCCTGCTGCTCGGGATCGGCCCACGTGTCGTCGGCGATCATGTCGCCGAGCTCGGTCTCGTCCTCGTCGCCCACTCCCAGTTGCAGGGAGACGGGGTCGGAGGCCCAGCGGCGGAGCTCACGGACCCGCTCGATGGGAAGTTCGAGCACCGTCGCCAGGTCGGCGTCGGTCGGCTCCTGGTCGAACTCGGCCAGCATGTCGCGGCGTACCCGCATCAGCCTGGTCATCTGCTCGCCCGCGTGGGTGGGCAGGCGCACCGGCCGGGCCTGCTCGTGGATGGCGCGCCCCACCGACTGCCTGATCCACCACGTGGCATATGTCGAGAACTTGTAACCGCGCCGATAGTCGAACTTCTCAACCGCGCGGACCAACCCCAGGTTTCCCTCCTGGACCAGATCGATCAGCGGCATTCCCCGCCCCGAATATTTGCGCGCGACGGCCACCACAAGACGTAGATTGGCCTGGATGAATTCATCCTTGGCCCTCCGCCCGGAAACGGCCAGTCGTTCGAGCTCCTCATCGGCCGCGTCCCCGATCCGCGGCTCCGTCAATCCACCCAACCCACCGTCCAGCAACTGCTCGGCGAAGAGACCCGCCTCGATCCGCTTGGCGAGTTCGACCTCTTCCTCCGCGGTGAGCAGGGGCACCCGTCCGATTTCTGCCAGGTAGGTCCCGAGCAGGTCTCGATCAGAGACATGCTGATCCTGCGTCCGATTCCCCGTCGGCCTTGCCATCCGATGGCACCTCGCTCCGCCTGCTTATGACGTGTCCACTCGCTCGCTTGACGCCCCGTGCGCGCAGCCACATCGCTTGTCTTTTCAACGGACGTGCCAGGGCAAAGATTCCCTCAAAAAGTACGCCTGGAGAATGGTTTGGATTTCCTCCTCAAGGAGGAGGTTTCCTGACGTGCCGCCAAGGCCCGCAACTAACCCCCGCAAAGAGGCTCAAACCAGGCGGCGGCCCCGCTTCCACACCTGCGTCACCAGCGGCACTCCCGGCCGGTAGGCGAGATGGACGTACGTGGGTGTGTCGAGAATCACCAGATCCCCGCTGCTTCCCACCCGCAGCGTGCCGACGTCCCCGCGGCGCAGCGCCCTGGCCCCGCCGTGCGTGGCGGCCCTGATCGCCTCCAGCGGCGTCATCCGCATCTCGCGGACCGCCAGCGCCACGCAGAACGGCATGGAGGAGGTGAAGGAGGAGCCCGGGTTGCAGTCGGTGGCCAGCGCGACCGTCACCCCGGCGTCCAGCAGGCGGCGGGCGTCCGGGTAGGGCGAGCGGGTGGAGAACTCCGCGCCGGGCAGCAGGGTGGCCACCACCCCCGACGACGACAGCGCCGAGACGTCGTCGTCGCTCAGGTGGGTGCAGTGGTCGGCGGAGGCCGCGCCCACCTCGGCGGCGATCCGCACCCCCGGCCCCTCGCCCAGCTGGTTGGCGTGGATCCGCGGCAGCAGCCCCGCCTTCACCCCGGCGAGGAGGATCTCCCTGCTCTGGTCGGCATCGAAGGCCCCGCGCTCGCAGAACACGTCGACCCACCGGGCGTGCGGCGCGCAGGCCTCCAGCATCTCCCCGGTGACGGTGCGGACGTACTCGTCGGCCGAGGATGCGTCGGGGGGGACGACGTGCGCGCCCAGGTAGGTGGTCTCCTCGGTGAACCCCCGCGCGATCTCCAGTGACCGGCGCTCGTCGTCGACCGTGAGGCCGTAGCCGCTCTTGATCTCGACCGTGGTCGTCCCCTGGGCGAGCATCTCGGCGACCAGGGTGGCGGTGCGCGTCACGAGCTCGGCGTCGGAGGCGGCGCGGGTGGCCGACACCGTCGTACGGATGCCTCCCGCCGTGTACGGGCGGCCCGCCATGCGGGCGGCGAACTCGGCCGTGCGGTCACCCGCGAAGACGAGGTGGGCGTGGCTGTCGACGAAGCCCGGGATCACGCAGCGCCCGTCCACGTCCACCCGCTCGTCGGCGCACGGAGCCGCACCGGCGGGTCCCACCCACACCACCTCGCCGCCCTCGACGACGAGCGCCGCGTTCTCGATCTCCTCCCGCGCCGGGTCGCCCGTGTAGAGCAGGCCGATGCGGTCGAAAAGGGTGCTCGTCACCGGCCGGTCCTCGCTCGTCATACCGACTTCTCCTCTCGCGCCTCGGCGATCGCCTCGGCGAGCATGGTGCCCACGTCGCCGAGGGCGTGCCTGCCGTCGACGACCACGTGGCGCCCGCCGGACACCACGGAGTGCACGTCGGCGGCCGTGGCGGCGAAGATCACGGTCTCGGCCAGGTGCGCCGGGGCGGCTCCGGCCGTGCGGACCGAGTCGAGGCGCACCGACACCAGGTCCGCCCACGCGCCGGGGACGAGCATGCCCGCGCAGGCGAAGCCGAGCGAGTCGTGCCCCGCGGCCGTGGCGGCGTTCAGGAGCTCGGCGGCCGACCAGTGGCCGCGCTGCTCGGTGGCCAGCCGCTCGTCCAGTTCGACCGCGCGGGCCTCCTCGAACAGGTCGACGACCGCGTGGCTGTCCGAGCCGAGCGTGATGGGCGCGCCCGCCTCGAACAGCCTCCTGGCCGGTCCGATGCCGTCGGCGAGGTCGCGTTCGGTCGTCGGGCACATGCACACGCGCGTGCCGGAGGCGCCGAGCAGCGCGACGTCCACGTCCGACAGGTGCGTGGCGTGCACGGCGGTCGAGCGGGGGCCGAGCGCGCCGTGCGCCTCCAGCAGCTGGACCGGGGTCGCGGCGTAGGCCTCCACGCAGGCGGCGTTCTCCGCGCGCTGCTCGGAGACGTGGGCGTGCAGCGGGACTCCGTGGTGCCGGGAGAACTCGGCGACCACGGGGATCTGCTCGGCCCTGACCGCGCGGACCGAGTGCACGGCCACGCCGATCTCCACGTCCCGCTCGCCCCGGTAGCCGGCCGCGAGCGCCTCCGCCCGCGCGGCCCACCCGTCGATGTCCCTGTCGCCGAACCGCCGCTGCACACCGCTCAGCGGGGTGCCGACGCCGCCGGTCAGGTAGCAGGCGTCCAGCAGCGCGATGCGCAGCCCCGCCTCCCGCGCGGCCTGGACGAGCGCGTGTCCCATGGCGTTCGGGTCGTCGTACGGCCTGCCGTCCGGCCCGTGGTGCAGGTAGTGGAACTCTCCCACGCAGGTGATCCCGGCCAGCGCCATCTCGGCGAACGTGGCCCTGGCGAGCCTGAGGTAGGAGTCGGGGCCGAGCCTGCCCGCCAGGCCGTACATCTGCTCACGCCAGGTCCAGAAGCTGCCCTTCTCCCGCTGCGTCACCCCGCGCAGGGCGCGGTGGAAGGCGTGGGAGTGCGCGTTGGCCAGCCCGGGGACGGTGAGCCCGGCCAGCCGGACGGCTCCGCCTGGCGGGGCCGCCACGCCGGTGACGATCTCGGCGATCAGGGTGTCCCTGACCCTGACGAGCACCCCCGCGACGACCTCGCCCGGCGGCAGCCAGGCCAGCTCGCACCAGTAGCTCAACTCGCGCACAGGTCCTCCACAACGGCGGCGAGGGCGGTGACCCCGGCATGGCAGTCGGCCCTGTCCGCGTGTTCCTCCGGAGAATGAGAGATGCCCGTTGGATTACGGACGAACACCATCGCACTGGGCACACCCGCGGACGCCAGGATGCCCGCGTCGTGTCCGGCGCCGGTCGGCAGGACGGGCGCGCCCCCGGCCGCGGCCGCGACCCGCTCCCGCAGGACCGCGTCGAAGTCGACGACCGGGGTCCACGACTCGACGGTCACCTCGGCGCCGGAGAAGTCGATCAGCTCGTCGACCAGCGCCCTGACCGCGTTCTCGTCGCCGCCCCTGGCGTCCAGCCAGGCACTGACCAGGCCGGGCACGGCGTTGGCGTTGTTGGGCGACACGCGCGTCTTGCCGAAGGTGGCGAGCACGCCGTTGCGCTCGGCGGCCTGGCGGGCGTGCAGGACGGTACGGGCGAAGGGCAGCATCGGGTCGTCGCGGTCGGCCAGGCGGGTGGTGCCCGCGTGGTTGGCCTGGCCGTGGAAGTCGAACCGCCAGCGGCCGTGCGGCCAGATGGCCGAGGCGACGCCGACCTGGGCGTCCCGGTGGACCAGGTCCTGTCCCTGCTCGACGTGGAGTTCGACGAAGACGCCGATGTGCCGCAGGGTCTCCTCGTCCCGGCCCAGCCCGCCGGGGTCGCGCCCGGCCCCGCGCAGCACCTCGGCCAGCGAGTCGCCCTCGTCGTCCTTCAGGGCGCGCGCCCTGTCCGGGTCGAGGATCCCGGTCAGCAGGCGCGATCCGACGCAGGGGACGCCGAACCGGGCGCCCTCCTCGTCGGTGAAGCAGGCGATTCCCAGCGGGCGTGCGGGCCGGAAGCCCCTGGCCCGCAGCAGGTCGAGAGCGGCGAAGGCCGACACGACGCCGAGCGGGCCGTCGAAGGCGCCGCCCTGCCGCACCGAGTCGAGGTGGCTGCCGGTGACCACGCCGGGCCGGGCCGACGGGTCGCCCCACCAGGCCCACAGGTTGCCGTTGCGGTCCTCTCTCAGGTCGAGGCCGCGCCTGGCGGCCTCCTGCCCGAACCATCGCCGAAGTTCCAGATCCGCGGGCGACCACGCGTCTCGCAGGTAGCCGCGGGTCCGGCCGTCACGTCCGAGGTGCTCTATGGCACCCCACATCTCGTCGAACACCCTCCCATTATGTGAATGGGTTCATTCATTGGCGAGCCCGCCGCACCTTCGGCCCGGTCGCATCCTCGGCCCGGTCACACCCTCTGCCTGGTCGCATCCTCGGCCCGGTCGCGCCCTCGGCCCGGTCGCGCCGCTCTCAGTTCGGGGGCCCGGCGGCGGGACGGACGGTGATCTCGGTGATGTGGGCGTCGGGGGACGCGGTCAGGGCCGTCAGCGCCACCCGGGCCACCGAGTCCGGGTCGAGGTAGTTCTCCGGCTGGTAGGGGCCGCCCTCGCTGGCCCGCACCTCGCGCTGCATGTCGGTGGCGACCCGCCCCGGGTAGATCGTGGTGACCTGGAGCTCGGGCTCCTCCAGGCGGAGCCCGTCGGCGAAGGCGCGCAGCGCGTGCTTGCTGGCCGAGTAGGAGATCCAGTTCGGGTTGGCCCGCTGCCCCGCCCCGGAGTTGATCAGCACCACGTGGCCGCGCGCCGCGCGGAGCGCGGGCAGCAGCAGCCGGGTCAGCTCGGCCACCGCGATTACGTTGATCTCCATCGTGCGCCGCCACACCTCGGCCGGGGTCTCCTCGACACGTCCCAGGGTCACCACGCCCGCGCTGTGCACCAGCACGTCGAGCCGGTCGATGCCGGCGACGTCGGCCTCCGTGACGGTGGTGAGCTCCACCGGCCAGGGCCGCGCGCCGGGCAGTTCGGGGATCATCCCGGCCAGCGCCTCGGTGTCGCGGCCACCGAGCAGCAGGTCGTGCGTGGGAGCCAGGGCGCGGGCGATCGCGGCGCCGACCCCTCTGGAGGCGCCGGTGACCAGCGCGGTAGGGCGTGCGGACATGACAATCACCCTACTCGGGCACTGATTCCCCACTCACCCCGCAACCACCTCACCCGGGACGAAACGTCTCCGGCCCGGGGCGCTCCGGCGTCACCGCCAGAACGTTCTCGCGCGGATGCCCTCGCGCCTTCAGTCGAGCTGCTCGGTGAAGACCCCGGCCTGGTCGGTCATCCGCTCGTACTCCTCCAGCCGGGCCTGCGTGCGCAGCGGTGCCGCGTCGGCCATGGCCTCCACCAGCACCATGGCCAGGGCCAGCGGCGCCGCGTGCGAGTCGAAGACCAGCCGCTCGCCTACGGGGGCGGCCAGCACCACGTCGGCCTCGAAGGGCACGTCCCGCCGGTCGGTGATCACCGCCGTACGCAGGCCGAGGTCGCGGGCGCCCCGCAGGGCCTGCACCGCCTCGGCCGGGTAACGGGGCAGGACCACCGCGACCAGCCAGCCGGCCCCCGCCCGGCGCGCGGCGTGCAACCCGTCGGCCAGCTCCGAGCCGCCGTGGGTCAGCAGGCGGACGTCGGGGTGGATCCGGCGCGCGAAGTAGGCGAACGTGGTCGCCAGCCCGCTCGACACCCGCAGGCCCAGCACCGGCAGGGGCTCGCAGCCGGCCAGGTTGGCACCCAGCTCCGCGAGGTCGGAGGGGTCGCTCAGCGTGTCGCGCACGCTCCGCAGGTTGTCGATCTCCACGTCGATCGCGGTCTGCAGGTCGTTGGCCCTCGACGGTTTCCTGCCGCCCACCACGAGGGGCCGCAGCGCCTGCCTGAGCTCGGGGTATCCCGCGAAACCGAGGACCACCGCGAACCTCGTCACCGACGGCTGGCTCACCCCGGCCCGGTCGGCCAGCTCCACGCTGGACAGGAAGACGGCCTCGGACAGGTGGTCGCCCAGGTAGCGCGCGATCCGCCGCTGGACGGGCGACAGCCGCCGCCCCTCCAGAAGCCGATCGAGTCCGTCACCCACGCCCCCTCCAACCGCTCGAAGGCCCACGCGATTCCCTCCCCCGTCCCGCCCCGATGTCGTTCATACACCCGTGCGGGAGGAAGCGAGCGCGCCCGGAGGAATCACGCCCCGGAATCGGGAGACGGCGCGGCGCACGGGAGCCGGGACGGGGGCCAGGACGCCGATCGGCACGGGACCAAGACGCGGATCGGGACGCGGATCGGGACGCGGACCGTACGGGCCAGGGCGCGGACCCGCACGGGGACCGGGACGCGGATCGACGCACGTACAGCCCGGTCACGACCCGCGTGCCCCCGGTCAGGCCCTGAGCCCGGTCAGGACCCGCGCCCGTTCACGACTCGCGCATCGGGATGCGCACGCCTCGCTCCTCGGCCACGGTGACGGCCTGGTCGTACCCGGCGTCGACGTGCCGGATGACCCCCGTGCCCGGGTCGTTGGTGAGGACCCGGTTGAGCTTCTCGGCACCGAGCCTGGTGCCGTCGGCCACGGTGACCTGCCCGGCGTGGATGGAACGGCCGATGCCGACGCCGCCGCCGTGGTGGATGGAGACCCACGCGGCGCCGGAGGCGACGTTGAGCATGGCGTTCAGCAGCGGCCAGTCGGCGATCGCGTCGGAGCCGTCGGCCATGCCCTCGGTCTCCCGGTACGGGCTCGCGACACTGCCGCAGTCGAGGTGGTCGCGGCCGATCACCAGAGGGGCCTCGATCTCCCCCGAGGCCACCATGTCGTTGAACCGCTCCCCGGCCAGGTGACGCTCGCCGTACCCGAGCCAGCAGATGCGGGCGGGCAGTCCCTGGAAGTGGACCTTCTCCCCGGCCAGCCGGATCCACCTGGCGAGCGGCTCGTTGTCGGGGAACAGCTCCAGGATCGCGCGGTCGGTCTTGGCGATGTCGGAGGCGGCGCCGGACAGCGCGGCCCAGCGGAACGGGCCCTTGCCCTCGGAGAACAACGGCCGGATGTAGGCGGGCACGAAACCGGGGAAGTCGAACGCGCGGGTGTAGCCCGCGAGCTGGGCCTCACCCCGGATCGAGTTGCCGTAGTCGAAGACCTCGGCTCCGGCGTCCTGGAAACCGACCATGGCCTCCACGTGGGCGGCCATGGCCTCGCGGGCCCTGCGGGTGAAGCCCGCCGGGTCCTTCTCCCGCTCGTCGGCCATGTCCTCGAAGGCCACGCCGACCGGCAGGTACATCAGCGGGTCGTGGGCGGACGTCTGGTCGGTGACGACGTCGATCTCGGCGCCCCTGCGCAGCAGCTCGGGCACGACCTCGGCCGCGTTGCCCTCGACGCCGATGCTCAGCGGCCTGCGCTGGTCGCGGGCCTCGTACGCCAGGCGCAGCGCCTCGCCGAGGTCGGCGGCGCGGACGTCCAGATAGCGGTGCTCGATCCGCCGGTCGATCGACCTGGGGTCGCAGTCGACGCAGATCGCCACGCCGCCGTTCATGGTCACGGCCAGCGGCTGGGCGCCGCCCATGCCGCCGAGCCCGGCGGTCAGCGTGATCGTCCCGGCGAGGCTCCCGCCGAACCGCTTGGCGGCCACGGCCCCGAAGGTCTCGTAGGTGCCCTGCAGGATGCCCTGGGTGCCGATGTAGATCCAGGAGCCGGCCGTCATCTGCCCGTACATGGTCAGCCCGGCGGCCTCCAGGCGCCGGAACTCCTCCCAGTTGGCCCAGTCGGGCACCAGGTTGGAGTTGGCGATGAGCACCCGGGGGGCCCACTCGTGGGTGCGGAACACCCCGACGGGGCGGCCCGACTGCACCAGCAGCGTCTCGTCGCCCTCCAGGGTGGTCAGGGTACGGGTGATCGCGTCGAAGGAGCGCCAGTCGCGGGCGGCCTTGCCCGAGCCGCCGTAGACGACGAGCTGTTCCGGATGCTCGGCGACCTCGGGATCGAGATTGTTCTGGATCATGCGGAGCGCCGCCTCCTGCGGCCACCCCTTGGCGGTGAGCGTGGTACCGCGCGGCGCGCGCACGATCCGGCTGCCGGACATGCCCGACCTCCCCCTCAGGAATGAATGAACGTATTCATATTTGGTCACCCGGAGGCTACAGGTCAACCCGGAAAAGGGGGTGCCGCGGGCAGCACGCCCGCGACACCCCGGTGGTGGCCGTAACGATCGTCACGCCCCGGTCCTCGTCCCGCACGGACGGGATCGGGTGATCGAAATGCGGCGAGCGCCCGATGGGCGCTCCGATGCGAAGGAGAGGCTTCGCACAGGCGGGGATTCCCGATTCACCGGACAGCGAATCAGCCCCCCGGCCCACTGTCCGAATTATTCCTTTATGAGCGATATGAATTTACGCAACCGAGCCAGTGAGCGCAGGAGCAGGTGGGCAACGGGGACCGCGGCCGGTGGCTCCGGCGGAGGCCGGAACCGGGGTGCGACCCTAGGTGGGCAGCAGGAACTGGGTGGTGGCCAGCTCGCGGTAGAGGGCGTCGTCGGCGAGCAGCTCGTCGTGGGTGCCCACGGCCCGCACCCGGCCCGCCTCCATCACCACGATCCGGTCGGCCCCCGCCACGGTGGAGAGGCGATGGGCGATCACCAGCACGGTCGTCTCCGCCGCCACCTCCGCGATCACCTCGCGGAGCCGCAGCTCGTTGACCGCGTCGAGCTGGGAGGTGGCCTCGTCGAGCAGCAGGAGCCGGGGGCTGCGCAGCAGGGCGCGGGCGATGGCGACCCGCTGGCGCTCACCGCCGGAGAGCATGATCCCCCGATGGCCGACCCGGGTCTCCAGCCCCTCGGGAAGCCGGGAGACCAGGTCCTCCAGCCGGGTGCGGGCGAGGACCCGCCAGATGTCGGCCTCGTCCACGCCCGGCGCGGCGAAGACGAGGTTCTCCCTGAGCGTCCCGTCCAGCACCGGCGCGTCCTGCTCGACGTAGCCGAGGCAGGCGCGCAGCTCGGCGAGCGGCCAGTCCGCGATGTCGCGGCCGTCGATCGTGATCGTCCCCGCCTGCTGCTCGTAGAACCGCTCCAGCAGGGCGAAGACCGTGGACTTGCCCGCCCCCGAGGGCCCCACCAGGGCGGTCAGCCCGCCCGCGAGCACCTCGAAGGAGACGCCGTCGTGGACGACCGGCCTGTCGTCGCCGTAGCGGAAGGCGACGCCCTCGAAGACGACCCCGGCCGGGGCCCTGCCGACCTCGTACACCGCACTGTCCGCCGCCTCGGCGGGCAGCTCCTCGATCTCGCGGATCCGCTTCACCGCGGCCAGGCCGTTCTGCACCTGGGTGAACCCGTTGACCAGCTGGCCGATGGGGGCGACCAGGTAGAACAGGTACAGCAGGAAGGCGATCAGCGAGGAGACCTCCAGCGAGCCCGAGGAGACCCGCGCACCTCCCACCCCGAGCACGGCCACGAAGGCCAGCTGCGCGGACACCCACGCCGAGACACCGGCGATCGAGGTCAGCCACGCGACGGCGATCCCGCGGTCGCGCGCCTCGCGGGCCGCCTCGCCCACCGCGGCGATCTCCCGCTCCTCGGCGCCGCTGGCCTTGACCGTGCGGAACGCCTGGAGCACCCGGTCGAGGACCGCGCCCATCTCACCGACCGCGACCTGCGCCTGCATCGAGGCGCGCTGGATGCGGGGCATGATCAGGCTGACGAACCCGCCGACCACGACCAGCACTCCCAGCGTGATGAGCAGCAGCACCCCGTCGATGACCGCCATCATCACCACGGCGCCCACGAGCATGAACAGCGAGCTGACCGTCTCGACCACGCCGCTGGTGAACACCGCCCGCAGCAGCGTGGTGTCGGAGGTCACCCGGGACATCAGGTCACCCGGCTTGAGCCGGTCGACCTCGGACACCCGCAGCCGCAGCATCCGGTCGACCAGGGTACGGCGGGCGGAGAAGACGATGCCCTCGCCCATCCGTTCCAGCACGTAACCGCCCAGCGCGCCGATGGCCGCGCCCAGGAGCACGGCGGCGGTCAGGCCGAGCACCGGGCCGAGCAGGGAGCGCTGCTCGCCGAAGGCGTCGATGACCGCCTTGGCCAGGAGCGGCATCGCCAGCCCGGCCAGCGAGCCGACGAGGCTGAGCACCCCGCCCAGCAGCAGCGCTCTGCGGTGGGGCCTGATGTACGCGACCAGCAACCGCCAGGACGCGGTCTCGGGCCGCGCCTCCCCCTGCCCCGTGTCGTCCCTGTCCCCCGACCCGGTGTCCCCCGGCCCCGTGTCCCCCGGCACTGTTTCGTCCGGCAATGCGACCCCCGGCAATGTCATCCTCTCCGAAGCGACGTGGACGGCCTCCGGCCGCTTTTCCTGTCTACCGCGCATGAGCCCATCTCGAGCGTCTCGCCCTGTTTCGTCGGCAAAAAACCGATGCCGTCAACATAAGTTGACGGCATCGGCGTTGTCAATCCAGGTTGACCTCAAGGGGTGCACGAAATGCAGGCGACGGGGAGCCCGCGCGGTCGCGGGAGGGTCGAGGGGCGCCTCGGGGCGGTCCGGTCACATGCCGGTGTCCCGCCGATGCGGAGCCGGCTCCGAGGAGCCCATCGGCGGGACACCGGTGGCCGGTGTGGCCGTGCGGGGGTCAGCGGCGGCGGGCGCCGTACTCCTTGCGCATCTCCGCGACGGTGTCCAGGATCTCGTCCTGGGTCTTCAGAAGCTTCGCCTCGGCCTCCTCGGTCCTGGCCTCGGCCATCTTCCGGCGGTCGCCCGTCCGGCCGGCGAGCTTCAGCTTGGCCCTGGCCTTCATTTCGCGCAGGTTGAGCTTCTCCATGAGACCCATGATCAGCACCCTTCAGCAGAGAGGACCGTCAACTGCCCGGCGGGCGTCCGAGTATGCGTCACAGGAGTCTTCCCGTCCCTCTCGGGCCCCCGGCCTCACCACCGGCCCGCTTCCGGCTTCCTCAGTCGGGGTCGGGGACGTCGTCGTATTCGACGTCGCCCTCCTCGGCGCGGCGCAGGCCGATGTCCTCCACCCAGGCGCAGGCGAACCGGCGGATCTCCATGATCTGCTCGCCGTCCACGCCGTAGGCCTCGAAGTCCTCGTCGGCGATCAGGTCGACGAACTCCAGCCGCATCACCAGCTCGGCGAGCGAGAACTCCTCGTTGTGCAGGCGGGCGAGGTGTTCGAGCTCGCGGAAGCCGTACAGGTGGGAGACCGAGGCGATGTCGATGACGTCGCGGGCGAGGCTGCGCTCGTGCAGGGCCCGCATCTTCAGGCCGACCGCGTCGTCCAGGGAGACGACGGAGACGTCGCCGACGATCACGGGCTGCCGCTGGAACGCCTCCCTGAGCAGGTCGAACTCGCAGCTCTGCTCGGTCACCGGGTCGCTGACCACGAGACGGCCCATCCGGGGCGTCACCTCCGTCAGGGTGACCTCCAGCCCGGCCTCCCTGAACGCCTCGGCCATTCCCTCGGCGACCTCGGGCAGCGGCGTCTCCGCGGCGGTGGCGAAGTCGAGGTCGTTGCTCGGGCGTTCGGTGAGGCCGTGCGCGTTCATCGCGTAACCGCCCGCCAGGACCAGCCCGAACCGGGTGCAGGCGGGCAGCGCGGCCTCCAGCATCCGCTGCTGGAAGGGAGGCAGGATCATCGTTCCCACCCCGGCGTCACGGCGCCCGCCCCGGTGTCACGGCCCGCCGCGGTTTCCCGTACGGCGTCACGCCCGCCCCCGGTCCCCGTCCCGGCGTCACGGCCCGCGCCGGCGTCGGCGTCGGGCCGCCACCCCAGGGCGGCGATCTTGGTTTCCCAGGCCCTCCGGTAACTCGGCCCGATGCCCCGGCGCAGGGTCGGCCAGTCGGCCACGAGGAGCTCGGCGTTCAGATACGACTCGGCGTCGGACCGGCCGCCGCCGGTGATGACCGTGCGGTAGAGGCTCATCCGCAGCAGCGGGTTCACCAGGTCGAACTCGGTGAGCCCGGACCAGCCGAGGTGCACGGGCAGGGCGACCGTCCCCGTCGCCGGGCCGCGCAGGTCGGCCAGCGATTCGGGGACGCGCTGCTCCACGCCGTCCCATCGGGACGGAAGCGTACTCACGTCCCCCAGTATGCCCGCCGTTCGCCCGAGGTCCACGGGGCGCGCGGGCTCAGAGGCGGGAACGGCGGCGGGTGGAGGGAAGGTCGTGGCGGCCGGAGAGGAACTCCTGGAAGGCGATCTTGCCGCGGATCACCGGGCGGCGCCAGCGCTCCTCGCGGCCCTCGGCCCTGGCCATCTTGCGGGGCTGCGGGCGCCGGGAGTCCGGCGCGAAGAACCAGTGTGCCCAGGGCGATCCCGGGCGGGCCAGCCGCACCGCGCCGGGCACCAGGAGGATCGGGACGAACAGTCCGGCGAGACCCGTCCAGATCTTGCCCTTGAGCAGCGTGATCACGGCGAGCGCGAGGTTGGTCACGATGAAACCGATCGTCAGCAACGTGCCGCGGGGTTCGCTGTCGTAGTCCTCCCAGCCGAGGGGGCGCAGGCCGAGCAGGAGCAGGGCGGTGATCGCGACGGCGATGAACACGGCGTCGACCGACGCGCGCCCCTCCTCCTCCCAGTAGACGTCGTGCAGGTGCAGGATCAGCGCGAACTCGTCCAGGATCAGGGCGGCTCCGGCGCCGAAGACGGCGGCCGTCACCGCGTACCAGCCCTCGGAGACGCCCGAGACGACGAGACCGGACACCCCGCCGAGCAGGGTCAGCACCACCCCGAAGACCACGTGGTGGATGTGCATCTCACCGACGTTGACGTTGCCGAACCAGCCGATCTTGGCCCGGATGAGCCGGACGTTGATCCTGGTGAGCAGGAAGACGACGATCAGCGCGACGAAGAAACAGAACAGCGGCAGCCGTCCTGTCTCCATGATTCGCTCTCGGAACAAATCCCCCACCGTCCCCCCAGGCTATGCGAGAGAGGCCTCCCGGCAGGCACGGGAGCCACGACGGCACGGCGGTTTCCCGGGCGGCCGCGCGAGGCACGGGCCTTCGCACGAGTTCGTACGAGTTCGTACGAGGAGGCACGGGCGCCCGTCGCGAGGCCTGGGCGTCCGCGCGAGGCACAGGCACCCGCGCGAGGCACGCCGCGCGTCAGGTGAGGAACCCGCGCAGCAGCGCCGCGGTCCCCTCGAGGTGCTCGGCCACGGCGCGGCGCGCGCCCTCCGGGTCCCCGGCCAGGACGGCCGTCACGATCGCCTGGTGCTGGACCGCGGCGTGCTCGATGTTGCGCTGGAGCACCGGGATGGCGTTGAGCAGGTCGGCGACCCGGAGCCTGGCGTCGGCGCAGGCCCCGGCGAGCAGGGCGGAGCCGGTCAGTTCGGCGATGGCGAGGTGGAAGGCCGTGTCCAGGCGGCGGTAGTCGTCGGGCCCGGCCGAGTTGACCTCGCGCAGCCTCTCCCGCAGGGCCTCGCGCCGCTCCCCGGTCAGCGGGGCGGTGGCGAGCACCTGGGCCGCGCCGCACTCGACCGCCATCCTGAAGGTGAGCGCGTCGGACAGGTCGTCGGTGCCCATGTCGGCCACGGCCCTGCGCAGGTCGTCCCGGTGCGGGCGGGGCGGGTCGTAGGTGAGGAAGGCGCCGCCGTACCGGCCGCGGCGCACCTCCAGGTAGCCCGCGTCCTGCAGCTCGCGGATGGCCTCGCGCAGGGTGACCCTGCTGATGCCGAGCTGGGCGGCGAGCTCCCGCTCGGGCGGCAGTTTCTCGGCCACCAGCCCCAGTTTGATGACCTGGAGCAGGCGCTCCACGGTCTCCTCGAACGCGTTGCCCGCGCGCACCGGCCGCAGCACGGCGGTCAATCGCGACACCTCGTCCAATTATCCCCTCCGGCCCTTGACAAGGCTCCCCCCGCTACACGTCAATGGTCTGACACTAGCCCAATAGGACCCCGACGAGGAGGGCATGTGGACGTCACCGAGCTCCACGACGAGGTGCGGGCAGGGCGGATCGACACCGTGCTGCTGGCGGTCGTCGACATGCAGGGGCGCCTCCAGGGGAAACGCCTGTCGGGGCGCTACTTCCTGGAGGAGGTGCTGCGGCACGCCTCCGAGGGCTGCAACTACCTGCTCGCGGTGGACGTCGACATGAACACGGTCGACGGGTACGCCATGTCGTCGTGGGAGCACGGATACGGCGATTTCGTTATGAAACCCGACATGTCCACTCTGCGCCGCGTGCCGTGGCAGGAGGGGACGGCCCTGGTGATGGCCGACCTGGTCTGGGAGGACGGCTCCGACGTGACCGCCTCGCCGCGCCAGATTCTGCGCCGGCAGCTCGCCCGGCTGGACGAGCGGGGCTGGGGCGCCTTCGTCGGGACCGAGCTGGAGTTCGTCGTCTTCGGCGACACCTACGAGGACGCCTGGCGCCGTGGCTACCGCGACCTGACGCCCGCCAACCTCTACAACGTCGACTACTCGCTCCTCGGCACCGCCCGGGTCGAGCCGCTGCTGCGCAGGATCAGGCTCGGCATGGAGGGCGCGGGCATGTACGTCGAGTCGGCCAAGGGCGAGTGCAACCTCGGCCAGCACGAGATCGCCTTCCGTTTCGGCGAGGCCCTGTCCAGCTGCGACAACCACTCGATCTACAAGAACGGCGCCAAGGAGATCGCCTCCCAGGAGGGCATGGCGATCACCTTCATGGCCAAGCCGAACCAGCGCGAGGGCAACTCCTGTCACATCCACATCTCGCTGCGGGACGCGGCCGGGGAGCCGGTCATGGCCGGTCCCGGGGCCCACGGCCTGTCGGCCGTGGGACGGCACTTCATCGCCGGGCAGATCGCGCTGATGCGCGAGCTGACCCTGCTGTACGCGCCCAACATCAACTCCTACAAGCGGTACGTGCCGGGCAGCTTCGCCCCCACCGCGGTCAAGTGGGGCGTGGACAACAGGACGTGCGCGCTGCGCCTGGTCGGCCACGGCCCCTCGCTGCGGATCGAGAACCGGGTGCCCGGCGGCGACGTCAACCCCTACCTCGCGGTCTCGGCGCTCGTCGCGGCCGGGCTGCACGGCATCGAGAACGAGCTGCCGCTCGAGGACGCGTTCACGGGGAACGCCTACTCGTCCGGCGCGGAGACCGTGCCGAGTACGCTGCGGGACGCGCTGGAGCTCTGGGAGGACTCCGAGTTCGCGACGGCCGCCTTCGGCGAGGACGTCGTGGCGCACTACGCGAACAACGCCCGGGTCGAGCTGGCCGCCTTCGACGCGGCGGTGACCGACTGGGAGCTTTTCCGGGGATTCGAACGGATGTGAACATGAAGATCATCAACCCGGCGACGGAAGAGGTCGTCGCCGAGGTCGAGATGGCGGACGCCGCCGAGACCGACCGGGCCGTGGAGCGTGCCAGGCGGGCCTTCGCGACCTGGCGGAACGTCGGCCCGGGAGACCGGGCCCGGCTGCTGCGCCGTTTCGCCTCGCTGGTGCGCGAGCACGCGGAGGAACTGGCCCTGCTGGAGGTCGCCAACTCCGGGCACACGATCGGCAACGCCCGCTGGGAGGCGGGCAACGTCGCCGACGTGCTCGACTTCTACGCGGGGGCGCCCGAGCGCGACCACGGCCTGCAGATCCCGGTGCCCGGCGGGCTGGACGTCACCTTCAAGGAGCCGCTGGGCGTCGTCGGCGTGATCGTGCCGTGGAACTTCCCGATGGTCATCATGACCTGGGGGGCGGCCCCGGCGCTGGCCGCGGGCAACACCGTGATCGTCAAGCCCGCCGAGTGGACGCCGCTGACCGCGCTGCGGGTGGCCGAGCTGGCCCTGGCCGCCGGTCTGCCCGAGGGGGTGTTCCAGGTGCTGCCCGGGGCCGGGGAGGTGGCGGGCGCCCGGCTGGTCGAGCACCCCGGCGTGGCGAAGATCGTGTTCACCGGTTCGACCGAGGTCGGCAAGGAGATCGCCGCCACCTGCGCCGGGCAGGTCAAGCGCCTCACCCTGGAGCTGGGCGGCAAGAGCGCCAACGTGGTCTTCGCCGACGCCGACCTGGAGAGGGCGGCGGCGACCGCGCCGTACGCGGTCTTCGACAACGCGGGCCAGGACTGCTGCGCGCGCTCCCGGATCCTGGTCGAGCGCTCGGTCCACGACGAGTTCCTGGCCCGGTTCGGGGAGGCGGTGCTGGGTGTCAGGGTCGGCGACCCCCGTGACGAGGCCACCGAGATGGGCCCGCTGATCAGCGCCGAGCACCGGGACCGGGTGGCCTCCTTCGTCACCGAACCGCCCCACCTTCAGGGCGCGTGCCCGCCGGGGCCGGGGTTCTGGTTCCCCGCGACGGTCCTGACGCCCCGGTCGGCGGACGACCGGGCGTTCACCGAGGAGATCTTCGGACCGGTGGTGTCGGTGGTGCCGTTCGACGACGAGGCGGACGCCGTGCGGATCGCCAACGACACCCCGTACGGCCTGAGCGGGTCCATCTGGACCCGCGACGTCGGCCGGGCGCTGCGGGTGGCCAGAGCGGTCGAGGCGGGCAACCTCAGCGTCAACTCCCATTCGAGCGTCCGCTACTGGACCCCGTTCGGCGGTTTCAAGCAGTCGGGCCTCGGCCGCGAGCTGGGCCCCGACGCCCTGTCAGCGTTCACCGAGATCAAGAACGTCTTCATTTCCGAGGAGTAGTAGCGATGCTGCGTTTGCAGGACCGGGTCGCCGTCATCACCGGCGCCGGAAGCGGGATCGGCCTGGCCACCGCGCGCCGGTTCGCCGAGGAGGGCGCCCGCGTCGTGTGCGTGGACCTGGACGAGAAGACCGGTGCGGCGGCCGCCGGCGAGGTCGGCGGGCTGTTCGTGCGGGCCGACGTGACCAGCGAGGACGACGTCGCCCGCGCGTTCCAGGCCGCGTTCGACACCTACGGCAGCGTGGACATCGCGTTCAACAACGCGGGCATCTCGCCGCCGGACGACGACTCGATCCTGGAGACCGGCATCGACGCCTGGCGCCGGGTCCAGGAGGTCAACCTCACCTCGGTCTACCTGTGCTGCAAGCACGCCATCCCGTACATGCGGCGGCAGGGCAAGGGATCGATCATCAACACGGCGTCGTTCGTGGCCGTGATGGGGTCGGCGACCAGCCAGATCTCCTACACCGCGTCCAAGGGCGGGGTGCTGGCCATGTCGCGCGAGCTGGGCGTGCAGTTCGCCCGCGAGGGCATCCGGGTGAACGCCCTGTGCCCGGGGCCGGTGAACACTCCGCTGCTGCGGGAGCTGTTCGCCAAGGACCCCGAGCGGGCGCAGCGCCGCCTGGTGCACATCCCGGTGGGCCGGTTCGCCGAGGCGTCCGAGATCGCCGCCGCGGTGGCGTTCCTCGCCTCGGACGACGCCAGTTTCATCACCGGCTCGGAGTTCCTGGTGGACGGCGGCATCTCCGGCGCGTACGTCACCCCGTTCTGACGCCCGTCACCGGCATCCCCGGCACGCCCACGCCGTCCGCCACCCCGTTGCGACGCCCGTCACCGGCGTCCCGGCACGCCCGTGCCGTCACGGGGTGGCGGCGTCGGTCACCGGCGTCCCGGCACGCCCGTGCTGCCCCGCGGCGTGAGCCGGGCCGTCTCGGTCCGGACGCCGGTGACGTGCTCACCGGCGATCAGCGCCAGCAGGCTCCGCGCGGCCTGCGCCCCGGAGTGGGGGATGTCCCGGCCGAGAGCGGTCAGGGCCGGTCGTACCACCTGGGAGAGGGGCGAGTCGTCCCAGGCCACGAGGGACAGGTCCGCGGGCACCTCCAGCCGCATCTCCTGCGCGACGGAAAGCCCGGCGACGGCCATGATGTCGTTGTCGTAGACGATCGCCGTCGGCCGGTTCGCGCCGCTGACCAGCCGCCGCGTGGCCCGCGCGCCCTCCTCGCCGGTGTAGTCCGTGTGCACGATGGAGTGACCGGCCAGGCCGAGCTCGTCGCACGCGGCGGTGAAGGCCTGATCGCGCAGGGCGGTGTGCACCAGCGCGGGCAGCCCGGCGACCCTGGCGATCCGGCGGTGGCCGAGTGCGGCGAGATACTCCACCGTCTCCCGCATGGCCGCACCGTCGTCGGACCAGACGGCGGCGAGCGAGCCCGTCTCCGACGGATGGCCGATCACCACGGCCGGCAGGTCCAGCTCCTCGATCTCGGGGATGCGCGGGTCGGCGAAGTGCAGGTCGACCAGGATGATGCCGTCGACGCGGCCCTCTCCCCACCACCTGCGGTAAACCTCCGCCTCCTGCGCGTGGCCGGTCACCACCTGCAGGAGCAGGGCGTAGGAGCGGGCCGACAGCTCGCTCTCGATGCCGCTGATCAGCTCCATGAAGAACGGTTCCATCCCCAGGACCCGCGCCGGGCGGCACAGGGTCAGGCCGACGGCGCGGGCCCGTGCCCCGTTGAGCGCGCGCGCCGCGCTGTTGGGCTGCCAGCCGATCTCCCTGGCGATGGCCTTGATGGTGTTCCTTCTCGCCTCCGACACGCCCGGCCGGTCGTTCAGCGCGTAGGAGACCGCGACCTTGGACACCCCCGCGCGACGAGCGATGTCGGCGATCGTCGGTCGCTTCACGAGACCCCCACCTGAACCGGTTATTCGACGCGTTTCCGCTGCGCACCCTACTACGCTCCTCTCGATCTCCCACGTCCTCCATGGCGGCCGGTGACCCGCCGTGATCGCCGGGGCACGGCGGAACGCCCGCGCCCGCGGCGACACCGGCGGCGGTGACTTCGCCGCCTCCTCGCCGCCTCCCCGGCGGCGGATTCGCTTAACCACTTAATTCCCGCCACCCGCCACGGCGCCGCCCGCACCCCGGCGGCGCCCCTCCCGCACCCCGCCGGTACCGGGGCCCGCCGGGGCCGGTAACGTGCGGGAGGGCGCCGGGATGGGCACACGGTGCCGGGACCTCGGTGCAAGCGCGGCGAAACAGGAGATCATGTCCCGTCCCGTCATCGGCATCACCTGCTACGTCGAACCCGCGCGGTTCACCGTCTGGGAGACGACCACCGCGCTCCTGCCGTACGACTACGTCGACCACGTGGCCCGCGCGGGCGGGCAGCCGGTGATCCTGCCCCCGGCGGGCGACCCCGCGACGCTGGCGGGACGCCTGGACGGGCTGATCCTGGCCGGCGGCGGGGACGTCGGCCCGGAGCGGTACGGGCAGGAGCCGCACGAGCGGACCGGATACGTCCGGCCGTTCCGCGACGACGCGGAGCTGGGGCTGGTCCGGGCGGCCCTGGAGCGGGGCCTGCCCTTCCTGGGCGTCTGCCGGGGCATGCAGGTCCTGAACGTCTCGCTGGGCGGCACCCTGCACCAGCACCTGCCCGACGTGGTCGGCCACCCGGGGCACGCCCCGGCTCCCGGCCGCTACGGCAGGATGCCGGTGTGGCTCGCCCCCGGCAGCCGGACCTCGAAGATCTTCGGGGCCGAGACCGTGGACGTGGCCCACTACCACCACCAGGCCCTCGACCGGCTCGCCGCGGGCCTGAGCGTGACCGCCCACGCCGAGGACGGCACGATCGAGGCCGTGGAAGTGGACGACCACCCCTTCGCCGTCGCCGTCCAGTGGCACCCCGAGACCGACGACGAGTCGGCCCTGTTCGAGGCGCTGGTACGCCACGCCACCCCCTGACCGGCGCGGATCGGGGCGGCGAGGGGATTTCGCCCGGCCGGTTCGGGGCGGCGAGGGGATTTCGCTCGGCCGGTCCGGGCGGTTAGGCTGGCCGCTGACACCGATGAATCCCGTGCGGGAGAGCGTCCTGACACCCAGGCCAGGACCCCTGAAGGAGCAAGCCCTCCCCGCGAACCTCTCAAGGCAAAGGACCGTGCGGGTAGGTGCCCTCTGGAAAGCAGGTCCCACGGCCTCGCCGAAGGTGAAAGTCCGGTAAAACCCGGATGAAACTCTCAGGCACCGACGACAGAGGGGGAGGATGCTCTCATCTGTCCCTTGTCTGAGGTGCGCACATGTCCCGACCTACGCCGCTGCGCGGCGTGCACGAGTCCCTCGGCGCGACGCTGACCGACTTCGCGGGCTGGCTGATGCCGCTCCGCTACGGCAGCGAGTCGGCCGAGCACAACGCGGTCCGCCAGGCGGCCGGCCTGTTCGACCTCTCCCACATGGGCGAGATCTTCGTGACCGGGCCGCAGGCCGCCGAGGCCCTCGACTACGCGCTGGTCGGCCACCTGTCCGCGCTGGAGCCCGGCCGCGCCCGCTACACGATGATCGTCGACGCCGAGGGCGGCGTGCTGGACGACCTGATCGTCTATCGGCTCGCCCCCGCCGAGTTCATGGTCGTCGCCAACGCCTCCAACTACCCGCGGGTGGCCGCCGAGCTGACCGGCCGCGCCAAGGGCTTCGACGCCGCGGTGGACGACCGCTCGGAGCGGTACGCGCTGGTCGCGGTCCAGGGCCCGCGCTCCGCGGAGATCCTGGGCGCGCTCACCGACGCCGACCTCGACGGGCTCAAGTACTACGCCGGCCTGCCCGCCGTCGTCGCGGGCCGCGAGGCCCTCGTCGCCCGTACGGGCTACACCGGCGAGGACGGCTTCGAGCTGTTCGTCGCGGCCGAGGACGCGGAACCGGTCTGGGCCGCCCTCACCGAGGCGGGCGCGCCGCACGGCCTGATCCCCGCGGGCCTGTCCGCCCGCGACACCCTCCGTCTGGAGGCAGGGATGCCGCTCTACGGCAACGAGCTGTCGGCCGGGCTCACCCCGTTCGACGCCGGGCTGGGCCGTGTGGTGAGGTTTGACAAGCCGGGCGACTTCGTCGGCCGGGCCGCCCTCGAATCACGCAAGGACGTCCCGCCGTCCCGCCGCCTGGTCGGTCTGATCGCGACCGGCCGCAGGGTGCCCCGGCACGGGTACCCGGTGGTGGTCGCCGGCGACGGCACGGTCGTCGGCGAGGTCACCAGCGGGGCGCCCTCCCAGTCACTGGGCAGGCCCATCGCCATGGCCTACGTGGACAACGGCCTGTCGTCAGGACTGGCCGTGGACATCAGGGGCAGCCACGAGCCGGTCGAGGTCGTCGCACTGCCTTTCTACAGGAGGAAAAAATGAGCAGCATTCCCGAGGAACTGCACTACACCAAGGAACACGAGTGGATCTCCGGCATCGATGACGGCCTGACCCTCACCGTCGGCATCACCGCCTACGCCGCCCAGGCGCTGGGCGACGTGGTCTTCGTGCAGATCCTCCCCGAGGTCGGTTCGACGATCACCGCCGGCGACGCGGTCGGCGAGGTCGAGTCGACCAAGTCGGTGAGCGACATCTTCGCACCGGTCTCCGGCGAGGTCGTCGAGGTCAACCAGACCGTCGTGGACGACCCCTCGCTGGTCAACAGCGACCCCTACGGCGACGGCTGGCTGTTCCGCGTACGCCTCGAGGGCTCCGCCGACGACCTGCTGTCGCCGGAGGAGTACGCCGCGCTCACCTCGGGTGAGTCCTAAGCCTCTCCCCCCTCGCGTCACGGCCACGCGCGTCTCCGGGCGCGCGTGGCCGTCCACGCTGGAAGGATTCAGATGACGATCAGCGTCTTCGATCTCTTCAAGATCGGAATCGGCCCGTCCAGCTCGCACACCGGCGGCCCGATGGCCGCCGCCCACAAGTTCGCCCGCGGCCTCCACCAGGACGGGCTCCTGGAGAAGACCGCCCGGGTGAGAGCCGTCCTGTACGGCTCGCTGGGCCTGACCGGCAAGGGCCACGGCAGCGACAAGGCCGTGCTGCTCGGCCTGTCCGGCGAGAAGCCCGAGCTGGTCGACGTCGACACGGTCGACGAGCGGCTCGCCGCCATGCGCGAGTCCGGCACCCTCCCCCTGTACGGCTCCCGCGAGATCCCCTTCGTCATCGGCGAGGACCTCGTCTTCGAACGCAAGATCTCGCTCCCCGGCCACCCCAACGGCATGCGCTTCACCGCGCTGTCCGAGTCCGGCGAGACGATCCGCGAGAAGGTCTACTACTCGGTGGGCGGCGGCTTCGTCGTCGACGAGAACGCCACCGGCGCCGACCGGATCAAAGCCGACGACACCGTCCTGCCGTACCCCTTCACCACGGCCGCGGAGCTGCTCGCCCAGTGCGAGGAGACCGGGCTGTCGATCTCCGGGCTGATGCTGGAGAACGAGCGGGCGTTCGGCCGCACCGAGGCCGAGATCCGCGCCCAGCTGCTCGTGCTGTGGCAGGTCATGAGCGAGTGCGTGCGGCGCGGCATCGGCAAGGAGGGCGTGCTGCCCGGCGGCCTGAAGGTCCGCCGCCGCGCCCACCAGCTCCACCGGCAGCTGCGCAGCGAGTCGCCGGAGAAGGACTCGCTGCAGACGATGGACTGGGTCTCGCTGTTCGCCCTCGCGGTCAACGAGGAGAACGCCGCCGGAGGCCGCATCGTCACCGCGCCCACCAACGGCGCCGCGGGCATCATCCCGGCCGTGCTCACCTACTACGACCGCTTCACGAAGGACTCCGACGACGAGGGCGTGATCCGCTTCCTGCTGACCGCGGGGGCGATCGGCGTGCTGTTCAAGGAGAACGCCTCCATCTCCGGCGCCGAGGTCGGCTGCCAGGGCGAGGTCGGCTCGGCCTGCTCGATGGCCGCCGCCGGGCTCACCGAGGTGATGGGCGGCACCCCGGAGCAGGTCGAGAACGCCGCCGAGATCGGCATCGAGCACAACCTGGGGCTGACCTGCGACCCGATCGGCGGCCTGGTGCAGATCCCGTGCATCGAGCGCAACGCGGTCGCCTCGATCAAGGCCATCGCCGCCGCCAGGATCGCGATGCGCGGCGACGGCCGCCACTTCGTCTCGCTGGACAAGGCCATCAAGACGATGCGCGACACCGGCCGCGACATGCTCGACAAGTACAAGGAGACCAGCCGGGGAGGGCTCGCGGTCAACGTCATCGAGTGCTGACCTCAATCCCTATCAAATTTCGCATCACGTGCAAGACCCCCCGATCCCACGCCTATGCTGGGTGGCCATGTGCGCGGGACTCGGGAGGTCGCGGTGGTAACGGGAACGCACCCGGCAAGCCGTTCCCGTCGCTCCCAGCGCCCCGCGAACCCCTCCCGCCCCCTGCGGGTGCTCCGCTTCCTCGGGTCGCACTGGCTCTTCATCACCGCCCTGCTGGCGGGCGGCGGACTGCGACTGCTCGCCATGCTCGGCTACCGGCCCGCCCTGTGGTTCTGGGCCGACTCCTTCGTCTACCTGAACGCGGGGCTCGACCCCCGCCCCCTGGAGTCCCGCCCGGCGGGCTACGCGCTGTTCCTGTGGATCCTCAAGCCGCTGTCCAGCGTTCCCGCGGTGATCGCGGTGCAGCACCTGCTCGGACTGGCCGTGGCCGTCTGCGTCTACCTGCTGCTGCGCAGGCTGGGCGGGTTGCCGGGGTGGGGCGCGACGCTCGCCGCGCTGCCGGTGCTGCTGGACGCCTACCAGCTCCAGCTCGAACACCTCGTCATGGCGGACCTGCTCTTCCAGTTCCTGGCGGTGCTGGCGGTCACGCTGCTGCTGTGGCGGCGGCGCCCCGCGGTGTGGGTCGCGGCACTGGCCGGAGCGCTGCTGGCCGCGGCGACCGTCACCCGCACGATCGGGCTGCCGCTGATCGCCGTGGCGCTGGTCTGCATGCTGATCCGCCGGGCCGGATGGCGGGCGATCGTCGCCGCGACGCTGGCCGCCGCGATCGGCCTGGGCTCGTACGCGGCCTGGTTCCGGGCCGAGCACGGCAGCTTCGGGCTGACCAGGGGGAACGCCTTCCTCTGGGCGCGGACGATGACCTTCGCCGACTGCTCCAGGATCCACCCGGCCGGTCCCGAGGCGGCCCTGTGCCCCGTCGAGCCGCTCGGACAGCGCCCGGCGCCACCGGTCTACATCTGGGACGGCGAGTCGCCGCTGAACAAGGTCAAGGGCAGCTGGGCGGAGCGCGACGCGCTCGCGGGCGCCTTCGCCACCCAGGCGATCATGGCCCAGCCGTTCGACTTCCTGCGGGCGGGCCTGGCGGACGCGGCCCACATCTTCGACTGGAACCGGCGCGTCTACCCGGCTCCCGGGCCGCAGAGCGCCTATGTCTTCCCCGACACCGTACGGCCCTTCTCCTCGGGGGCCGCCTCGCAGGGAAAGACCGCCGAGCAGCTGACCGTGGCCTACCAGGGCTCGTCGGGGGCGCCGGTGATGGTCGAGCCGTACGCGGGCTGGCTGCGCGGCTACCAGGAGTACGCCTTCGTGCGGGGCCCGTACCTCGCGGTGATCCTGCTGGTCGGCCTGGTCGGGGTGCTGATGCGGCTGCGGCGGCTCGGCGGCGCGGTGCTGCTGCCCTGGGCGGCGGGGACCATGCTGCTGGTCCTGCCGCCCTTCATCGCGGCCTTCGACCACCGCTACGTCATCCCCGCCCTCCCGCTGGCCTGCCTCGCCGCCGGACTGGCCTTCGGGGCCAGGCGCGAGGAGAACGCGCCCGAGGCGACGGCCGGGGAACCGGACGAGGACCCGCCGTACGAGGGCCCCGGCGACGAGGACCCGTCGTACCGCACGACGGCCGAACGGCCGGTGTACGCGAGCCCCGTCGGGGAATCGGGGTACGGGCCGGGATCGTACGACGAGCAGGCGCACCGGGGTGGCGCGTACGGAGGCACCGCGTACGGGGGCACGACGGAGCCGCCGGTGTACGGCGCGACGGGCGAGCGACCCGCGTACGGCGTCACCGGCGAACGGCCGGCGTACGGCATGACGGGCGAATGGCCGGTGCTGGGAGGGACGGGCGAGCGGCCGGTGTCCGGCGCGACGGGCGAGCGGCCGTCGTCCGGAGGGTCAGCGGCGGCGGACGTGCAGGCGAACCACCACGCCGAGTTCTACCTCCCCGAGCGCCCGTCGGACCTTCCCCACCGCGTCCCTGTTCAGCCGGGCCACGAGTTTGCCGACATCGGTCGCGGGCGCGCAGCCCACCCCGATGCGCAGCCGCTCGTGCCGTATGTACCTGACGCGGACACGGGTGAGCCCTTCGACTTCTTTAAGAGCAACCCCGAGCATGGCGGTCCCCGTCCCGGACCGCCTGCCCCACCGCCCCCATCCCAGGGCGTGTAGCAGCCACCGCACCGCCAGGAGTGCCAGCGCCACCAGCAGCAGCGCCACCAGCCAGCCCAGCCACGGATGCGCGGCCAGCCAGCCGGGGAACCCCTTGCGCACGAGCCTGGCCCCGGGCGACTGGCCGGGAATGTCACCGCGTCCTCGCAGGAAGGCGTAGAGTCCCGCGCACACCAGCACCGCCCCGGTGACGGCCAGACCGATCCGGTTGCCCAGATAGGGCCTCATCGCGCCTTCTTCCTGCGCAGCCGTACGACGACGTCACCCGCGCACATCGCGCCCAGCCCGGACAGCCGGTCACCCACCGCCGCGCCCACCCGGCGCAGCACGGGCCCGGTCCGCTCGGCGTCGGTGAACACGGTGACCTCGACGATCCGCGACGTGAGCCGGACCCGGGCCCCGTTCACCTCCTCCACCGCCTCGGCGGCCTCCCGCAGCGTGCGGCGAAGCCCGGACCTGGTGATGCCGATCACCATGTGCGGGTCCCCCGACTCCAGCGGCACCAGCCGGGTCCGGCCCGGCAGCGCGGCGAGCGCGAGCATCACCAGGCCCGCCGCCATGGCGAGCGTCGACGCGGCGAACGTGGCGGGATCCGACCAGTTCCACGCGCCGGCCCCGTTGACGAGCCGCCGGTAGGGAACCCGCGCGACCGGCGACTCCATGAGCAGGCCCACCGTCACCGAGGCCGAGACCACCAGCACGGCGGAGACCATCAGGGCCGCGGGGACACCGGCGGGGGTCCTTCCCGGCCGCAGCAACCGCACCGACCTGCGCCGGACGTCCTGGAACTGCTCGGCCGCCGCCTTGCCTCCCGAGCCTCCGGTGGTGGTCCCCGCGCCGCCGGTGCCTCCCGAGCCCGCCAGGATGTCCTGGAGAGTAGTCGTCATTCGGTCATGTGTACGCGTCCGGGCAGGAGCGGGCCGGGGATCAACCACCCACTTACGCGATCTTGAGGTCCTCCTGGCGGGAGCATTGACCACCCGTCCGGCAACATGAATATTGCTCATATTCGTGGGGGCCGGGTTATCCTGCGAACATGGACGACCGCCAGCGCTACGACCGGGCCACAGCGCACCTGGATCCCCCCTTCGCCGTCCTCGACCTGCCCGCCCTGCACGCCAACGCCGAGGGAATGGTCCGCCGGGCCGGGGGCAAGCCGATCAGGGTCGCCAGCAAGTCCATCAGGTCCCGGGCCGTGCTCGAACGCGTCCTCGCCATGGACGGCTTCACCGGGATCATGGCCTTCACCCTCCCCGAGGCCCTCTGGCTCGTCTCCACCGGGATGCGGGACGTGCTCGTGGCGTACCCCACCGTCGACCGCGCCGCGCTCGCCGAGCTGGCCGCCGGCCCGGTCGCGGCGCGGGAGATCACGATCATGGTGGACCACGCCGAGCACCTGGACCTCATCGAGTCCGCCGTCTCCGGAGTCCACGACCGCCACGAGATCCGGCTCTGCCTGGACGTCGACGCGGGCTACCTCGCCTTCGGCGGCCGGTTCAGGGCGGGGGTCCGCCGCTCCCCCGTCCGCGAGATCGGCCAGGCCGCCGACCTGGCCACCGAGATCGCGAAACGGCCCGGATTCCGGCTCGCGGGCCTGATGGCGTACGAGGCGCAGATCGCCGGAGTCGGCGACGACCCTCCGGGCCACCCCGTCCTGACCCGGGCCGTCCGCCTGATGCAGGCCCGGTCCCGGCGCGAGCTGATCACGCGCAGAGGCCGCATCGTCCAGGCCGTCCGCCAGATCACCGACCTGGAGTTCGTCAACGGCGGCGGCACCGGCAGCATCGAGAAGACCGCCAAGGAGAGGGCCGTCACCGAGATCGCCGCCGGATCCGGCTTCTTCCACCCCCGCCTGTTCGACTTCTACCGGGGATTCACCGGCCGGCCCGCCGCCCTGTTCGCCCTGCCCGTCGTACGCCGCCCCGCCCCCGGCGTCGTCACCGTCCTCGGCGGCGGCTACCCCGCCTCCGGCGCCCCCGGCGACAGCCGCCTGCCCCAGCCCTACCTGCCGTGCGGGCTGCGCTACGACCCCGACGAGGGAGCCGGGGAGGTGCAGACCCCCCTCATCGGGCAGGCCGCCGAGGACCTGCGCGCCGGCGACCGGGTCTGGTTCCGGCACGCCAAGGCGGGCGAGCTCTGCGAGCGCTTCGCGAGCCTGCACCTGATCGACGGGGACGAGGTCGTGGACGAGGTCCCCACCTACCGGGGCGAGGGCCGCACCTTCCTCTGACCCGCTGCCTCTGTCTCCCCCAGATCCACGGCCGGGATCGGCTGGAACTCCGGCAGAGCGGCGTCCCTTCCGAACCCGGCACCGTCCGGAACACGGGAGCGGACCCCGGCACGAGGAAAGGGCACCCGCCGCTCCAGCGGCGGGTGCCCTTTCCTGCCATACCCCCGGGCGCTACGGCCCCCGGTGCTCCGCGCCCGGAGAGACCGCGCTCCCGAGGAATCTCAGGGGGATCTCAGAAGCCCAGGTCGAGCTCTTCCCACCTGCTGCACCTGTGGGTCGACCAGCTCCGGAACTTGACCTGGCAGGTCTTGACCCGCACCTCGCTGACGTCGTGCGCCGTGACGCGGAAGCGCTTGGTGTCGTCGTAGCTGCACAGCCTGTCGCGCTTGGCGACGTCCCAGTCCTCGTCGTCGGACGGGACGACCTGGACCTCGACGTAGGCGCAGCGACCGCCCTGGCGGAAGGTGCGCCTGTCACCGTCGTACAGCTCGCCCCGCAGCCTGAACGTGTTGTCGTCCTCCTCGTCGCCCCTGACCGAGTACTCGGCCTCCAGCGTGGCCAGGCCGTTCCTGGACTCCTGCTCGAAGCTGTCGTCGAAGTCGCGCGCCGAGGACACCGAGGACACCGAGGACACAGCCGACGCGGACGAGGCGGACGCCGGTGTCGCGGCGAAGGCGGCCGGAGCCACCGTCAGCACGAGGCCCGTGGTCGCCACCACCGCGATCGCGGCGCGAATGATGTTTTTCATGGATTTACCCCTCCCTTTCACCTACCCGCGATGTTCCGCGAGCGGGAAAAAGGTCACATGAGTAAACCCCTACTCAATTCGGGGCCGCCGACCGGTCGTCGGCGACACCGGAACCCCCGGTCAGCGACGCCGGCGCCGCCACAACACGACCACCGCGCCGAGTGCCAGCACCGCCCCCACCCCGATCAGGATCGGCGCCAGGTCCGGCCGGTCGTCCGCCCACAGATCCTCGGGCTCGCCGGCGAGCTTGACCGGCTTCGGTCCCGCCACGCCCACCATGTCACCGACCTGGGCGACGAGATGCTCCGCGTTCGCCCTGACCTTGGCCACACCGCGCGCCGCGACCCGCTTGGGGCTCACCCGGTCCGCGATGGCGTCCACCGTCTGAGCCAACTCCGCGCGCGTGCGCTCGATCTGCCGCTCCAGCTCCGCGGGATCGGTGTCCGCCATGGCGCTCCTCCCCTACTCCTTGACATTGATCAGTCTGTCAGGTCCTGCCCGCCCACGGCACTTCGGACAGGCCGGTAAGTTGATCGGGGAACCATTCCTCGGAGGACCACCATGAAACTCGAGCCGGGCGACGCCGCCCCGGACTTCACGCTTCCCGCCGCCGACGGCACCACCGTGTCGCTGGAGACACACCGCGGTCGGCGCGTCATCCTCTACTTCTACCCGGCCGCGATGACCCCGGGCTGCACCAAGCAGGCCTGCGACTTCCGCGACAGCCTCGCCTCGCTGACCGCGGCCGGATTCGCCGTGCTCGGCGTCTCGAAGGACAGCCCGGCCAAGCTCGCCAAGTTCGCCGAGCACGACGCCCTGACCTTTCCCCTCCTGTCCGACCCCTCCCTCGATGTCCACAAGGCCTACGACGTGTACGGGGAGAAGATGATGTACGGCAAGACGACCGTCGGGGTCATCCGCTCCACCTTCGTCATCGACGCCGACGGAAAGATCGAGAAGGCTCTCTACAACGTGAAGGCGACCGGCCACGTGGCCCGCCTCCGCCGCGAACTCGACATCGACTAAAACCCGTTTCTCACCATTTAATACGACGTGAGCATGCCCCAAGAATTGTCAGTCCCATTGCCTGGGCTTGGGGCGTGCCCATCAAATACAAATACACCCCCGAAATGCCGGCGGAGGCCGCAGCCGACTCCCTCAGCATCGCCGACGTCCTCCGCCGCCTCGGCATCACCATCGCGGGCGGAAATTACACCCACATCAGCCGCCAACTGAAGCGCTTCGGAATCGACACGTCCCACTTCCTCGGTCAGGCACATCAGCGAGGACAGTCCCCACCGAGGCGACGCGGCCCGGAACAGGTCCTGACCGTACGACCAGAGGGCAGCTCTCGCCCACATCCAAGGCAGCTCAGGCGCAGCATGATCGCAATCGGGGTGCCGTACCACTGCGCGGGATGTAGGATCGGGGACGTCTGGCAAGGCCGGACATTGATACTTCACGTTGACCACATCAATGGCAACTGGCTGGATAATCGAAAAGAAAATCTGCGCTTTCTCTGCCCGAACCGCCATTCACAGACAGAGAATTTCGCAGGAAAATCAAGGGGCCGTAGTCCAAAGGCAGAGACGCACGGTTTAGGTCCGTGACAGTCCGGGTTCGAATCCCGGCGGCCCTACAAAACAATTCAAAATCGCCCGGCCGACATAAAGTCGACAGACACCAGCGTAACAATATCGGCCCAGGATTCATTCTTCACAGAATACCGTCGAAGTGAAAAACGCTTCGCGTCGAGGTCCGCGGTCATACGCAAGGCCATTCAGTTGCTGCGCGAGTCCGTTCTCGAAGAGGAGCGCGCCGCCGCGTCCGTCGAGATGGGCGAGAGTGGTGACACGGGTTCGCCTGGCCGCGCCGTGCGGGGTGGCTCCGGCCGGTCGCCCGCGTAGGGTCCGGTCTCGTCCGGGACCGCGCGATGTCCACCCCTGGACGGGAAAACCTCCGGGAATCCGCGCGGGTGCCTCCGGGAATCCGCGCGGGTGAGCGGGTGGGGTCACCGGAACATCCGAGCGGGCGGGGCAGCGGCCGTCCGGTATTGCGGCTATCCGGCGCGGCGGGAGGAAAACGTCAGGTCGCGCGGCCCGTCTTCGGGGCCGCGCGACCCGGCGTCGTTGTGATTGATCACCACAAACTATCTCCCTTTACTCACCCCAGAGGGCGCTCCCGGAAACCATGGTGCCCCAGAGACCGTAAAGGCCGCGTAAGCCGTGCCACCTGTGCGGCTCGATGTGCGACCTGAGTCGTACACCGGGCTCCCCCTTGAGGGGGAAGGGCGCTGATCTGCGCATACGTATCGTGGTGATGTGTTCGGCAGACTACGCGCCTGGAGCGGGCGCCATCCCAGGATCACGGATGCCCTGTGGCTGGCTCCGTTCCTGCTGGTCTCGCTGCTCAACGTCTGGACCGTCGGGATCGATCTGGCGGCCTGGGGGGCGCAGAGGCTTGGGCCGTGGGGGTTCGCGGGGTTGACGCTGCTGTTGTTCGTGCCGCTGTTCTGGCTGCGCGAGCGTCCCGTCGCGGTCTTCGCGATCATCTCGCTGGCTTCCTTCCTCCAGTGGCTTCTCGGGGTGCAACCCCTGGTCTTCAACCTCTCCGTGCTCGTCGCCATGTACGAGGTGGCGTCGCGGCGCCCGTTGCGCTGGGCGGTGGGGGCGGGTCTGGTGGTGGAGCTGGGGTTGTTCCTGGTGTTCGGGCGGGTGCCTCAGGGGTTTGACCTGAGTGCGTTCGCCACGGCCTCGGCGTTCGCGGTCGCGATCTGGATGGCGGGGATCTACGCGAACACCCGCCGCCGTTACCTGGAGGGTCTGGAGGAGCGGGCCGAGCGGGCCGAGCGGGAGCGCGATCAGCAGGCCAGGCTGGCGGCGGCGGCGGAGCGGGCCCGGATCGCCCGTGAGCTGCACGACGTGGTCGCCCACAACGTGAGTGTGATCATCGTTCAGGCCGACGGGGCGGGGTACGCGATCGACAGCGATCCCGAGCAGGCGCGCAGGGCGATGCAGGCGGTCTCGGCCACGGGGCGCAGGGCGCTGGCGGAGATGCGGCGGATGGTGGGCGTGTTGCGAGCCGACGGTGTCCAGGAGGAGTACGCTCCGCAGCCGAGCCTGTCGCAGCTGGACGGTCTGGTAGCGCAGGTGCGGGAGTCGGGGTTGCCGGTGGAGTTGCGGGTGTCCGGCGTTCCCCGGGAGCTTCCCGAGGGGGAGCAGCTGACGGTTTACCGGATCGTGCAGGAGGCCCTCACCAATACCCTCAAGCATGGCGGTCCGGACAGCAGGGCCACGGTCGAGATGGAGTACGGCGTGCGGGAGCTGCTCTTGCGGGTGACCGACGACGGTCGCGGGGCCGCGACGCCGGAGCGTGAGGGCGGGCACGGTCTGGTCGGCATGCGGGAGCGGGTCGCGCTGTTCGGCGGGAGCGTGGAGGCACGGCCCGTAACGGGTGGCGGGTTCCAGGTGGTGGCGCGGTTGCCGATCGGCGACACCGGGGCGGGTCGGGCGGCTTGACGGAGCGCGTGGTGGGTGACCGGGTGATCCGGGTGATGCTGGTCGACGATCAGGAGTTGTTGCGCACCGGTTTCCGGATGGTTCTCAGTGCCCATCCCGGGATCGAGGTCGTCGCGGAGGCGGGTAACGGGGCGGTCGCGGTGGAGACGGTGCGGACGGTCGCCGTCGACGTGGTGCTGATGGACGTGCGGATGCCGGTCATGGACGGGGTGGAGGCGACGCGGCTGATCCGTTCGGCGGCCGGCGGGCCTCGGGTGCTGATCCTGACCACGTTCGATCTGGACGAGTACGCGTTCGCGGCGTTGAAGGCGGGTGCGTCGGGGTTCCTGCTGAAGGACGTGCCGCCCGCCGATCTGGTGAGCGCGATCCAGTCGGTGCACAGCGGGGACGCGGTGGTGGCTCCGAGCACGACGCGGCGTTTGCTGGAGCGTTTCGCGGTGCATCTTCCCTCGGCGGGGGCGGCCGAGCCCGCGGTGCTGTCCGGGTTGACCGCGCGGGAGCGGGAGGTGCTGGTGCTGGTGGCCAGGGGGTTGTCGAACATGGAGATCGCCGGTCGGCTGGAGCTGGCGGAGGCGACGGTCAAGACGCACCTGGGCCGGATACTGGCCAAGCTGAGCCTGAGAGATCGGGCGCAGGTCGTCGTGTACGCCTATGAATCAGGGATCGTAACCCCGCATTCGGCCGACTAGCATGATCTTATGACGCATCCTGACGGCCGGCTTCGCGCGTCGCACGCCGACCGGGACGTGGTTATCGAGCAGTTGCGCGTGGCCGCCGGAGACGGGCGGCTCACCCTGGAGGAGCTGGAGGAGCGGATCGAGCGGACTCAGGCCGCCAGGACGTACGACGACCTGAGGGCCCTCACCGCCGACCTGCCGCGGACCGACGGGACACTCGCCGTGCCGGGCGATGTCGGCAGGGTCCTGGAGTTGCGGACGAAGAGCGGGCAGGTCCACCAGAAGGACTACTGGGTGGTGCCCGGGCGCATCGTGGCGAGTTGCACCTCGGGCAACGTGAAGATCGACTTCACCGAGGCGGTGTGCTCGCATCGCGAGGTGCTGCTGGAGGCGACCTGCGGGATGGGCGGCATCCTGGTGATCGTGCCGCGCGGGTGGACCGTGTGGATCGAATCGGTGACGACGAACATGGGCACGATCAGCAACAAGGCCACCGACCCGGGCCGTCCGGACGCGCCGGTGCTGCGTGTCACCGGCAAGGTCGGCATGGGCAGCCTCAAGATCAAATACCCGCGAAGGTAGCGCTCGCCTTCAGCCGGCTGGTCTCAGGGCCCTGCCCATCACGTGGCGCGGCTCTTGTCGAGTGGGGCTTCGGTGGCCGAGGCCTTCCCGGAGTGAGGCGTGTCCGGGAAGGCCTCGTGGGAGCGGGTCAGTCTTGATGGGGGGCGACGATGACCGCGTCGGCCAGCAGGCTTTCCGCCACGGCGTCACCGGGGGCGGCGGGTCCGTTGAGCAGGCGCAGCTGGACGTCGGTGTCGTGGAGCAGTTCGAAGCCGTACTTGCCGAGGTTGATCCAGGTGTCGTTGGCGGCGGTGTGGTCCAAGGTGACGGTCTCCACACCGAAGCTGGTGGTGATCTCGTAGGTGGCCCGGGAGTCGTTGTGGACGGTGCCTCGCGGCAGGCGCACCCAGACGTCGTAGAGACCGGTCTGGGGAACGGCTTCGCCCAGTAGAGGTCCCACAGGCCGCCGGCGGCCCTGCCCTCTACCTTCGGGCCGTCATTCGGGCAGTAGCCCTCATGCGTCGCTCCGGTCACCGTTCGGTCGGCGACTTCGGGATCTCGGGGTCGAGGGGCTGCGTACAGGTGGGAGATCAGTGCGATTTGCCGGGGGCCGTGGCGGTGCCCGCCCCTCGGTGTCGACGCGCCTACCGTTCGGGGAAGACCATGACCAGACGACTACGACACCTGGTGCGGCCGACGCGGCCGTTACTGGCGGCCGCCATCCTGGCGGCCCTGACACTGCCCGCCTCCCCCGCGGCGGCGGAGACCGGCGCGACAAACGCCCCGGCCCCGGCCGTGGCCGCGCCCGCGCCCGTCAGCGCGGAGACGGCCCCCCGGGTCTTCGCGGTGGCGGGCCCGGCGCCCGGCTCATCCTCGGCCGAGACGGAGAGGCCCTTTCCGTGTAACACCGAGACCGGCGGATACCACCGGGTGCGTTACCAGACCCTGTTCGATCCGCTGCGCATCTACTTCCTGGGCCGCAACTGCAGCGAGACCGACTCCGTCAACGCCAGGATCCGGCACCTGGGCTATCCCTCCTACCCCGACCGGATCGTCTGCGTCGGCCCGATGCAGTCGGTCTTCCACGGTGTTCAGGTCGGCCGCCCCAACCAGCCGTGGGAGCCGTGGGACTACACCTACGGCGTCGGCTGCGACCAGGACCCGCCGGAGATGGGGGTGCCGACACCGCCGCTTCCGCCGCCGACCGGCCCCGTCCCGCCGCCGCCCCCGCCCACGTGCCCGCCGGACGAGCCCACCGCCCCCTGGTGCGGCCAGGACCCCACCCCGCCCGTCGTCAACGTCACCGGCACCGTCACCGCACCGGTGAATTCAGCTGAGCCGCGAGGGCGAGCGGTGGAGGAGCAGCGTCCGCTGAGCTGGGCGAACTACGAGATGCGCTACAAGAAGCGCAACGGTCAGTGGGAGATGCTGCGTCAGGGGCCGGGCAACACCGGTGACCCGGTCCGCGGGCACTTGAACGCCGCCGGGGAGTTCGAGGTGGAGTTCGTCTACCCCCAGGACTA